>JADLET010000134.1 GCA_020845975.1 Gammaproteobacteria bacterium | reverse complement strand
TCCATTTCGTCGACCTGTTCAAGGACGTCAAGGCGGCGGCGACGGTGAAGGTGAAGGCAGAGACGGTCGAGGAGGCGCTCAAGCAGCGCATCATCGATGGCGACAAGAAGGGGCTGGAGGACGACCTGCGCGAGGCCCTGAAGAAATACAGGCCGCTCGACATCATCAACGAGCTGCTGCTCGACGGCATGAAGGTGGTTGGCGAGCTGTTCGGCTCCGGCCAGATGCAGCTGCCCTTCGTGCTGCAGTCGGCCGAGACCATGAAGGCCGCGGTGGCGTTCCTCGAACCGCTGATGGAGCGCGCCGACGGCCAGCAGAAGGGCACGCTGGTGCTCGCCACGGTCAAGGGCGACGTGCACGACATCGGCAAGAACCTGGTCGACATCATCCTGACCAACAACGGCTACCGGGTGATCAACCTCGGCATCAAGCAGCCGCTGACGAACATCATCGATGCCGTGCTCGAACACCGCGCGGACGCCGTCGGTATGTCGGGCCTGCTGGTGAAATCGACCGTGATCATGAAGGAAAACCTTGAGGAGATGAAGCGCCAGGGCGTGGATATCCCGGTCCTGCTCGGCGGCGCCGCGTTGACGCGGCGCTATGTCGAGGGCGACTGCCGCGCCGCCTATACCGTGCCCGACAATGTGCATTACGCCAAGGATGCCTTCGGCGGCCTCAAGCTGATGAATGGCATCATGGAAGCCAAGAACGGCGCACGCTGAGCTGCGCGCAAGCCGTTTCTGGGCTGCGTTGAGGAGTCCCCCCGATGGGCGACCGTGAAAGCTGGGCCGAGGAAAAGCGTTCCGCCGGGCTGTATCGCATCATGGCGGAAGTCGAGGATGATCCCGCCAAGGCCACGCTGTTCAATTCACTGGCCCATGCCGCCGAGACACAGGCGGGACTGTGGGAGGAAAAGATGCGCTCCGCCGGCGAAACGGTGCCGCATCGACCGCGGTCGACCTGGCGCACCCGCGTCATCGCCTGGCTGATCCGCCGCATCGGCCCGCGCGCGATCCGTCCGGCGCTGGCCGCCATGAAGATTCGCGGCCTGTCCGTCTACACCCATCCGGCGCCCGGCCCGGGCCATGCGATGCCCGCCTCGGTCGAGGAGATCGGTTATCGCCATTCCAATCTCGGTCGCGGCGGCAATCTGCGCGCTGCCGTGTTCGGTGTCAACGACGGCCTTGTTTCCAATACCTGCCTGTTGCTGGGTGTGGTCGGCGCGGTGCAGGACACCGGCGTGGTTCTCCTCACCGGCGCGGCTGGTCTGCTGGCGGGGGCCGCATCGATGGCGGCCGGCGAATACATCTCGGTGCGCTCGCAGCGCGAGCTGTATGAATACCAGATCGGTCTCGAGCGCGACGAGCTGGATGAATATCCGGAAGAGGAGGCGGAGGAGCTCGCGCTCATCTACAACGCGCGCGGACTCGATCTGGCGCAGGCGCGCGAATTCGCCGCCGACCTGCTTAAGGACCACGAAAAGGCGCTCGACGCGCTCGCGCGCGAGGAACTCGGTCTCGATCCCGGAACGCTTGGTTCACCGCTCGGTGCGGCGGTCGCCTCGTTTGTTTCCTTCGCCGCGGGGGCGCTGATACCATTGATCCCGTTCCTGCTCGGGACCGGCGGGCGCCCTGTCGCGGTGATGATCGCCCTGAGTCTGACGGCCCTGTTCGGCGTGGGTGCGCTGCTCAGCCTGTTCACCGGCAAGGGCGCGCTGTGGAGCGGGGCGCGCATGATGCTCATCGGCGCCGGCGCCGGCCTCGCGACTTATCTGATCGGTCACTGGATCGGCGCCACGCTGATCTAGATTCTGTCAGGGAATGGGGGAAGGTAAAATGATCGGGCAGTATCCCGCAATCAAGCCATATGTCACGCACAGCCTGCAGGTTGATGCGCTGCATACGCTCTATATCGAGGAGTGCGGCAATCCCGAGGGCCTGCCCGTGCTGTTCGTGCATGGCGGTCCCGGCTCGGGCTGCGAGACCTGGCATCGCCGCTTCTTCGATCCCGAGGTCTACCGCATCGTGCTGTTCGATCAGCGCGGTTGCGGCCGCTCGACGCCGCATGCCGAGCTCCACGACAACACCACACCGCACCTGGTCGCCGACATCGAACGCATCCGCGCGCACCTCGCCATCGAGCGCTGGCTGGTGTTCGGCGGTTCATGGGGTTCCACCCTCGCGCTGGTCTATGCCGAGGCCCATCCCCGGCGCGTGCTCGGCCTGATCCTGCGCGGCATCTTCCTGTGCCGGCCGGCGGAGATCCGCTGGTTCTACCAGGAGGGCGCGAGCTGGCTGTTTCCGGATTACTGGGAGGAATACCTGCGCCCCATCCCCGAGGACGAGCGCGGCGACCTCGTCGCCGCCTATTATCGCCGCCTGACCGGCGAGGATGAGATCGCGCGCATGGCTGCCGCCAAGGCGTGGTCGCGCTGGGAGGGCAAGACCTCGAACCTGCTGCCGCGCAAGGAGGTCGTTGACCACTTCTCCGAACCCTACACCGCGCTCAGCCTCGCCCGCATCGAGTGCCATTACTTCATGAACGATACCTTTCTCGAGCCGGACCAGATCCTGCGTCACGCCCACCGCCTGGCGGATATCCCCGGCGTCATCGTGCACGGGCGCTACGACGCGGTATGTCCCTTGAAGAGCGCCTGGGACCTGCACCAGGCCTGGCCGCGCGCCGAGCTGCGCGTCATCCCCGACGCCGGCCACTCCGCGCTCGAGCCCGGCATCGTCGACGCGCTGGTGCGCGCGACCGTCGATCTGTCCAAGCGCCTGACGTGATCGCGCTGCTGCAGCGCGTCGTCTCGGCGCGGGTGCAGGTGGACGGTCGCGCCGTCGGCGAGATCGGCCGCGGACTGCTGGTGTTCCTGGCGGTGGAGCGCGGCGACACCGAGGCGCAGGCCGACCGGCTGATTGAGCGCGTGCTGAACTACCGCATCTTTGCCGACGACGAAGGCCGCATGAACCGCAGCGTGTTCGATGTCGGCGGCGAGGTGTTGCTGGTGTCGCAGTTCACGCTCGCGGCGGACACCCGCTCCGGCCTGCGCCCCAGCTTCACCCCGGCGGCGGAGCCCACAGAGGCGCGCCGCCTGTTCGACTACGCCCTGACGCGTACGCGCACCCATCCGCTACGTGTCGAGTGCGGCGAGTTCGGCGCCGACATGCAGGTCGCCCTGATCAACGACGGCCCGGTCACCTTCTCCCTGCGCGTCGCGCCAGATAACTGACGTTGGGGACAGATTTATTTATTGAGCTTGGCCTCACACTGTTCAGCGCCAAACTACGTCAATACCGCGCGTCGCGCCGTATAATTGACGTCGGGGACAGATTTATTTTTTGGATAATAATAAATCTGTTCCCGATGAACAGCGAATCCGTAAACAGGTGTTGCTACTAATCAAATTGTCCCCGGGGAGGCTCCATGGCTGACTACGCCATCGGCGATGTGCAGGGTTGTCAGCGCGAACTGATGACGCTGCTCTCGCTGCTTGAATTCAATCCTGACACCGACCGGCTGTGGTTCGTCGGCGATCTGGTCAACCGCGGGCCCGCTTCGCTCGAGGGGCTGCGCTTCGTCAAGAGCCTGGGCGACCGCGCTGTCACCGTGCTCGGCAACCATGATCTGCATCTGCTGGCGATTGCGAGCGGCACGCGCGACCCGGGTCCGGACGACACCTTCGATGACATCCTCGCCGCGCCCGACCGCGACGAGCTGATCGACTGGCTGCGGCATCTGCCGCTACTGCATCACGACGCCGCGCTCGGCTATACCATGATCCATGCCGGCCTGCCGCCGCAGTGGGACCTTGCGCAGGCGGCTGGCTGCGCCGCCGAGCTCGAGGCCGTGCTGCGCTCCGATGATTACGTCGCGTTCCTGCGCGACATGTACGGTGGCAAGCCGGATCGGTGGTCCGATGAGCTGCGTGGTATCGAGCGTCTACGCTTCATCCTCAATTGCCTCACGCGCCTGCGTCTGTGTGATACACAGGGATGCATCCATCTGAAGGAAAAAGGTTCGCCGTTCGGGCGCGCTGATGACCTGAAGCCGTGGTTCGATGTCCCCGATCGCGCCAGCGCCAATCTACGGCTGGTGTTCGGTCACTGGTCGACGCTCGGGCGCTATCACGCGCCCGGCATCTTCGCCCTCGATTCGGGCTGCATCTGGGGCGGCGCGCTGACCGCGCTGCGCCTCGACGGCGAGCCGCGCTGGTACAGTCTTCCCTGTGCCGGTTACTGCAGACCCGGTGAAGAATAATTCGGGGGGTCGCCGTTTCGTAGCCTGGATGTATGCGCATGGCGCGGTGATCCGGGAGGGGCGGTAGCCATCCCCGGATTGCGCATTGCTCCCTCCGGGCTACAAGGTCAAGCGGGATCGCCGCCGCCTGGGTTGAGCAACGCGTGGCGCGGCATTACAAACGAAGCCGCGGCGATTATTCCAATTCACCCAGCCAATCGCGCGGCCGCAGGAAATCGCTGTACAGGCGCGCCTCCTCGGTACCGGGCTCGGGTTGCCAGTTGTAGCGCCACTTCACCAGCGGCGGCAGCGACATCAGGATCGACTCGGTGCGCCCGCCCGACTGCAGGCCGAACAGCGTGCCGCGGTCGTAGATCAGGTTGAACTCCACGTAGCGACCGCGCCGGTAGAGCTGGAAGTCGCGTTCGCGCTCGCCGAAGGGCGTCGCCTTGCGGCGCGCGACGATCGGGCGGTAGGCCGCGAGGTAATGATCGCCGACGCTCTGCATGTAGCCGAAGCAGCGCGCGAAGCCCCATTCGTTCAGATCGTCGAAGAACAGCCCGCCAATGCCGCGCGGCTCATTGCGATGCTTCAGGAAGAAATACTCGTCGCACCATTTCTTGTAGCGCGGATAGACGTCCGCGCCGAAGGAAACACAGGCGGCGCGCGAGATGCGATGCCAGTGCAGGGCATCCTCCTCGAAGCCGTAATATGGCGTCAGATCGAAGCCGCCGCCAAACCACCAGATCGGCGCCGCGCCTTCTTTCTCGGCGATGAAGAAGCGCACATTGGCGTGCGAGGTCGGGACGTAGGGATTGCGCGGATGGATCACCAGCGACACGCCGAGCGCCTCGAACCGGCGTCCGGCCAGCTCGGGCCGGTGCGCGGTGGCGGATGCCGGCATGCCCGCGCCCGTGACGTGGGAGAAATTCACCCCCGCCTGCTCGAACACCGCGCCGTCCGCCAGCACCCGGCTGCGTCCGCCGCCGCCCTCCGGTCGTTCCCACGTCTCTTCGACGAAGCGCGCCGCTCCATCCTCGGTCTCAAGTTCAGAGCAGATGCGAGTCTGCAGTCCGAGCAGGTAGGTTTTTACGGCGGCGATGTCGGGCTGGCTCATGGGGTACCGTCGGATTCGTGAATAGATGTTCGGATTCTAGCGCAGATCGAGGAGGGGACAGATTTGAAATCTGCGCCCCAGGCGAATGATCAGCCCGGCCGCACAACGCGGCCGCTCAGCGCGTCACGGATCTCGCTCGGATGTTTCCGGGGCCCGACCCTGCCGGTCAGCACGTAGTCGAGTTCGGCGCCTAGGTGGCGTTCGACCTGCAGGGCGTTGCGTGCCGGCGGCCGGAGATGGCGGTTGGCGCTGGTGGAGACCAGCGCGTGGCCGGCGGCGCGGCATAGCGCGGCGGCGAGCGGGTGCGCGGTGACGCGCACGGCGATGGTTGCGTGCGCGCCGCACAGCCAGTAAGGCACGCCCGGTGATGCCGGCAGCAGCCAGGTAACGGGGCCGGGCCAGCTGGCGCGGACGCGTTTCATGACTGGCCCGGACACAGGGCCGACGTAGGGCGCGAGCTGGGCGTATTCCGCGCCGATCAGGATGAGTCCCTGCGCGAGCGGTCTCTGTTTGAGGTCGAGCAGGCGGAACACCGCATCGCCATCCAGCGGATCGCAGCCGAGTCCGTACACCGCCTCGGTGGGATAGGCGATGATGCCACCGCCATGAATGCAGCGCGCGGCCGCGCGCAGTTGCCAGTCTCCGCTCATCATCAGGTCCGGTTGCGCAGGGTTATTTCGCCTGCAGTTGTTCCTGCAGTGCGGCGTTCTTCGCGATGATCGACCTGGCGTTGTCGGCGCGCTCCTGCTGCAGGCGCGCGGCGAGCGCGGCGTCGGACAGGGCGATCATCTGCGCGGCGAGATAAGCGGCGTTCTTCGCCCCGGCCGAGCCGATGGCGACACAGGCGACCGGGATACCGCCCGGCATCTGCACCGTCGAGAGCAGCGAGTCCATGCCCTTCAGCGGTCCGGCGTCGAGCGGCACGCCGATTACCGGTTTGACCGTGATGGCCGCGACCGCGCCGGCGAGATGCGCGGCGAGCCCGGCGGCGGCGATGAACACCGCGCAGCCGCGCTTGTCAGCATCGGCGACATAGTCGTGCGTCTCGCGCGGCGTGCGGTGGGCCGAGGTGACGCGTACTTCGAACGGGATCTGCAGCTTTCTGAGGGTATCCAGCGTGTTCTGCATCACGGGCAGGTCACTGTCTGAGCCCATCAGGACGGCGACGAAGGTCTTGCTCATGGAATTTTCCTCATCAGCTATGAAAGCGTTCCCGGGCCAATGCGTCTTTCCGGACGGAGTGCAGCGAAGAAGCGGAATCCGGAGTTGATGGACAGACTACTGGATTCCCGCTTTCGCGGGAATGACGGCGAGGAATTATCCGGAATCCCCTCAATGGTTCAACGCCCGCTGATCTCACGCGCGATCGCGCGATGGCCAATGTCGGTGCGGTAATAGACCCCGCGCCAGTCGATCCGCCGTGCGAGTTCATAGGCGCGGGCCTGTGCCGCGGCGACGGTCTCGCCCAGCGCGCAGGCGCACAGCACGCGGCCGCCGCTGGTGACAATGTCATCGCCCTGCAGGCGCGTGCCGGCATGGAATACCTTGGCGTCGGCGGAGTCGCGTCTTGGCAGCCCGCGGATCACATCGCCCTTCGCATACGCATCGGGATAACCGCCGGCCGCGAGCACCACGCCGAGCGCCGGACGGGAGTCCCATTCGGCGGGTTCGGAATCGAGCCGGCCATCCACTGCGGCGAGGCACAGCGCGACCAGGTCGGATTTCAAACGCAGCATGATCGGCTGTGTCTCAGGGTCGCCGAAGCGGCAGTTGAACTCGAGCACCCTGGGCGTGCCGTCGGGAGCGATCATCAGGCCCGCATAGAGAAATCCGGTATAGACGATGCCGTCCTGCGCCATGCCGCGTACGGTGGGCAGGATCACCTCGTTCATGACGCGGTCATGGATCGCGGGCGTGACCACCGGCGCCGGGGAGTAGGCGCCCATGCCGCCGGTATTGGGTCCGGTGTCGCCGTTGTCGCGCGCCTTGTGGTCCTGCGAGGTGGCCATTGGCAGCACATGTCCGCCGTCGCACATGACTATGAAGCTCGCCTCCTCGCCATACAGGAACTCCTCGACGACCACGCGGTGGCCCGCGTCGCCGTAGGCATTGCCCTCCAGCATGTCGGTGACGGCGGCGATGGCCTCCTGTTCGGTCGCGGCCAGGATCACGCCCTTGCCGGCGGCCAGTCCATCGGCCTTGATCACGATCGGCGCGCCGACGCGGCGGATGTAGTCCGTCGCTTCATTGATGCCGGTGAACACCCCGTAAGCCGCAGTCGGGATGTGATGGCGCGCGAGGAAATCCTTGCTGAAGGCCTTGGAGCCTTCCAGTTGCGCCGCCGCCCGGCTGGGCCCGAAGCAGCGCAGCCCGGCAGAGCGGAATGCGTCGACGATGCCGGCGACCAGCGGCTGCTCCGGACCGACGACGGTGAGGCCCACCTCGTTCGCGCGCGCGAATTCCACCAGCCGCGGGATGTCGGTGGCCTCGATGGCGACGTTCTCGATGTCGGGTTCGAGCGCGGTACCCGCATTGCCGGGCGCGACATAGACGGTGTCCGCGAGTGGCGATTGAGCGGCCTTCCAGGCCAGGGCGTGCTCACGGCCACCGCTGCCTATGATCAGGATATTCATCGGGTGTCTCGGCCTGCTGGTCGTTAGCGATGATTTCAGGGCGTAGGATACCGTATCCGGCGCGGACGGGTCATCCCGCAGACGGATTTAATCCCTGCCTCGGTCGCGCGTTCTCAATCCGCATCCGGCGCGCGCAGTTAAGCCATTGATTCGTTGAGGCAGCCAGGGAATCGGCGTATCATGGACACGTATTTTTCAATCCCGCATTCACCTTACGGCAATGATGTCGCATGCCGAAATCGTTCAGGAAAACCCTCATCCCGTATCCCGTCACCGATAAGGCGGAGCCGGGCAGGCGCGCCCTGCGGGCACTCACCGCGCTGATCGCTGTATTCTTCGCCGCCTCGGGCGCCGCCGTCGATCTGCGCGACGAGGTATGGGTTCCCAATGGTCCGGTGTACGCCAGCCTCGTGGATGCCAACGCGGATACCTTGTTTCTGGGCGGTGAATTTTCCTATCTTGGTCCTGCCACCGGCGCCGGTGTCGGGATCGATCCGGCCGGTGTCGGCGCGGTGGATTTTTCCTTCGCGCGCGTCAACGGACCGGTACATGCGGTGGCGGCCGATGGCGGCGGGGGCTGGTTCATCGGCGGCGAGTTCAGCCGGGCAGGGGATCAGGCGCGGGACAATCTCGCGCATATCGACGCGTCCGGTACCGTGACCGCGTGGGCGCCGGAGACGGACGGCGTGGTACGCGCGCTGGCGCTGGCGGGCGGCGTGTTGTATGTCGGCGGTGAGTTCACGCAGGTCGGCGCCGCCGGCCGTAACCGCATCGCCGCGCTCGACGCGTCCGGCGGAACGGTTACCGCCTGGAATCCGGACGCCGATGCGACGGTGTCGACGCTGCTGGTCGATGGCGTCGTCGTTTATGCAGGCGGCGAATTCACGCAGGTCGGTGGCGCGGCGCGCAACCGTATCGCGGCGCTCGATGCGACGAGCGGGAATGCGGCGGCCTGGAATCCGGATGCGAACGGAGCGGTGCGCGCGCTGGTGGTCAGCGGGACGACAGTGTATGCGGGCGGCGAATTCACGCAGATCGGTGGCGCGGTACGCGGCTGGATCGCGGCGCTCGATGCGACGAGCGGGGCTGCGACGGCCTGGAATCCGGATGCGGACGGAGCGGTGCGCGCGCTGGTGGTCAGCGGGGCGACGGTGTATGCGGGCGGCGAATTCACGCAGATCGGTGGCGCGGTGCGCGGCCGTATCGCGGCGCTCGATGCGACGAGCGCGAGCGCGACGGCCTGGAATCCGGACGCGAACGGAGCGGTGCGCGCGCTGCGGCTGGATGGCGCACGGCTGTACGCGGGTGGCGAGTTTACCGCGATGGGCGGCCTTGAGCGTAACCGCCTGGCGGCGCTCGATACCGCCGTCATCAACGCGATCACGGATTCTGTCTGGAATCCGAGCGCGGGCGGCACCGTCGAGGCCCTCGCCATCAGCGGTGCCGCATTGTATGCCGGCGGTGAATTCTCCTCGGTCAACGGCGTGACGCGGCGCAATCTCGCCGCGCTCGATCTCGCCACCGGCACGGCCACCGCCTGGGATCCTGACGCGAACGGAGCGGTGCGCGCATTGTTACTCACGTCCGGAGGCACACTCTACGCAGGCGGCGAGTTCACTGCGATCGCGGGCCTGTCGCGCAGCCGTCTGGCGGCGTTGAGCAGCACCACCGGCGCCGCCACGGCGTGGAACCCGGGCGCCGATGGCGCGGTGTACGCGCTCGCCCTGTCGGGCGGCGGCGGCAGTCTGTATGTGGGCGGCATGTTTGCCACCGTGGGCGGTCTCGCGCGCAACTGGCTGGGCGAGGTCTCGCTCGGAAACGGCATCGCGACCGCGTGGAATCCGTCGCCCGCCGACGGTTCGGGCGTATACGCGTTCGCGGTCAACGGCTTTACCTTGTATGTCGCGGGCGACTTCGAGGGGATTGACAGCGTGGCGCGCGCGCGCGTAGCCGCGTTCGACATGAGCGTACCGGAGATCCTCGACTGGGCGCCACAGATCGATGATGGCTCAGTGCGCGCTTTGTCGTATATCGGGGACACCGGCGTGCTGTACGCGGGGGGCGACTTCACTTCGATCGGTGGTGCGTCTCGGGTCGGGGTGGCGGCGCTGGATCCCGCCGCAAACGCGCCGCTGGTCTGGAATCCGCAACTCGACGGCGCAGTGAACGCCGTGGCGCGTTCTGTCGATCGCACGCTGCTCTACGTGGGCGGCAATTTCACCACGGTCGCCGGGGTGGCGCGCAATCGCCTCGCTGCGCTCGCCATCGCGGACGCGACGGTGGACGCCGGCTGGGTCGTTGCCGCTGACGCGGCAGTGAACACGCTCAGCCTGGTCAATGATAGCGTCGGGGACGAATATACCCTGTACGCGGGCGGCGTATTCGCCACGATCGACGGCGGCGCGCGGCGCGCGCTGGCCGCGCTCGCGGCCCTGCCGCCGGAGCAGTCGGTGCCGGCAGCCACGGCGGTTCCCGCCGGCGGTTTGTACAACAGCGTGACGGCGGTTCCCATTACGCTCGTCTGTGACGACGGCGCCGACGGTTCCGGCTGCGCGACGATCTATTACACCCTGGATGGCTCCGAACCGACCACCGCGTCGGCGGTCTACTCCGACAGGATTCCCCTGGATGCTGATCTGGTGCTGAAGTTCTTCGCCGTCGACAACGCCGGGAACGCCGGCCCGGTGCAAACGGAGGCCTATAGCGTCGAGCTTGCCCCGCCGCTCACTCTGGCCAGCCCGGCCAGTGGCGTATTCGATTCCAATACCATTGATGTCATATTGAGTTGCGACGATGGCGCCGGCACCGGCTGTGCCGCGACGTATTACACGCTCGACGGCAGCCAGCCGACCACCGCATCCACTCGTTATACAGGCCCCGTCACGATCAGCGAGACGGCGGTGCTGAAGTTTTTCTCCGTTGACGTGGCCGGAAACACCGAGGGCGTCAAGCGCGAGGAATATGTCATCAACCGTGGCAAGGTCGGGGCATTCGACACCTGCGCGCTGCTGGCGCTGATGGGTTGTCTGCTGTTGCGGGCCGCGCGCGGGAGAATGCGCGATGTCGCGCGCTGAGTTTCGGAGGTGGCGTCTTGCGGCGGGCCTGCTGCTGGCGGTGGTCTTGTGCGCGCCGGAGGCAGGTCGTGCCTCTGACATCCCCGATACCGATTTCGCGCAAGTGAATGACGCGGTCCTGGCCGGTGCGATCAGCAACGGTTTCTTCTATCTCGGCGGCGCCTTCACCACGGTCAACGGATCCTCGTTCCCGCGTCTCGCCAAGATCATCCTCGCGCAGGACCAGCCGGTCGCGACCTGGGCGCCGCAGGTGGATGCGACCGTACGCGCCCTGGCGGTTTCGACGAACGGCGCCACGTTGTATGTCGGCGGCGATTTCACCTTGATCGGAGCGATCGCGCGCGGACGCCTCGCGGCACTGAGCGTCGCGAACGGCGCGGTGATCCCGACCTGGAATGCGAATGGAGAGGGCGATGCGAACGGCAGCGTCCGCGCGCTGGCCCTTTCGCCCGACGGCCGCACGCTGTATATCGGCGGCGATTTCACCGCGGTCGGCGGCGTCGCGCGCAATCATATCGCGAGTATAAATACCACCACCGGCGCGGTGCTGCCATGGGATCCCGGCGCCGACGGCGTCGTGCGCGCGCTGGACCTGTCGGCCGATGGCGCCACGCTCTATGCCGGCGGCGATTTCGCCGCGATCGGCGGACAGCCGCGCCAGGGACTCGCCGCGCTGCGGACCGTGAACGGCAAGGCGACCGGATGGAATCCCGCGCCGCTGGACGGAGTGATTCATGCGCTGGCGCTCGCGGACGCCACACTGTACGCGGGTGGAGACTTCGGCCAGGCCGGCGGCGCGGCGCGCAATAATCTCGCCGCGTTCGATACCGGTGTCGACGATGACATGGCGCTGGCCTGGAATCCGGATGTCGACGGTCCGGTGCATGCGCTCACGCTGTCGGCCGATGGCGCGCGTCTCTATGCCGGCGGCGGGTTCACCAGCGTCAATGGGGTTGTGGCGCGTAACCGCATCGCCGGTTTCCGTACTGATACCGCTGATGCGGATGTCATCGCCTGGGATCCGGGGTCCGACAGCGCGATCACCTCGGTGGATTTTCTCGCGACCTCCGTGGACGACGCCACTCTGTATACCGGCGGAGATTTCACGCGCATCGGGGCGACGAACCTGACCGGTATCGCCGCCTTCGGAATCGCCTCGCCGCTCACCACAGTCAGTCCGGAGGGCGGCGGTTACCAGTCCCTCTCCCAGGTTACACTGACGTGCACTGACCAGTCGGGCGCGGGCTGCGTCGGGATTTACTACAGCACCGATGACAGCGAGCCGGTCAGTTACACCGAGCCTGTGGATGTCACGATCATCGGCGATACGACGCTGAGGTATTTCTCCGAGGACGCGGACGGAAACCGCGAGGCAATGAAGACCGCGGTCTATGCGATCGATACCAGTGCGCCGGTCACCCTCAAATCATTGCCCGGCGCGCTCTATGGCAGCGCCGACATCGAGGATGTCGAACTGGGTTGCACCGACGATCACCTCGCACTCGGGTGCGCCACCTATTACACGCTTGACGGCACCGAGCCGACCACGGCCTCGACGCTCTATAGCGAGGCGATCTCGCTCGCCGGGCTGTTCCCGCCGGCGGATATCGATCCGGAGGAGGTGGATCCTTTGCTGCACCTCGCCGGCACGGTCACGCTGAAGTATTTTTCGCGCGATGACGCCGGCAACCAGGAGGCGGTGCAGACCGTGCTGTACCAGATCGATCTCTCCGGCCCGGCGGTTAGCGCCTCGCATGCCTCGGGCAATTACGCCGCTCCCATCGCCGTGACGCTGAGTTGCAACGACGGCGTCGGTTCGGGCTGCGTGGACATGTATTACACGCTGGATGACAGCGCGCCATCCGATGGCAATATCACCGACGAGGCTGGCAACGTCATCCCGCGGACCACGCGTTACACGGCCCCGATCCCCGTTTCCGCGGGCTCGGTCCTGCGTGTGCTCGCGCTCGACGTCGCGGGTAACCAGACCAGTGGAATCGTGGGGATCTATTCCTTCACCTCGGATACCGGCGCCGATCGGAACAGCGTGGGCGGGATGGATTTTGTGTTGCTGCTGATGCTGCTCGCGATGGCGTCAGCGAGATGTTTCAGGAAAGAGAGAGTGATGGGTGATGGGTGATGAACCCATCCGCGGTTATGGGGACAGATTTAAAATCTGTCCCCGACAGCCGGGTTAATGCCGGAAGTGCCGCATCCCCGTGAACACCATGGCAATGCCGTGTTCGTCGGCGGCGGCGATGACTTCCGCGTCGCGCAGTGATCCGCCGGGCTGGATCACCGCGGTGATGCCGGCCTCGGCCGCGCTGTCCAGTCCGTCGCGGAACGGGAAGAACGCATCCGAGGCCATCACCGATCCCTTGACCTCGAGTTGCGCGTCGGCCGCCTTGATCGCGGCGATGCGTGCGCTGTAGACACGGCTCATCTGGCCCGCGCCGATGCCGATGGTCATGCGCTCCCGGCCGTAGACGATCGCGTTCGACTTGACGAATTTCGCCACCTTCCATACGAACAGCAGGTCGGCCAGCTCGCGCGCGTCCGGCGCGCGCCGTGTCACCACTTTGAGTTCACCCGCGCCGATCATGCCGGTGTCGCGGTCCTGTACCAGCATGCCGCCGTTGACGCTGCGGTAATCAAGGCCGGGCGTGGCCGCCTGGACCCAGAGACCGCTTGCCAGCACGCGCACGTTCGGTTTTTCCGCCAGCACCGGCCGCGCCTCGTCCTCGATCGCCGGGGCGATGATGACCTCGACGAACTGACGCTCCAGGATGGCGCGCGCGGTCTCGGCGTCGAGCGCGCGGTTGAAGGCGATGATGCCGCCGAAGGCCGATACCGGGTCGGTCGCATAGGCGCGCAGATAGGCCTCGGCAATGGAGTCGTCGACCGCGACGCCGCAGGGGTTGGCGTGCTTGACGATGACGCAGGCCGGCCCGGTGAAGGACTTCACGCATTCAAGCGCGGCATCGGCGTCGGCGATGTTGTTGAAGGACAGGGCCTTGCCCTGCAGCTGCCGCGCCGCCGCGATGCTGCCCGCGGGTGCGCGGTGGTCGCGGTAGAAGGCCGCCCGCTGGGGCGGGTTCTCTCCATAACGCAGGTCCTCCACCTTGGCGAGCTGGAGGTTGTGGGTGCGGGCGAAGGCCTGCCGTTCGCCTTGCGGGCCGAGGGCGCCGAGATAATTGGCGATCATGCCGTCGTAGCGCGCCGTGTGCTCGAAGGCGGCGACGGCCAGATCGAAACGCAACGCGGCGCCGAGCGCGCCATCGTTCGCGCGCAGCTCCGCCAGTACGCGCTCGTAATCGAGCGGGTCAACCACTATTGCAACGGAGGCATGGTTCTTGGCCGCCGCGCGCACCATGGTCGGGCCACCGATGTCGATGTTCTCGATCGCGGTGGCGAGGTCGCAGCCAGGGCGCGCCACGGTCTGCTCGAAGGGATACAGGTTGACCACCACGAGGTCGATGGGCGGGATGCCGGCCGCGGCCATCGCCGCGTCATCGGTGCCGCGCCGGCCGAGCAGGCCGCCGTGGATCTTCGGATGCAGCGTCTTCAGGCGCCCGTCCATCATCTCGGGGAAGCCGGTGTATTGCGAGACCTCGATCGCCGGGATGCCGTTGTCCGCCAGCAGCCGTGCCGTGCCCCCGGTGGAGAGGATCTCGATGCCAAGTTCGCGCAGGCCGCGGGCGAATTCCGCCAGTCCATCCTTGTCGGAGACGCTGATCAGGGCGCGCCTGACGGTATGCAATGCTGTGTTCATCGGCCGAGTCCGTATTTTGCGAGTTTCTTGCGCAGCGTGCTGCGGTTGAGACCGAGGATCTGCGCGGCGAGGCTCTGGTTGCCGCGCGTGAACTGCATGACGGTGCGCAGCAGCGGTTGTTCCACTTCGCACAGCACCATCTCGTACAGGTCCGTCGGCAGATGTCCCTCGAGATCTTGCAAATACCGCGTCAAGGCGGTATCCACCGCGCTTGCGAGCGGTTGCTTGCGCCGCTCGTCTGCGCCAACAAGGCCCGCCCTTTGGGGCGCCGCGCTCATGCGGCGAGTCCGGCGGTGGCCGCGAGGCCGTCGAAGAATTCACGCACGAGCACGAGCTGCTCGGACGCGGATTCCTCCCGGTTCACGTTCTGGCGGAACGCCGCGCCGCCGACCTGGCCCTTGCTGTACCAGCCGATGTGCTTGCGCGCGATTCCCGTGCCCACATGCTCGCCGTAGAAGGCATAAAGCTGTTCCAGGTGCTCAAGCATGACGTCGCGGATCCACTGGACCGGTGGCTCCGGAAGATGTTCGCCGGTGCGCAGATACTGGTCGATGGCGCGGAAGATCCAGGGCCGGCCCTGCGCCGCGCGGCCGATCATGACGGCGTCGGCGCGCGTGTACTCCAGCACGTGGCGCGCCTGCTCCGGCGTGCGGATGTCGCCATTGGCGATGACCGGTATGTTGATGGCCGCCTTGATCGCGGCGATGGTGTCGTATTCGGCCTCGCCGCTGTAGCCGCAGGCGCGGGTGCGGCCGTGCACGGCCAGCGCGCGGATGCCGGCGGATTCGGCGATGCGCGCGACGGCGATGCCGTTGCGGTGCTGGCGGTCCCAGCCGGTGCGGATCTTGAGCGTGACCGGGACGTCCACCGCGCCGACCACGGCGTCCAGGATTCGGCCCACCAGCTCTTCATCGCGCAGCAGGGCCGAACCGGCCATGACGTTGCAGACCTTTTTCGCCGGGCAGCCCATGTTGATATCGATGATCTGGGCGCCGTTGTCCACGTTATGGCGCGCGGCCTCCGCCATCATGCGGGGATCGGCGCCGGCGATCTGCACCGAGCGCGGCTCGGTCTCGCCGGCGTGATTGGCGCGGCGCAAGGTCTTGGCGCTGCCCCACAACAGGGAATTGCACGACACCATCTCGGAAACGGCCATGCCGGCGCCAAGGCGCTTGCATAACTGGCGGAAGGGCCGGTCGGTCACCCCGGCCATGGGCGCGAGTATCAGGTTGTTGCTCAGCCTGTAGGGACCGATTTGCATAACTTATTAAAATTATTGGAAAACCGCGGAGCCGCGGCACGCGCCCGGCAGCCGGTGAAAACAAGACCGACTATGATACTTGCTCGCCGGGCGGGGATAAAGACACGCGTGAAAAAATTGTTCAGCGCAGCTGGAATTCGAAATTCACCGCGTCCGGGCCGGGATCCACGATATCGATCATCGTTTGTACCGGCTGTTGCGCCGGCATTCCCAGGGCGTGATCCACGGTGAGGGACAGATATTGCTGCGGGGAGAAGCGGCGGCGCGCGAGGAGGCGGTCGCGGAGGTCGTAGAAGCTGAGCTGGAGATCAGGATATGCCAGTATCCCGGGCGCCTGGTTTTCCAGCGTCAGCATCACCCGCAGCGCGCCTTCGCTTTCCGGGTGGCGGCGGATGTCGCGCGCCACGATGCGTACGCGGGCCGGGTCGCGCAGCAGCGGGATCTGGCAGCGTGCGTAGCCGCACAGCATTTCCAGCCAGGGACGGAGCGCGCTGTGGCGGGCGAGGTCCTCACGCATGAAATAGGCGTACTGGACGAGGAGCGCGGCGACGAGCACGAGGATGCCCAGCGACCAGGACAGGCTCGCGAGCGGATGATGTGCGGCCTGCGGCGCGATCGTTCCGGCCAGGGCCTGGGGGCCGAGCGTGACCCGCTCTTCCGGGCTGATCTGCAGGCGGTATGCGGGGCGAGGCGCGGGTTCGGGTGGTGCGGGTTCTGGCGCGGCGGGTTCCGGTGGCGCGGGTTCGGCGGGCGCCGGCTCGGACGCAACGGAGATCTCCGGCGTTGCCGCGGGATGGAATTCGCGCCCGCAGTATTCGCATAGCATGATGGCGCTGCCGTCGCCGACATCGACCGCGTTGTGACAGTGGGGACAGGTTGCGAGCATCGGCGGGCTTTCGCGTGGTTACGTACTGAACGGGGATTATAAGGTAAGGGTGGGTGAAATCCGAGGACAGGTTCGCGCCAATGACCCGGGTGTCAGCGCCGGCGCGCCGCCAGTCGCACCCAGTCGCCATGCCGCGCCGGGGCCTCGACAATGAAGGCCTCCGAGTAGGCGGCGGAGACCTCGGCCGCCTGTTCGTGCAGGATGCCGGACAGTACCAGATGGCCTCCCGCGCGCAGCAGGGTGGCGAAGCGCGGGGCCAGTGTGATCAGCGGTCCGGCCAGGATGTTCGCCACGATGCAGTCGACGGGAACGTCGGGCAGGGCGGCGGGATCTCCCTCGTCGATAATCCCGGCGACCTGGTTCTTGCGCGCGTTTTCCGCCGTCGCATACAGTGCCTGCGGATCAATATCGACGGCATGTACATGGCCGGCGCCAAGTTTCGCCGCCGCCACCGCGAGGATGCCGGATCCACAGCCGTAATCGATCATCTTCCAGCCCGGCCGGACATTCCGGTCCAGCCATTCCAGGCACAGCGCGGTGGTCTCATGGGTCCCGGTGCCGAAGGCGAGGCCGGGATCGAGGGTGACGATGACCGAGTCCGGTCCGGCTTCCGCCGATGTCTGTCCGCTCGGGCAGATCCACAGGCGTTCGCCAAAGCGCATCGGATGAAAGCGGTCCATCCAGACCCGCACCCAGTCGCGCTCCTGCAGGCGTTTCACGCGGCAGTCTGGCGGTTCCGGCAGATCGAGTGCCCGCTGCAGCCCGGCCAGTACGGTGACGATGTCGGTGTCCGGGGCGAACAGGCCGATGACCACGGTCCGGGGCCACAGGGTCGTGGCCCCGGGGGCGGGTTCGAAGACCGGATCATCGGCCTCGTCTTCAAACGATACCGAAAGCGCCCCGATGTTGCTCAGGTGATCGGCGAGGGATTCCGCGGTGGCGGCTGTCGCGGTCAGTTCGATCTGGATCCAGTCGCTGGCGGTCATATTCATTAGCGGTTTGTGGCTGGGCATGTCGTCGGGTGGAACCCGCGCGCCATCTTGTTCGTGTCACTTCGTGATACCGCTCTGCACAAGGCGGAAAGGCCGGCGCTTGCTTCGCCCGCGTGCTCAGGCTAAGGTAGGCACGGATCGGAGCCAATTATAAAGGTAAAAGCGGAAAGCGCGACCGTCTTCACGCTATGCGTTGGCCGGGACCGCTTATGCCGGGCAGCGTTTCCGCAGGAGGAGAACAACCATGACCCATGCGATATCCCGTGCCGCGCCGCTGGTTGCCGCGGCGATGCTGTGTGGCGCCGGGGGCGCCGGCGCCGGCGATAACGACATCTCCCTCAGTCCCTCGTTGTCGCAGGGCGACTTCAATACGCTGGTGGATGAGCTGGGCATGGTAACGGCCTACGCGCCTTTTTCGCCCGCCGAGACCCTCGGTGTGACGGGCTTCGAGCTGGGCGCCTCGCTGACCATGGCCAGGATCGACGATTCGGTGTGGAGCGAGGCGCTGAGCGACGCCGATGCCCCGTCGATGCTTCCAGTGCCGCGCCTGATGGTGCGCAAGGGTCTGCCGCTGGGCATTGATATCGGCGCGAGCTACACCGGCATACCGGACAGCAACGTCACCATCATCGGCGGCGAGCTGCGCAAATCCCTGATCGAAGGCACCACGGCGGTGCCGGCCGTATCCGTGCTGGGCCATTTCAGCAATCTCAGCGGGGTGGATGATCTGGATCTGTCCACCTATGGCGTCGATCTCGGCATCAGCAAGGGCTTCGCCATGTTCACCCCCTATGGTGGTATCGGGCAGGTCTGGTATGAAGGCACCGAGCATGTCACCGGTGTGACTCTTGATTCGCGCGACAGTTCGGAGACGCGCGGCTACCTCGGCATGCGCATCGGTTTCCTGCCATTCATGAATCTGACCGCGCAGGCGGATTTCACCTCGGCGGTAAACAGCTACACCCTCCGGCTCAACCTGGGTTTCTAACAGCATAGGGACGGATTTGAAATCCGTTCTTATCCCTTGCCTTGCATTGTGTTGCCTGTACCCCGCTGCCCGATTCAATCCCGTGTTTTCCACTGATGCGCCTGCCTGCATGCCTATTTCATCGCGGAATGCTGTTACACTATGGGCCCTTGATAAGCACACACTATGCGCGGCGCCGCGTCCCGGCCTTGCAGGCCGCCGCCCGGATTAAACCTCATGACCAAGATTATCCCGATCGGTCCGGCACATAAGATCACGCCCGAGAACAAGTGCGGTTTCTGCACCAACTCCAAGTGCTGCACCTATCTCACCCAGCAGATACCCACGCCGCGCTCCAAGCAAGATTTCGATCACATGCTGTGGCAGATTTCGCACCAGAATGTCCAGGTCTACAAGGACGAGGACGGCTGGTTTCTGCTGGTCAACAACAAATGCCTGCAACTGCAGCCTGACGGCCGCTGCGGCATTTACGAGACGCGCCCGCAGGTCTGCCGCGAATATTCCAACGATTACTGCGAATTCGATTCCTCCGCCGAGGAAGGCTTCGAACTGTTCTTCGATGGTTATGCCGCGCTGCTGAAATACTGCCGCAAGCGCTTCAAGGGCTGGGATCGCACGCGAAGGAATTGACGCCCCGAGGGGCATCGGTTCATCCACGTCATCCTTTTCCCGCGCCATCCAGCGGCGGCAGGATATCGCGGAAGCCGTGCAGGGCTGGAAAATCACCTGTCAATTTCGGCCCGGCGCGTGAATCCGGGCTGCGCACGGCGAGCAGATGGGCGATGCCGCAGGCGCGCGCGGACGCCAGCACCGCGAGATTATCGTCGATCAACAGGGTATGCGCCGGGTCGAACGGTTCGATGCGCTGCAGGTGTCGCCAGAAGGCAGGGTTTTCCTTCGGGATGCCGATGGTGTGCGCGCTGATTACCGCATCGAGACGAGCGCCGAGCCGGGTGCACCGCATCTTCAGTTCGAGACTCTTGTGATGGGCGTTGGTGACCAGCACGGCGCGCCGACGGCTTGCGCGCACCGCGTCGAGGAAGTCCGTGACGTGGGGATGGATCGCAATCAGGTGTGCCACTTCGAGCTTCAGCAGCGTGATATCCAGGTCGAGTTCGCGGCTCCAGTAATCCACGCAGTACCAGTCCAGGGTGCCTTGCATGGCCTCGAAGCGCGAGTGGAGCCGCGTTCTGGCCTCATTCGGGCCGATACCGTGTTTCTCGGCATAGCGCTGTGGCAGGTGTTCCTGCCAGAAGTGGTTGTCAAAGTGGAGGTCGAGCAGTGTGCCGTCCATGTCGAGCAGCACGGTGCGGATTTTTTCCCAGTCGATCATCGGCTTTGCGGTCATGGGTGATTATGGGCGGATTCGCGTGGGGTTTTGGGTCGCTGGCGGTATAATCGGCAGTCTACCATGCGCGAGAAACCCCGAATCATAAGCAGTGAGACCGTCGCCGCGACGCGGATCTTCCGTATCGAGCAGCTCGAGCTGCAGTTTTCCAACGGAGTATGCGTCAGCTATGAACGCCTGCAGAGCGGCTCGGAAGGGGCTGTGCTGGTGATTCCGATGGTTGATAACGATACCGTGCTGCTGATCCGGGAGTACGCCGCCGGTATGCACCGCTATGAGCTGGCGCTGCCCAAGGGCCGCATCGAGGCAGGGGAAGACCTGCTCACGGCGGCCAACCGGGAATTGATGGAGGAGGTGGGGCAGGGCGCGCGCCGCCTGCGGCATATCTCCTCGGTGACGATCGCGCCGGGATACATCGGTCATGTCACCCATCTGGTGCTGGCGCAGAATCTCTATGAGCAGCGTATCCCGGGCGATGAACCGGAGGAGATCGAGGTGGTGCCATGGCGGCTCAGCCGGCTCAACGAACTGCTCGACCGTGAGGATTGCACTGAGGCGCGCAGTATCGCGGCCCTGTTCATGGTGCGGGAACTTTTAACTTAGGAAGCGAAGGGTTAGCGAAAAATGACGACGGACAAGATGACGGAGGGAGATCTGCAGAAGCTGATCGGTCCTGTGGTGGAGATCGCGCGGATCGCCGGTGCGAAGATCGTCGAGATCTACACTCGCGAATTCAGCGTCGAGCACAAGGAGGACAAGTCCCCTCTCACAGAAGCGGACATGGCCGCGCATCATGCCATTGTCGAGGGGCTGTCCAGGCTCACGCCGGTTTTGCCTGTCCTGTCCGAGGAGTCAGCCGCGCTGCCCTTTTCCGAACGCGCCGCATGGCGCCGCTACTGGCTGGTCGATCCGCTCGATGGTACGCGCGAGTTCGTCAAGCGCAATGGCGAATTCACCGTCAACATCGCTCTCATCGAGGATCATGTACCAGTGCTGGGCGTGATCCTGGTGCCGGTGACGGGGCTGTGCTATTACGCGAGCCGCGCCGGAGGCGCCTTCCGGGTTGAGCCGGGCAGGACACCCGCCCGGATTCGCGTGCGGCCGCTCGATTTGTCCCATGTCATCGTCGCGGGCAGTCGCTCGCATGCCGGCGGCTCGCTGACCGTATTCCTGGAGAACATCGGCAGTCATGAGCTCATCAGCATGGGCAGCTCGCTCAAGTCCTGTCTCGTCGCGGAGGGGCGGGCCGATCTGTATCCGCGCCTGGGGCCGACGTCGGAATGGGATACCGCGGCGGCGCACTGCATCGTCGAAGAGGCCGGTGGTCGTGTCACCGACACCGCAATGCGACCGCTGCGCTATAACACCAAGGAGTCGCTGCTGAATCCGGATTTCTTCGTGTCCGGCGATCCGGGCCTCGACTGGTCACGTTATCTGCCGCCAGCGGAGTAAATAAATCAGAGCGGGGACGGACCGTCCGATCCGTCCCCGGAAGCGTTGTTCAGGCCAGTTCGGAGGTGCAGTTCGGGCAGCGCGTGGCCTTGATGGCGATCGCGCTGAAGCAGCGCGGACATTCCTTGGTGGTCGGAGCGGCCGGCGGCGCCTCTTTCTCCCGGCGCAGCCGGTTGATGCCCCGGACCAGCAGGAACACGGCGAAGGCCACGATCATAAAGCTGATCACCGAGTTGATGAACAGACCGATGTTCAATGTCACGGCGCCCGCGGTCTTCGCGACGGCGGGGGTGGCATAGGGGCCGGCAACCGATGCGCCTTCCTTGAGCGTCAGGAACAGGTTGGAGAAATCCACTCCCCCAATCAACAGGCCGATCGGCGGCATGATCACATCGTCGACCAGGCTCTTGACGATGGTGCCGAACGCGCCGCCGATGATGATACCCACCGCCATATCGACGACATTGCCGCGTACGGCGAATTCCTTGAACTCCTTGAACATGGCGAGAACTCCTTTGCGGTTATTATTGCGGGCAGCGGACCGTTGCCGGAGCCGGCTCGCAGGCGAAGTGTATCGCTAATCATTGCGGATCTAAAGCCGCATGCGTTTTTTGCCTTGATCCTGGCGAATGTTAGCCGGAGAGAATGTAATGGAATCCGGGTGGGGATGATCACACCCTGCCCGGAGCGCGCGGTTGCTGCATTCGGGCTAGATGGGAGGAAGCATGGATGACAGGTCGGAACCGATGAGCGTCGCCCCGCTCAAGAGCGCAGTGGCGCGTGAGGGCGGTTGTCTCTGCGGCGGGATTCGCTACCGGATCGAAGGCGTGGGCATCGATGCCGGCTATTGCCACTGCCGTCTGTGCCAGCGCTCCGCCGGCGCGCCGGTGCTGGCATGGATGACGGTTCCGGTGGCCGCCTTCTCCTATATCGCGGGAGCGCCGTCGATCTACCGTTCATCTCCGCACAGCCAGCGCGAATTCTGCGCGCGCTGCGGCACGCAGCTCGCGTTCCGGCGCCTGCAAAATGCGCGTACGGTTGATGTCACCCTCGCCAGCCTGGACAATCCGGCGGGCGTGATCCCCGAATATCACATCTGGTGCGCGAGCCGCATCCCCTGGTTCGACACGCGCGATGCGCTGCCGCGTCATCAGGATGCCGGGCCTGATCGGCACGACTGAGCCTGTCATCGGCCGGTTCGCGGTTTGATGTCGTCTACAGCCGGGAATCGCGTCGATACGGTTATACAGGCGTTCAGCCCGGCGCGAGCGGCGGTTCATCCATCAGCGCGATCTGTTCGCGCAGTTCGAGGATGCGATCCTGCCAGTAGCGCTGGGTGTTGAACCACGGAAACGCGGCGGGGAAGGCCGGATCGTCCCAGCGCCGGGCGATCCAGGCGGAGTAGTGCAGCAGGCGCAGCGTACGCAGGGCCTCCACCAGGTGCAGCTCGCGCAGGTCGAACTCGCGGAAATCCTCATAGCCCGCCAGCGCCTCGCCGAGCTGCCGTTCCATCGCCGCGCGGTCGCCGGAGAGCAGCATCCACAGATCCTGTACGGCGGGCCCCATGCGGCTGTCGTCGAAATCGACGAAATGCGGACCATCATCGGTCCACAGCACGTTGCCGGCGTAACAGTCGCCGTGCAGGCGCAGGTGGCGCACCCGGCCGGCGTGTTCATAGCAGCGCGCCGCGCCGGCCAGCGCATGCTCGGCCACGCTGCGCCAGGCCTCGCGAATGTCCTCCGGGACCAGGCCCGTGCCGAGCAGATAGTCGCGCGACTCGATGCCGAAGCTCGCGATGTCCAGCGTGGGTCGCGCGCGGAACGGCGTCAGCGCGCCGACCGCGTGGATGCGTCCGATGAAGCGTCCCATCCAGCGCAGCGTATCGCGATTATCGAACTCCGGCGCATGCCCGCCCTGGCGCGGATAGGCCGCGAACCGGAATCCTCCACAGGCGTGCAGGGTATGCCCGTTCAGTTCGAGCGGGGCGATCACCGGGATCTCGCGCTCGACGAGTTCCCGCACGAAGGCGTGCTCCTCCAGGATGGCGGCGTCGGACCAGCGTCCCGGTCGGTAGAACTTCACGACCACGGGCGCGGCGTCCTCGATCCCGATCTGGTAGACGCGGTTTTCGTAACTGTTGAGCGCCAGCAGGCGACCATCGCCGCGCAGGCCGGCGACCTCGATCGCGTCGAGCATCGCGTCCGGAGTGAGTCCGGCGTAGGGTTGTGCGGCTGCCGCGTCCATGCGGCTATTGTAACTCACGCGCCGGTCCGAAGGGCCGGCGTGTCCGGGTTACAGCGGGTTTGTCCGCGATCAGTCTTCCCAATCCCTGTAGCCGGGAATGTGGACCTCCCGCTCCGAGAATGAGCCTTCCCGGGCACGCGTGTGACAGCTGTCGCACCGGCTCATGCTTTTGACTTCGGGATTACCGATCGACATGCGCTCCGGCACTTCGTCATGCTTGCGCACGAAATAGGGCAAGAGACTGATGCGCAGTGGGGTTTGCCGCGCGTCGATGCCCTGCAGCATCTTGCGCCCTCTCCGGTTGTCGCCGCTGTCAGCGGCGTTTGCCTCGAGATACCCCTGCAGCGCCTGCACGTCCTCGGGCGCCAGCTCGGCGTTTTCGCCGAAATGCTCATCGAGTGTTGTCAGCAACTTCTGCCACGAGCGCGAGGGGAGAAATTCGGCGGGGTAGGCCATGTGGCAGGTGCCACATTCCTTCTGATAGAGCGATCCGGCTGTCTCGGGCTGAGCATGCGTGACGCCTGCCGCGGCCAGCATGGCGCCGGCGGCCAGCCAGACGGTGAAACCTGAAGTGGTCAGTTTCATGAGTGTATTCTCCTGTTGGGATCGGATCATTTCGTACGCAGATAACTCAGGACGTCGCCCTTTTCCTGCGGCATGCATTCCCGTCCGAGTACCCATTTGCAGTTACGCGTGAACCACTTTTCGATGGTCTTGGCATTGGTGTAGCGTTTGTCGTTAACTGACGGCGCCATGGCCTCGATCTCCTTGCCGGTGTTGACGTGCCGGCCGGGCTGCGACAGATCCTTGCCATGGCAGGTGGAACAGTTGCGCACCTTGCCGGGCGACTCCGGGTCGGGGTGGTCAGTTGTCCACAGAGTTTCGCCACGCGCGGCGCTGAACGTGGTCGCTCCCGCGGCCTGATAGGAATCCAGGACGTCATCGAGAGTGGCTGCGTTGCAGGTGGTGAAGATCAGCGAGCCCAGCAGGGCGAAACTCAGACGATATGGAATTTTCATGGCGTCCTCATGGATTGCTGCTCGTTGCGCGGCTCGCGTCGGCCGCGGCGGAGACAGGCAGCCTCATCCCGGCGTCTTCGAATGTGCCGGCGTCCGCGTCCAGGTGGCAGCCCTTGCAATTGGAGCGATGGCCGACCTTCTGCGCGGTCCAGTACTTGTCATCAATACCGGAATGCTTGCGTTTCCAGTAGACGGTGTCCGTAACGCGCAAAGGGATCTGATCGGCTGCGATCGAGGCAAGAATCCTGTGCGCGGGTTCGCTCGCCAGCGCCTCCGCGGCATTGGCGGTCAGGAAGGCCTCGATCTCGGCCGCGGTCCCAGCATCGAGCGCCACGTCCTCGCCGAAATGGTCCGACAGTGTCAGCATCATGCGGCGCCAGGAACGCACCGGCAGCAGGCTGGGATGGAACGCGAGATGGCAGTCGCCGCACTCGCTGCGCCAGGTCGCATTGTCAGGGAGCATGGGGCCGGAGTACGGCACATATGGCTGTTCCGGCGTCTCCATCAGGTAGCCTTTCAGATAGATCAGTCCCGCGGTGATCAGGGTGGCGAGCAGTATCGCGCCTGTCGTCCCGGCGGCACGAACGCCTGCGCCAGGACCGCCGGGGTTCTTCTTGTAGCCGGTGATCATTGTCCGCACGAGGTTCTCACCGTGCAGGGTGCTTTCGATGACGACCCCGCCGATGTGGAGCGTGACGACGGCCAGCATCAGCCACGCACCTGCCTCATGCACGACGTGGGCATAATCGCCGGCCTGGAACGGGATGTAGCCAGCCAGCGGTCCATGTCCCTCTTCACCGCCGAGCACAAGCACGCCCGCCGTCGATACCATCAGTCCGAGCGCCAGGAGAAACAGTATGCTCCAGCTGCCGGCGGGATTATGGCCGAGGTAACGGGTGGCGCGACCGGTGGCGAGCGCGGCCAGATAGGCGCGCACCGACGGCCAGTCGTAGGCGAAGGCGCGAAAGCGCGCGTAGCGTGAGCCGACCACGCCCCACCACAGACGGAACAACAGCAGGCCGAGGAAGGCGTAGCCGGCATAGGTGTGGGCATACAGGAAGCGATTGTCGAGACTGCTTAGCCAAGCCGCGGCGAAGGCGAGTGCCAGCGACCAGTGGAAGATCCGGGTCGGGATGTCCCATATCAGGATGCGGCTCATGATGGCGGAGGCGATCTCCAGTGGGTGGTGCCGGATCGGGCAGGTGGTACGGCATCGCGTGGATGATTTCCTCCGGATTATGTCTGACCGTACTTAAAATGATCTTAAGCCGGGGGGCGCGGCGCGCGGCTCCGCTACGGCGGTCAGGAGGCGGCGAGCTCGCGCGCCAGCGCCGCCAGCAGGACGTCGATGTCCGCGCGCGAGTTGTAACCCTGCAGTGCAATGCGCAGGAACTGGTGGCCGTTCCATTCAATGCAGGGGATTTCGATCCGGTAATGGTCGAACAGCCGGCGGTTGAACGCCGCGAGGTCGTGGATGCGAGGCAGGGCGTTGACGGCCATCTGCGCATACTGCGTATCCGAGTGATAGAGTGGAGGTAATCCGGTCAGCGCCGACACGCGGCGCAGGGATTCGTCCAGCAGCGCATGGCACTGCGCGCGGACCCGCGGCCAGTCGTGTTCGCGCTGGAAGGCGATGGCCGACGGGACCGCGAGATAAGCGGCCAGGTCATTGGTGCCCAGCCACTGCAGTGCGTCGACATAATCAGGATTCTGAGCCAGTTTGCGGTTGTTGCCATAACCCCAGCCGATTACCGGCGGTTCGATCAGTGGCTGTAATTCGCACCGTGTGTACAGAAAGGCCGCTCCCTTCGGGCTGCACAGCCATTTGTGGCAGTTGCCTGTGTAGAAGTCGGCGCCGAGCGCGCGCAGGTCGAGCGGGATCTGACCCGGCGCGTGCGCGCCGTCGATCGCGGTCAGGATGCCGGCCGCGCGGGCGCGGGCGCACAAGGTTTCGACCGGCAGGCGCAGCGCGGTGGAGGAGGTGATATGACTGAGCATGAGGACCCGGGTGCGCGGCGTGACGCCGCGCCAGATCTCATCGACGATTGCCGTGTCGGAAGCCGCCGGGAACGGTACCGGCTGGCGCACGTAGCGTGCTCCGCTTTTATGGCAGGCATATAACCACGCATTGTCGATCGCGCCGTATTCATGATCAGTGGTCAACACCTCGTCTCCCGGAGCGAGTGGCAGCGCGCGTGCGATCACGTTCATGCCGAAGGTGGCGTTCGGGATGTAGACGAGATCATCGGGGTCGGCGTTGAGGTATTCCCCCAGTACGCCACGCGCATCGCGCAACAACCCGGGCAGCTCGTTGTTGATGAATTGCACCGGTTCGCGTTCGAGACGTAGACGCCATTCCTGGCATGCCTCGAACACCGGTCGCGGCGTGGCGCCGTAGGATCCGTGATTCAGGAATACGACATCGGGATCGAGCAGGAACAGCGATTTGAGCCGGGTCATGGTGCGCGCGCCGTAGGGATCAGGTTCAGTCGCGTACCAGGCGCAGCGCCCAGACCTGGTTCTTGTTGCCCATATAGATCCCGCCGTATTTGAAATGGACCAGCATGGCGTGATTCCCGCTCACGTGCGGCGTGACAGTCCAGAAACCGGTGATCGGGCTGGAAGGAAAGGACGCGAGGTCGATCGCCGGATCGTAGCAGTGCGGTTCCACCAGCGAAGCCAGTTCGTCCAGCGTCGGGACGCGCCAGTCCGCGTGTCCGGCGTGGCCGCCGCGGCGGTTGAGGTCGGTCGCGTGGTCGAATCCCTCGGCCC
This sequence comes from Gammaproteobacteria bacterium, assembly GCA_020845975.1. Taxonomy (GTDB): domain Bacteria; phylum Pseudomonadota; class Gammaproteobacteria; order SZUA-140; family SZUA-140; genus JADJWH01. The sequence goes on along the minus strand of JADLET010000134.1, from coordinate 22,116 downwards.
ATGTCGACGTAAACGGGACACCCGCGCAGGCGGCGCCGTCCCATCGCTGCCCCAGGGCGCAGCGCATCCAGCGCAGACCGGTCTTGCGATCGACGACCGTCGTACCCGCCGTATCGTTTTCGAAACGGCTGGTCACGGAGGGTCGGCCCGCGTCGCAGGTTTGTACCAGGGTCACGAGTTCCTGGCCGCAGACAGGGGCGGCAGCGAGCAGGACACCCAGGGCAAGGATCAGGCGCCGCGCCGCCGGCATGTATGGGACATAGGTGCGCATGCGGCGAATTGTAGCGCGGTCGGGGCGCGAGGGGTTATTTCCCCCGGCCCGTCTGTACCGCCACACAACCGGATTTGACGCCGAGCGCCAGCAGGATCTTCTCCATCAGACACCAGCGCGTTATGCCGGACTGCAGCAGGTTGGCGCCGACGAAGGCGGTGAACCACAGCCAGGTGGCTCCGGCGGTGAGGCTGGCGCCGTTGTAGACATGGGCGAGCAGCAGCGAGATCAGGATGAAGCTGCCGGCGATGATGCGGATGAGTCTTTCGGTATTCATGGTGGATCCTCCTTCGATAATGCTCGGGTGTGTTTCGGGGGTGGAGGATGTCCACACCCGATCGGTCAGTCGCCGGGAGACGAGCCGGCGGTCTGATGTTCCGTCTGAGGTTTGTTACGTTGCCACAGGTAATAGACCATCGGAATCACGAACAGGGTCAGCAGGGTCGAGGCCAGCGTGCCGAAGGCCATCGCGACGCCGAGTCCGCCGAACACCGGGTCGCTCATCATGATCGCCGTGCCGGCGATGACGGCGAGCGCGGTCAGCAGGATCGGCCGCGCTCGCACCGCGCCCGCCTCGATCACAGCCTCCTTCAGCTCACGGCCGAGCGCGCGATTGTCCAGGATGAAGTCGATCAGCAGCAGGGAGTTGCGTACCACGATGCCAGCCAGCGCGATCATGCCGATCATCGAGGTCGCGGTGAACGGCTGGCCCATGATCAGGTGCCCCGGGAAGATGCCGATCATGGTGAGCGGGATCGCGCCCATCACGATCAACGGCAGGATGAAATTGCCGTAATAGCCGGCGAGCAGCAGATAGATCAGCACGAGTGCGACAATGAAGGCGGCGCCGAGGTCGCGGAAGACATCCAGCGTCAGGCGCATCTCACCGTCCCACATCATGCGGTAATCGAAGGTCGCCTCGGGCAGCGGGCGCGTGAAGCCGAGTCCGCCGGTCGTGAGCCGGACGCCCGGCAGGGGTTCCGATCCATGGAGACGGCCGTCGATATCCAGCAGCGGGTAGACCTGCGAACCGGTGGCCGGTTCTGCGCTGACGTAGACGACCGGGAAACCGTCCTTGGTCTGGATCGTCTTGTCGGCGACGACTTCTTCTATGCTGGTGAAGGCGGCCACCGGGACCTGGCCGCCCGCGCTGCTCGCGACGAACAGGCGGTCGAGGTCGCGCGGTGCGATGCGGAAGCGCTCCGGCATGCGGATATGAATCGAGACCGGGTTGCGCTCGCTCGCGGCGTGGATGGTGCCGATGTCGAAGCCGGCGACGAAGTCGCGCATCAGCGCGGCGATCGCCTCGGTGTTGACGCCCGCCGCCGCGGCCTTCTCCTTGTCCACGGTGACACGGTATTCAACCTGGTCCTCGCCGACCGAATCGTCGATGTCGGTCACGTCCCAGGTGGCGGCGAAGTCCGCGCGCACCCGCGCGGCGATGCGGCGCGCGGTGTCGTAGTCCGGTCCGTAGATCTCACCGAGCAGCGTGGCGCGCACCGGCGGCCCCGGCGGATCCTCGACCAGCTTGATGTTGGCGGCCGGCCAGGCAGTGTACACCGGGGCGAGCTTTTCGCGCAGGTCGAGCACGATATGTTCGGATTTTTCGGAACGCTCGAGCGAGTCGATCAGATTGACGCGGATTTCGCCCAGGTGTGTGCCCTGCTTGACGCTCGCGCCGCGCAGCATGCCGTTGAAATCGACCGGACCGGCGCGTCCGACGTAGGTCTCATAGTCCGTCACCATCGGGTGTGCGCGCAGCACGGCGCCGATGTCCCGGGTAACGGCGTCCGTGACCTCCAGCGGCGTCCCTTCGGGCATGTCCACGGTGATATTGAAGGTGTTCTTGTTGCCCTTGGGCAGCATCTTGAGTTCGACCGTGCCGGGCGTGGGCGGGCCGCCGATGCCTGACGGTCGGAAGAACTGCCATGCCGGCTGCCAGGCGGCGGCGACGAACAGCAGCGCGATGACGGACCAGAATGCGATGCGCGTCTTCCGGCGCTCGATCAGGGGTGTCGCGAGGCGGGTGTAGAGGCGGTGCAGGGGATCCTTGTCATGCGCGTCATCCCCGTGCGCGCCGCCGACGACGGCACCAGCCTTGAGCCAGCGCTGCGCGATCCATGGCGTGAACATGTAGGCGATGATCAGCGAGGCCAGCATCGCGACCGGCGTGTTGAAGGGGATCGGTCCCATGTACGGACCCATCATGCCGGTGACAAAGGCCATCGGTATGAAGGCCAGGATGACGGCGAAGGTCGCGACGATGGTCGGACGCCCGGTTTCGTTGGTGGCGCGGATGATGATCGCGGCCTTGTCCGCCAGCGACTTCGCGCCGCCGCGCAGATGCCGGTGGATGTTCTCGACCACCACGATGGCGTCGTCCACCAGCAGTCCCAGTGCGAGTATCAGCGCGAACAGGGTGATGCGGTTGATGGTCTGTCCGGCGATCAGGCCGACCGCCAGCACCACGAACAGGATGAGCGGAATATTGAGGGTGACAATGGCGGCCTCGCGCCAGCCGAGGAACAGCAGCAGGATGAGCACCACGGTGGCGATCGCGATGCCGAGATGCTCGACCAGAATATTGACCGCCGCATCGGCGCGTTCGCCGGAGTCGCGCGTCACGGTCACGTCGATATCGTCAGGGATGAAATCACCCTTGAGTGTTTCGAGCTCGGCCAGCGCGCGCGCGGCCACGGTGACCGCGTTGGTGCCACGCTTCTTCGCCAGCGCGAGTGTCACCGCGACGCGCTCGGGTTCGCCCGCCGTGACGGGTGAACGGGCGGCGGCGGGACCGAATCCGATGCGGTGCACCTGCTCGATGTCGCCGGGTCCATCCCCAATGTCGGCGACGTCGCGCAGATAGACCGGCCGGCGGTCATGCAGACCGACGACGATGCCACCCACGTCACGCGCGTTGCGCAACGCGGCGGACAGCCGGATCAGCTTGACCCGGTTGTCGTCCACCGCCTGTCCGACCGGGATCTCGTAGTTGGCGGAGCGCAGCGCGGCGTGCAGCGCGTCGAGCGCGATGCCGTGCGCGGCCAGGCGCTCCGGATCGAGATGGACACTGATCTCGCGATTGCGCCCCCCGATCACTTCCGCGACCGATATGCCCGGCAGCGGTGTCAGGATCTCCTTGACGCGGTCCGCGATCTGCTTCAGGTCGAGATCGTTGTGATGGTCGCTGGAAAAGGTGATGGTCAGGATCGGCACATCGTCGACGTCGACCGGCTTGACCAGGGGCTGACCGGCGCCGGGCGGAATGCGGTCGAGATTGTGCATCAGGCGGTCATACAGACGCACCAGGCTCGTCTCCTTGTCGGCGCCGACCTCGAACTGCACCGTCACCATGCCGAGCGAGTCCGTCGCCATGCCATAGATATGGTCGATCCCGGCCATCTCGCGCATCACCGCTTCCAGTGGCTTGACCACCAGATTGAGCGATTCCTCGGGGCTCGCGCCCTCCATCGTGACAAACACGTTCGCGGTCGGCACGTCGATCTGCGGGTTTTCCTCGCGCGGCGTGATCAGCAGCGCGACCAGGCCAACGAGGAAGATCAGTACACCGGCAATGGGCGTGAGGGTCGAGCCCATCGCCGCCCGGCCGAGCCGGCCTGCAATGTTGAGGCCGGCGCTCATTGCGGCGCAAGGTCCCGGCTTTCCGCGGCGGGGGCGGGCTTATCCGCCACGCGGTCTCCGGTTCGAACCGGGGCATCGGAGGCGATCACGATGCGTTCCCCGCCGGCAAGTCCGGAGATGATCTCCGTGCGGCCGTCGATGTGGCGCCCGACGCGAACCATGCGGAAGCGCGCGATCCCTTCGCGGTCGACGATGTAAACACCGGGCAGGTCGGCGCGGTTTACCAGCGCCGCATCCGGCACCAGCACGGTCCATTTGGTCCCGGTGGTGAATTCGCTGCGCGCGAACATGCCGCTGCGGGCGCCATTCAGCTCGTGCAGGCTGGCTTTGACCAGGTAGCTGTGGGTGGCCGCATCGCCCGAAGGCACCACCTGTGTCACCACGCCGGTGGTGCGCAGACCAACCGCATCGACCGAGACCGCGAGTTCATCACCCGGCTGCACATGGCGCAACTGATCCTCGCGTATATAGGTATCGAGCACGATGTTGCTGGGGTTCTCCACGGTCAGTATCACGGCGCCCGGATTGGCGAGGTCGCCGGTGCGGCGCAGCTTCTCCACTACCACGCCGCTGACCGGGGAACGGATCTCGGCGTACTGGATCTGAACCTTGACGCGATCGAGCGTTGCAAGCGCGGCGCGCAGTTCTTCCTCCGCCACCTGGTTCTCCAGTTCGGCCTTGGTATAGGTGTTGGCCGCCACCAGCTTCTGTTCGAACAGGGTTTTGTAGCGCTCGAAGTCGGCGCGCGCCTCCACGCTGCGTGCCCGCGCCTGGGATACGCGCGCCTCGGCCTCCGCGCGCTGCGCCTCGATCTCGGTCGGGTCGATGGTGAGCAGCAACTGCCCCTGTTTGACCTGGCTGCCCTCGCGCACCTTGATGTCGCGGATGTAGCCCATCAGGCGCGAGGCGATCTCGACACGGTCGTCGGCGACCAGGGTGCCGGTGGTGGTGTAGGTCTCGCCGATCTGTTCCGGCGTGACGACAAGCGTCTCGGCCTGGATCGTTGCAGCAGCCGGCAGCGTCGCGGTGTCGTGATCCGCCGTGCAGCCCGTCAGCAGCAGCGGGATCATCGGGAGTGTTGCCAGGAAGGGAATCGGTCTCACGGTGTCGGGTCCTCCTTGGACGGACTGGTTCGGGCGCCGCAATAGACGTCCTTCAAGGCCTCTATGATGCGCATGAAGACGGGATCGGCAAGTCTGTAATAGATATGGTGGCTGCGCCGTTCGTAGTTGACCAGTCCGAGCAGGCGCAGCTTGGCGAGATGTTGCGACAGATTGGACTGGGTGGCGCCGGTGCATGCCTGGAGCTCCCGGACGTTTTTGTCGCCGTCGGCCAGTTGGCACAACACCGAGAGTCGCACCGGGTGGGCGATTACCCGCAGACCCTCGACGGCGGATTCCAGTTGCCGGACAGAGAAGTCATCCGTATCGGACATATCAGAATACTCGAATATTAGAATATTCGCATATTACAGGCGCGCTGCCCCGGTACGCAAGCCCCGCGTGTGAAGCGTTGGGACAGGGTAATATCAGGTGGTTGAGTTTTAAAGGATTAATTCCGATCCTGGTGTTGATGGCGGTGAGGGGTCAGAGGCTCGCCGTACATCATGAGGACGCTGCGCGACGAAATGGACGGCGCATCCCTTGCCCTGAGGTTCTCCGTCGAGAACCACGTCGGTCTCGACCTGCGCACATTTCAGGGCCTCGAAGCCGGAGAAGTCCTGTTCCACTTCAGCGAGGGTATACAGCAGATCGGGGTCCGATGGCCCCCCGCTGCCGCATTCGATCTGTGCGCGATGGAAGGCCTCGAGCAGGATCACCCCGCCGGGCTTCAGTGCGCGCCGGATCGCCCGGTGCAATTGCCGCTTCTGCTCGGGTGGGAGGTGCACAAAGATCAGCGTGATGAAGTCGAAGGCCGCCTCCGGCCAATCCCACGCCAGTATGTCCGCCCGAAGTGTGCGCAGCGGTACGCCAGCGACATGCGCGCGCTGACGGGACCGGGCGAGCGCGACGTCCGAGAGGTCGATCGACAGCACGTCGAGGCCTTGCCGCGCCAGCCACACGCCGTTGCGCCCTTCGCCGTCGCCGATGGCAAGGGCCGTCATGCCGGGCAGAAAGCGGGCGCGGAATTCGAGCAGCAGCGGACTGGGATCGTCGCCGAACAGATTGCTGGAGGCGGCGTAGCGGTCGTCCCAAGTGGTCATGGATTAAAGGCAGGACTTAGGACTAAGGACTGAGTAAGAGATTTTTTTGGTTGGTGAATTTCATGACGACTCGATAACTCATCAGGATTCTTCGCGTATCCGCCGATCACTACCGTCCCGTATTTGTTGTTTCACTTAGTCCTTAGTCCTGGGACCTTGGTCCTGTGTCTCAGCAACCCCACCACCAGCAGCATGCCGAGCGCGGCGGAGGGGAGCGGATAGGCGACGCCGTAGACGATCGGGGTCAGCGTCCAGCGGGTGAGGGCGCGCAGCGCCTCGTGCCGGCTGATGAAATCGGCGATTGGCGGCGAGACGCGGTAGTAGAACTCGACGAGGGCGTGACCCGGCGCCGTCGCGAGCAGGACGTTGTCACGGAAGTGACGCAGGGTCATGACATGCGGATCGAGGTAGCTGCCATAGGCGGCGGTCGCGATGAAGCAGCCGGAGCCCTTGCGCAGCCCGCCGCCGTTGCCGTCTTCCGCGGCCGTCACGGTGGTGGTTTCGGTATCCGTGTTGTCCGCGGTGTCGGCGTCCTGTCCGTTGCCGCTCAGTACGGTGGCTGTCGAGCTGAGGTTGCCCTCGGCGGTCGGTCGTACGACGACGTTGGCGCCGGCGGAGGTGCCGGCGGCGATCGTGCCGAGATCGCATTGCACGATACCATTGGATTCAGTGCAGCCGTTCGTGGCTGAAACGAAGTCGACGCCCGACGGCAGCACCTGAGTCAGCGCGACGTTGGTGGCGGTATTGGCGCCGTTGTTGGTCACGCGCGAGGTGTAGGTGAGATTGCTGTCGGCCGCTACCGGGTCCGTGTCGTCGCTCAGATCGAGATTCAGGTCGATGTCGGCCACGGGCGCGGGATCGATGGTGGTGCTCTCCGTCGCCGTGTTGTTGCTGCTGTCGTTATCGGTATCACTGCCGGAGACGGAGACGGTGGTATTCAGTGTGCCAGTGACCGTCGGCGTAACGAATACCGTGAGCGTCGACAGGGTGTCCGACGGCAGCGTCGCCAGGGAGCAGTTGACGGTGGCGCCGGACGATGCGCAGCTCCAGCCATCGGGCGAGGCAGTCGAGCCATAGGTATAACTGGCCGGCAGGGTCACGGCGAGCGTGACGGCGGAGGCATTCGAAGGCCCTCCGTTGTTGACCGTGATGATGAAGCCCAGATCGGCGCCTTCCGCGACCGGATCGTCCGAATCGATGATGTCCACCGCGAGATCAGCACGCGTGTCGACGTTGAGGGTGAACTCGTCCAGCCCCGGCGCGGTCAGGAAGCCGCCATCGAAATTGGTGACCGCGCGGTTGACGATGACGCCCTTGTCGGTCGGGTTGACGATGATGTCGATCGTCGCCACGGCGCTACCCACGGCGAGGTCGCCGAGGCTGCAGGTGAAGCTGCCGCCCGCGGCGGCGCAGGTGCCGGTGGAGGCGGTCAGGGAGATCGGATCGACCCCGGCCGGCAGCGTGTCGATGATACGGACGTTGCGCGCGGTCGCTGTGCTGTTGCCGATGGTCAGCGTGTAGGTGAACGGCTCACCCGCGAGCACGGTATCGCCCTCGTCGATGGCTCCGCCGCTGTGCTCGCCGCCGCCCGGCAGCAGGATGGTCCCGGTCGTCGAGGCGGTGGTGGTGATGGTGACGTCGGTCGGCTGGTAGACCTCGGTAGCTGTCTGGATGGCGGTGTTATTGTCCGGGTTGGGGTCGGTCTCCGCCGCGCTCGCCGCCGCGCTCGCGGTGATCGTTCCAATAGTGTTCGGTGTGACCGTGACGGTGTGGACCACGCCGAATCCGGCGGCCAGCGCGCCGATATTGCAGGTGACGGTCGCGCCGCCCGGGCTGCATCCGGCCGAGGCGGACTGGAAGCTGGTCGAGGCGGGCAGGGTCAGCGTCAGGCTGGCGCCGGTGGCGGCGGCGGGGCCATGGTTGCTGGTGGTGAGTGTATAAGTCAGCGCGTCTCCCGCCGCGATCGGGTCCGGCGCGTCGATCAGGTTTACCGCGAGATCGGCATTCGTGCCCGGCGTGACCTCGGTCGCGCCGATGTCGCAGATCGCATTGCTGTCGCCGTTGCCATCGGCGGGGCGCGGAAATCCACGCTGGTCTTCCGCCGCGCAATTGGCATTGCTGCCGTTGTCGATCGCCGCGCTGCCGGTCAGGGGCAGATGGGTCGCGGTGGGTCCACCGTTCGTTGCGGACAGCGCGCCGAGATTGGCGGCCGTGCCGCTGATGTCGCCGCTGCCGGCGAGGCCGCAGCTGGTATCGCTGGCGAGGTTATTACCATTCGAGGTGATGACGGAGGTGTTATCGCAGTTCGCACCCCCTGCGGATTGCCCCGCGATGATGGTATGGGTCAGCGCGACGCTGCCCTGATTGAGCGAAGTCTGCCCGGTCAGATCGAGATGTATGCCCGCGCCGCCGCCCGCCTCGTTTTCCGTGATGGTGCTGTTCTGGATGATCGTCGGCTTGCTGATGAACAGACCGCCGCCGAGCGTGGAAAAACTCGGGTGGGTGGTGACGTTGCCGCTTACCGTGCTGTTGACCAGCGTCAGCAGGCGCGCGGCGTTGCCATCGGTATACACGCCGCCACCCTGGAAGGCGGTGTTGCCGCTGATGGTGCTGCCGGTGACGGTCAGGGCGCCGAAGTTATAGATGCCGCCGGCATTCCAGTCGGCGGTATTGCCACTGATCGTGCTGTCGGTGATGCTGACGTTGCCGTTGTTGATGTAGACGCCGCCGCCACTGCCGACGTTGTTCCCGGTGTTGCCCACGGCGCCGGTGGTGGCCGTGTTGCCGTCGATGAGGCTCTCGTTGATGGTGACCGCGCCGCCGACGATGGCGATTCCTCCGCCATTGATGCTGGAAGCGCCGCTCAGCGAGGAATTATCCGCACTGTTGTTGCTCACGGTGACCCGTGCGAGGCTCAGGCTGACCGCCACCTCACCGCTGGAGAAATGGTAGATGCCGCCGCCGGCGGTGCCGGAGGGCAGGGCGCTCGTGTTGCCAGTGACGATGCTGTCGGTGAGGGTTAGCGTTCCCAGGTTGTAGATGCCGCCGCCGCTGCCGGTGGTGGCGCCGTTCCGGATCGTCACGCCAGTAATCTGCGTGGCAACGCCGCTGGCAATGTCCACCACGCGATCGATGCCGCCGCCGTCGATGATCGATGATGCGGCTCCGGCCCCGCCGAGGATCAGGGTGTCGGTGATGTCGAGGTCGCCGCTGGCCGTGGCATTTTCGCCCGTGCCGGCGATACTCAGGGTGTAGGTGCCGGCCGGGATTATGACCGAATCGGTTCCGGGCCAGGCATTGGCCTGCTGGATCGCGGCGCGCAGGGTGCAGGCGCCGGATGAGGTTTCACAGATGCCATCCCCGGTGTCCGCGTCGGTCAGATCGGCGGTGCTGTCGACGGTGTAGACGAAGGCGTGGGCCGGAAACGCCAGTGCGCCCGACAACAGGAGGCCTGCGCAGGTATGAGCCAATATCCCTGTGTTTTTCCAGGACCGCATCGATTCTGCCCGCTGGGATGGCGCGACGGGTTGCCATGTCAGCGCCATGGTTTTGATTTTAAAGGCGAGTATAGCACAAAGTTTCTTCAGCCCACCGTCGCGTGATGCCGTCTTGAGGTATGCGAATGGGTCAGGTCATGAGCGGTATATTCAACCGCCGACACGGGGGTGAGGTGGCGCGTGGTGACGGCGTGAGCCGTCAGCGTCGGCGAACGCCCGCGCGCATCGCGCGGGCCGGGAATCCCCGTCCCGGATCGGAGCGTAGCACCCGCAATACATGATGAAGTGGTGGCCAGGGACGGAATTGAACCGCCGACACGGGGATTTTCAGTCCCCTGCTCTACCAACTGAGCTACCTGGCCATCGGGAAAAGGTGCGGAGGAAGATCTGTCGCCGTCCGGATGGTCGAGCCATGGAGTTTCCGGGGCAGGCGTATTAGACCCGACCGAAGGGGATCGGGTCAAGCCGGAGGGCGCTTCCGTTTATGGAGTGCCGTGGTATTCTGCGCGAAAACCCTTGTTGAGCCGCCCGATTTCATGCATTTCCAACATCGCGGGACGCATTGCCGCGGCGCAGGCCGCTGGGGCTGGGTGCTGCTCGCGGCCATACTGTGCGCGGCCTGCGGCGAGTCGCCGCCGGAGGGTACCGCTTCGGCGGGCGAAGCGGATATGGTGTTCATCCCGGGCGGGCCATTCATCATGGGTGGCGACAAGACCGATGAGGAGGGTCTGCAGGCACGCTACGGTTTCACCGTGCCGCTGTTCGTCAACGAGCATCCGCGGCACCGCGCCGGGCTTCCCGGGTTTTATCTCGATGTGACCGAGGTCAGCAACGCCGACTACAAGGCATTCGTATTGCAGACGGGTCGCGCGGAGCCCGCGGAGTGGATTCAGAACGCCTACAACGTCGCGGACCGCAAGCTTGAGACCGCGCACGTGGACAACCTGCGCTGGATCGCGCGCGATTATTTCGGGATCGAACGCGATATCTCGGCGCTCGGCAGGGAGGAACTGCTCGCGCTGCTGCTCGACATCCAGCGCACGCGCGACCGACTGCCGGTGACCGCGGTGAGCTGGTTCGATGCCGATGCCTATTGCCGCTGGCGCGGGAAGCGTCTTCCGGGCGAGGCCGAATGGGAAAAGGCGGCGCGTGGTCCGGACGGCAGGGAATATCCCTGGGGTGATGAGTGGCGGCATGGCGTGGCCAATTCGGGTGATCAGGGTGAGGGCGATGAGATCCTGGCCCCGGTGGGCTCCTACGCCGGGGACGTCTCGGTGTACGGGGTCCGCGATCTTGGCGGCAATGTCTCGGAGTGGGTTGGCGACTGGTACCGGCCCTATCCAGGCTCGGACGCACAGGATGACGATTTCGGCGAAACGCACCGCGTGGTTCGCGGCGGCGGGGCGGGGTTAGGGCACTACGCCCTGAGCGTGTTCTTCCGGTCCGCGCGCCGCGCGCATGCCGAGCCTGGCATGGTCAGTACCGATGTGGGATTCCGCTGTGCGAAGGACGCCGACGCGAAGTAAGGCCCCTGTGGCGAGGTCGTGCCGCGACTTATTTATCTTTCCCGGGGGCGACGAAGGCCTCGGGCAGCGTGGCGCCTTCCCCGAAGAAGAACTTTTCCATTTCCTGCTCAAGGAACTGGCGCGCGCGCGGTTCGATCGGGGAGAGGCGGTTTTCATTGATGAGGATGGTCTGGTGCTTCAGCCACATCTGCCACGCCTCCTTGGAGACACTGGCGTAGATGCGTTTGCCGAGCTCGCCCGGATAGACCTGGTAGGTCAGGCCCTCCGCTTCTTTGTGCAGCTTTACGCAGTCGATCATGCGCGTCATTACTGTTCTCCTGTCCTGTCCGCCAGCGACACGAGCAGGCGCCGGATCGGCGCCGCGAGGCCACCCGCGTGCGAGCGGCCATTGTACCAGACGTATCCCTCCCCCTCCATGACGCCTGCCTCCTGGCGCAGCACCCGCGCGCGCAGCGGACGGATCGTGAGCGTGAAGTGGCTGAAGGCATGCCGCACACCGGGCAGCTCGGTGAGCGCGTCGATGCGGCAACGCAGGGTATCCGCGCACCAGTCGAGGATGGCCGCGTCTCCGCGCGCCTCTGCCGGCGCCTCGGGCAGGCTCCACAGGCCTCCCCAGATACCGGCGGGTGGCCGCCGCTCGAGCAGGATTTCGCCGGCGTCGTTCGTCAGCACGAGCATCGTGCTCTCGCGTTCGGGTTTATCCCGCCGTGGTCTGGCGGCGGGATAGTCTTTCACGCGCCCCGTGTGTCGCGCCCGGCATTCCGCCGCGAGCGGGCAGCGCGCGCAGTCCGGCGCGCCGCGCATGCACAGCGTGGCGCCGAGATCCATGATCGCCTGGGTATAGGCGCCGACGCGATCTGTCGGTGTGTGGGCCTCGGCCAGCTCCCACAGGCGCCTTTCCACCGCGGGTTGCCCGGGCCAGCCTTCGACGGCGTGATAGCGCGCGAGCACGCGCTTGACGTTACCGTCGAGGATCGGGTGGCGCTGGCCGAGCGCGAGCGCGAGGATCGCACCGGCGGTGGAGCGCCCGATGCCGGGGAGGGATTGCATCCGCTCCAGATCGGCGGGGAATTCACCTCCGTGCGCGCCGCAGACGATGCCGGCGGCGCGGTGCAGATTGCGCGCGCGCGCGTAATAGCCAAGCCCCGACCACAGGTGAAGCACCTCGTCGAGCGGCGCGGCGGCAAGCGCACGGACGTCGGCGAAACGCTGCATGAAGCGCTCGTAATAGGGGATCACCGTCGCGACCTGGGTCTGCTGCAACATGATCTCCGATACCCAAACCCGGTAGGGCGTGGCCCCCTGCTGCCAGGGGAGGTTCTTGCGTCCATGCGCGTCGAACCAGGCCAGCAGCGCGGCGCCGAAGTCATCCGCGTCCGGCCGGCGTCTCGACCCGGCCGTGATGCGGCTCATTGGAGCAGTTCCTTCAGCTTGTTCTTGAGCTTTTCCTCGGTGTCCTTCTTGAGTTCCTGCTTCTTCTGTTCCAGCTTGCCCTTGTTGGCGTCGACCGCCTCCTTGACGGCGGCCTTCGCCTTCTGTTTCAGCGCATCGCTGATGGCCGCGCTGTCGAGCGCGACGGCCGGGGCGGCGAAGGCGCCACTGATCCGGATCGGGATCTCGATGCCCCGGAGATTTCCGGCCGGGTCTCCGCCCTGTCCGATTTCGGTGCCAACCAGCTTGACGCGCAGGCGGTAATCGAGCTCCTGTTTGATGAGGTTGGCCTCTCCCTTGCCGCCGACGCGCAGATAGGGTGAATTGGCCTGCAGGTCGTCGTTGCGCGCAATGCCATCGTCGAAGTGCAGCGTGGCCACGAACTCACTGAAGTCGGTCTGGTTGGTGGACGGAGGCGGGGCGGGACGGCCTTCGAATTTCGCCTTCGCCTCGCGGATCATTTGCGCGGCGTTGAAGCCCTTGACGGCGCCGTTGCGCAACTTGAAGCGCGCCATGCCATTCAGGCTGCGCAGCAACGCATTCTCGGTATCGCCGCTGGCCGTGGCCTCGAGGGCGAAATCAGCGGTACCGCTGAAGGTCTCGTTATCGAGCAGGTCCTTCAGCAAGGGCTCGGCCTGGATGCCGGAGAGCGACTCGTTGAAGGCGAAGGCCGGTGTCGCGCCGCGCGCGTCGAGGCGGATGTTGCCGGCGTAACGGCCGCCGTAGAGGCTCGCGCCCAACGGCGCGAACGCGATCAGCCCGTCCTTCGCGCGCACGGTGGCACGCAAATCCGCCAGCGTCAGTCCGCTCACGCGCAACTGGCCGGCGCTCAGGCGGCCGTCGATATCGAGGCCGCGCAAGGTGTCGAGCGGCAGTTGCGCTGCTGCGGGCACCGCTGCCGCCGGGGTCGCCGCGACCGGTTCGTCGCGCGGCGGCGGCAGGTAGCGGTCAAGGTCGATGCGGTCGAGGGCGAGGTCGAAGGCCAGCGCCGGCGCGGCGAAGTCGCGCACCGAGGCCGTGCCGCTCAGTGTGCTGTCGTCGAGCTGAAGCTTCAGTGCCTTGATCGCAGCGCGGTCGCCGCCGGCCTCGAGATCGAATCCGAGCGCCGCGCGTGTGAGCACGGACGCGTCGGCGGTCTCCGGCGCATCAATGGCGAGGCCCTTCAGCAGTTCGCGCGGGCTGAAGGACTCTGCCTCAAGGTTTCCTGCAATGGCCGGCGCATCCAGCAGCCGGGTGGCGCGCAGCGTCCCGCGCAGGGTTATGCCCTGGGCGGCGAGGACGAAGTCCGGCAGCTCGGCGGTCTGTTTGCCAAGGTCGGCGGCGAGCCTGCCTTGCAGATCGAGCGCGAGGCGCCCGCCCGGCAGTTTCGCATCGTCGAGCGCGATGTTCAGCCGCAACGGGTCGATGCGATAGGACTGGCCGGGGAGATCGGCTTCCGCGTCGCCCTGCAATACGAGTTCGATCTTGCCGAACGGCAGGTCCGCGCCGTTGAGTCTGGCGTCGAGGCGCAGATTCTGCGCGCGCACGCGCTGCTGCGTGAGGTCCGCGTCGAGGCGGACGGCGAGTTCGAACCGGCCGTTGACGGCCGGCCGGGCGCCATGCAGATCGAAGGCAAGTTCGAGGTCGACCGGCTTGTCGGTCTCGATGCGATCACTGGTGAGGCGCAGGCCGGTGATGTCCAGTTGCGTACCGTTGGCATTGTCGCGCCAGTGCAACGCGCCGTCGCGCATGTCCAGGCCGCCGATGCTGAGCGCGGCGGGCAGAGCCAGCGCGGCTTCGCCGCCGTTTGAGGGCGGAGGAGGTTGTTTGTCGGAGCCTTGCTGCGCCGACCCGCGCGTCGCCAGGTCGTCCCAGTTGGTGCGGCCGTCGGCGGCGGTTTCGAGCGACAGTTCGAATCCGTGCAGCGTCACGGTGTCGATCTCGACGCGGCGCTGGAACAGCGGCAACAGCTTGACCTTGACCTTCGCCGCCGTGAAACGCGCGAATGGCTGTGCGTCGAAGCCCGCGGCGTTGGCCAGCTCGACGCGGCCGAGCTCGACGCCGATCCAGGGAAACAGCGACAGCCGCATGTCGTCGATGATCCTGAGTTCACGTCCCGTCGACTCGCGCGCGAGATCCGCGATCTTGTCCTTGTAGTCGTTGGGGTTGAACAGCAGCGGTATCAGCGCCAGCGCCGTGATGAGCAGGGCGATCAGGATGCCGAATACGATGGCGATGCGTTTGATCATAAGGAATACACTGCAGTGTAGGAAGATGGGGGCGTACTCAGCGCAGACTATCACTAAGCGCGCGCGTGCTCCATATCCCGGCGTGGTTTGCCAGCGGCGGCCGCCGCTGTGTATAGTCTGGCCTTGCCCGGCCGGGCCGGCATCCGGGTGTCAGTCAAAGCATCGAGGGCAGGATGGCCGAAGAGCGCCCGATACTGATCGAGAATGATGCGGGCGAGACGCGCGCCGGCACCCTGCGGGTGACCCTGTTCAGTCGCCGCGAGCGCTGGGTTCGCGCCTTGAAGATGCTCGCTCTCATGTGGCTGCTGGCCGCGGCCACGCTGTTCATTCCGGTCGCGCATTTTGTCCTGGTGCCCGGGTTTCTGATCGCAGGTCCGGTGACCGCCGTGATGCGTTTCCGGACCGGCGAGAGTTTGGAATCGGCGAGCGGGCAATGCCCGACCTGTGGCAAGGCCATGACGGTGTCGCTGGACCCGGCGGCCCGTCTGCCATTGTGGACCTACTGTGCCCCCACGAACGACCCGATCCGGCTGCGTTATCCCTGATCCCGCAAGGGCATGAATTTTCACCTATGAGGTAAGTTGCGCGTGCGAGGCATGTTTGCTGTCCTGATGCTCCTGATCATGATCATTGCCGGCGCGGCGACGCTGGTGCTGATGCTGTATTTGTTGGGCGTGATCGGTTAGCCTGAATCCGTGCCACGGGCCGGTGCGTGGCGGCGGACATAGGGGGATCGTATGAACCACTACTGTGTGATCGTCGCGGACCGTGCGCGGGCGCGGTTCTTCTGTCTCGATCCGGCCGCGGTGCCGGAACTCGAAAGCGGTCCCAATCTGGTCGAGATCAGGGATCTGATCAATCCGGAGGCCAGCCTGCCCGGCCGCGAGACCTGGAGCGAGACCAGGAGCGGGTGCAACATGGCGCGCGGTGGTTCGGCCCACGGCTATGACGATCACCGCGACAGCCACGAAGAGGAATTCAATCGCCGTTTCGCCAGGCGCATCGCCGCAGGGGCTCACGAGCTGTTGCGTCAATACCGGCCGCGCCGCCTGGTGCTGGCGGCATCCAGTCACATGCTGGGTCTGCTGCGCGGGGCGCTCACGCTTCCGGCGGGATCGAACATCGAGGTGCGCGAGGCAGGTAAGGATCTCACCCATATGCCCCCGCTGGAGATCCAGCGCCATCTCGCCGGCGCCGGTCTGATGCCCGGACGGGGCCGGGTCATGGCGATGTAGCGCGGTCGCGATTCTCACGCGGCCCCCGGTCTTGCGCGGAAACGTGGAGATTGCGCGCGGTGGAGCGGGTGATGGGAATCGAACCCACGTCTAAAGCTTGGGAAGCTTTCGTTCTACCATTGAACTACACCCGCGTATCGCGAGCCGCCCATTCTGAAGGCTGGGTCGGACCCGGGTCAAGTGCGCCGCCATCTGTGCTATCTTAAAGGCCGGTCATCGGTCCTTACGGCAGTCAGCGAATTACAGGCGTACCCCATGGAAATCTATGTCAACGGCAAGCCGCGCGCGCTCGACGGCGCGCTGACCGTCGCGCAGCTGGTGGAAGAGCTGGGCGTCGCCGGCAGCCGCATCGCGGTGGAGATCAATCAGCACATCGTGCCGCGCAGCAGCCATGCGAGCCGCCGTCTGGAGCCGGGTGACCGGGTCGAGATCGTGCATGCCATCGGGGGCGGCTGAAATCATGAGTGAATCCAGAATTCCGGAAACCGCGGCGCGGGATGATGTGTTCCTGCTTGCCGGCAAGGCCTACCGCTCGCGCCTGCTGGTCGGCAGCGGCAAGTATCGCGACCTCGAGGAGACGCGCCGCGCGACCGAGGCCAGCGGCGCCGAGATCGTCACGGTCGCGATCCGCCGCACCAACATCGGCCAGACGCCGGGCGAGCCGAACCTGCTCGACGTGCTGCCGCCGGACAAGTACACCATCCTGCCCAATACCGCGATGTGCTACACGGCGGACGACGCCGTGCGCACCTGCCGCCTCGCGCGAGAACTGCTTGACGGCCACGACCTGGTCAAGCTCGAGGTGTTGGCCGACCCGAAGACGCTGTATCCCGATCTGGTCGAGACCTACAAGGCGGCCGAGATCCTGGTCAAGGACGGCTTCAAGGTCATGGTTTACACCAACGACGATCCGATCGCGGCGAAGCGCCTGGAGGAGATGGGCTGCGTCGCCGTGATGCCGCTCGCCGCGCCGATCGGCTCCGGGCTCGGCATCCGCAACCCGTACAACATCCTCACCATCGTCGAGAACGCGAAGGTGCCGATCCTGGTCGACGCCGGCGTCGGCACCGCGTCTGATGCGACCATCGCGATGGAGCTCGGCTGCGACGGCGTGCTGATGAACACCGCCATCGCCGGCGCGCGCGACCCGGTGCTGATGGCCTCTGCGATGCGGAAGGCCATCGAGGCCGGCCGCGAGGCCTTCCGCGCCGGCCGCATCCCGCGCAAACGCTTCGCCAGCGCCTCCTCGCCGCTCGACGGGACGTTTTTTTAACTCGGGGACTGATTTAATTTTTCTCTGCGTTCATGGAAAAGAACTCTTCCATCTCAGAAAAATATAATCTGTCCCCCTTTATTTATGCCGCCATCCCGTATCAAAGAAAAACCTCCTGCCGCTGAACCGGCCGCAGAACGCGTCAATCGCCCCATCCGCAGCTTCGTCCGCCGCGAAGGCCGCATGACCGAGGCGCAGCGGCGGGCGTTCGACGAGTTCGGCCCGCGCTATCTGCTCGATTTCCAGGAGGCGCCATGCGACCTCGACGCCGTGTTCGGACGTACGGCGCCGCGCACGCTGGAGATCGGCTTCGGCATGGGCGATTCGGTCCTCGACATGGCACGCCGCCATCCGGAACGCGATCACCTCGGCGTCGAGGTCCACCGCCCCGGCGTCGGCCGCCTGCTGCGCGCGCTCGCCGATGAGGACATCCGCAACGTGCGCATCCTCTGCGCCGACGCGGTGCAGGTGCTGACCCACATGATCAGCGACGCTACTCTCGACGCCGTGTTCCTGTTCTTCCCCGATCCCTGGCACAAGACGCGCCACCACAAGCGCCGCATCGTGCAGCCGGCGTTCGTTGAACTGATCGCGCGCCGGCTCAAACCCGGCGGGATCTTTCATCTCGCCACCGACTGGGAGGATTACGCGCGGCACATGCTCGCGGTGCTGGAGCAGTCGCCGTCGTTCACGAACAGCGCCGGCGCGGGCAATTACGCGCCGCGGCCGGACGAGCGCGTGCTGACCAAGTTCGAGCGCCGCGGCGAGCGGTTGGGGCACGGGGTGTGGGATCTGGTGTTTAGCAGGACTAAGGACCGAGCAAATGGTGATGGGGGATGAGTAATGGGTAAAACATCCACCTCTACCAATCACTCATTACCCATCACCCATCACCGCTCTAAGAAGGCCAGTATCCCGTCCAGCCCGCTGTGGTTCAGCACCACGTCCGCCTCCGCCTGCACCGCCGGCTTGGCGTGGTAGGCAACGCCGAGGCCGGCCAGGCGCAGCATCTTGAGGTCGTTGGCGCCGTCGCCGACGGCGATGGCCTGGGTGGGTTTGATCCGGAGTTCTTCGCACAGGCGGCGCAGAAATTCCGCCTTCGCCTCCGCGCCGACGATGGCGCCCTTGACCTGGCCGGTTATGCGCCCCTGCTCGATCTCGAGATCGTTGGCGAGCGTGTAGTCCAGTCCAAGCCGCGCGCGCAGGCGCTCGGTGAAGAAGGTGAAGCCGCCGGACACCAGCGCGAACTTCGCGCCGCGCGCGTGCAAGCCCTCGACCAGCGCCTCGGCGCCGGGATTCAGGCGCAGGCGTTCGTTATAGACGTGCTCAAGCGCCGCTGCGTCGAGACCCTTGAGCAGTCCGATGCGGCGGCGCAGCGAGGTCTCGAAATCGAGCTCGCCGCGCATGGCGGCGGCGGTGATGGCGGCGACCTGCGGTTTGACGCCGATGAAGTCGGCGATCTCGTCCACGCACTCTATATTAATGAGCGTGGAATCCATGTCGCTGATCAGCAGGCGCACCGCGCCGGGCGCGAAGTCCGGTGACAGCGCGTTGATGTCGATCTTGAACTGTTGGCGCAACCCGGCGAGGGTGTCGGGTGAGGGCGTTGCGGCGGTGCTGACGCGCCAATGGCCGGTGCGCTGCTCCGGGGCGCCGTGGAGTGTTTTTGCGATCGTGCCGGCGAGGTCCGGGGTCAGGGTCTGGCCCTGCAGGATAATTGTCGTCATGTTGGCGATGCTTTGTTTGGGTCTCGGGCTGACGGCTGTCGCCGTGCGGCGGCCGCCAAAGTGCGCATCATAACCGCTCCCCGACGGCGCGGCTATTCGTCGTCGCGGCGTGCCGCCACGCCCGCGATGTCGCCATCGGCATCGATCTCGATATCGAACAGAACCGGGCGGCAGCATACCGCGCAGTCCTCAATGTAGCGCTGGCTCCCGGCGGAGCGATCGATGACGATGGTGAAGGTCTCGCCGCAATAGGGGCAGGCGACATCGCGCGGTTCCAGGTATTCACTCATCTTTTCATCACTCCTCCGGCACGAACAGCGTCAGCAGCTCGTTCAGGTAGCGGCGGCCGCGCTCGCTCGGGCGGATCGTGTGCAGGTCGCGCTCGATCAGGCCGAGCTGTTCCGCGCGCGCGAGCGGGCGCTCGACGATCGCGAGCGGCAGGCCGGCATGCGCCTGGAACAGCTCAATCGGAAAGCCTTCGTTGAGGCGCAGGGCGTTCATCATGAACTCGAGCCCGGCCTGGGCGGGGGCGAGCTCCTGCCGGGTGTCAACACGCGCCGCGTCCGTCGCGGCGTCGAGATAGGCGCGCGGGTGTTTCACCCTGGCGCCGCGCCGGATCGTCTGCGTCGGCGCATGGGTAAGCTTGCCGTGTGCGCCGGCGCCGATGCCGAGGTAGTCGCCGAAATGCCAGTAGTTCAGATTGTGCCGGCAGCGCCGGCCGTCCCGCGCGTAGGCGGAGGTCTCGTACTGCGCGTAGCCCTGCGCGGCGAGCTCGGCCTGACATTGCCGCTGCATCTCCCAGGCGGTGTCGTCGTCGGGCAGGGTCGGTGGCGAGTGATGAAACGCCGTGTTCGGTTCCAGTGTGAGCTGGTAGTGTGAGAGGTGCGTCGGCTGCAGCGCCATCGCCTGGCGCACATCGGCCAGCGCCTGCGCCGGGGACTGTCCCGGCAGGCCGTACATCAGGTCGAGGTTCCAGTTGTCGAAGCCCGCCGCGGCGATGCCCTCGGCGGCGCTCATGATCTCCAGCCGGCCGTGGATGCGGCCGATGCGCGCGAGCAGGTTGTCATCGAAGCTCTGCGCGCCGAGCGACAGGCGATTCACGCCGGCGGCGCGGAATTCGCGCAGGCGACCGGCATCGACGGTGCCGGGATTGGCCTCCAGTGTGATCTCGGCACCGGACAGCAGCGACAGCCGCGCGCGGACGTCGGACAACAGGCGGTCTATGGATGCGGGCGCGAACAGGCTGGGCGTGCCGCCGCCGATGAAGACGCTCTCCACGCGGCGGCCCCAGATCCCGGGCAGCTCCTGCTCGAGATCGGCCATCAGCGCCGCGAGATAGGCCTGTTCGGGCAGCGCGGCCGCGCTCTCGTGCGAATTAAAGTCGCAATAGGGGCATTTGCGCGCACACCACGGAATGTGCACGTACAGGGTAAGCGGTGGGGTGGCCTCGAACCGGAACGCCGCCGGCGCTGCGATCCTGGCCAGCGGCACACGGGTGACGTTCATCGCGCGGGCGTCGCGCGCAGCGCCGCGAGCAGGCGCGCCATGGCCTGGCCGCGATGGCTCAGGCGGTTCTTGATCTCCGGCGGCAGCTCGGCCGAGGCGCAGTCGTGGCTCGGGACATGGAACACCGGGTCGTAGCCGAAACCGTTGCTGCCGCGCGGCGCGAACAGGATGTGGCCCTCCCAGGTGCCCTGGCAGATCAGCGGGGTCGGGTCCAGCGCGTGGCGCAGATAGACGATCAGGCACTGAAAGCGCGCGGTACGGCGCTCCGCCGGGACCTTGGCGAGCGCTTGCAGTAACTTGGTCACATTGTCGCCGTCGCTCGCGCCCTGTCCGGCGTAGCGCGAGGAATAGATGCCGGGGGCGCCATCGAGGGCGTCCACCTCCAGGCCGGAGTCGTCGGCGAGGGCCGGCAGGCCGGAGTGCTGCGCCGCGTTGCGCGCCTTGAGGATCGCGTTCTCGACGAAACTCAGCCCTGTTTCTTCGGCATCGGGGATGCCCAGTTCGCCCTGCGATACCACGCTGATGCCGGTGCCGGCGAGCAGGGCGGAGAATTCGCCGAGCTTGCCGCGATTGCTGCTGGCCACTACGACACGCGACATGGGTTCGATCCGCTTCGGCACGCGCCCCGGAACGGGACTCAGTGCGCGAGCGCCTCCTGCTGTTTGCCGATCAGGGAGGAGATGCCCTTGCGCGCCAGTTCGATCATGGCCAGCATCTCGTCCATGCGGAAGGCGTGGCCCTCAGCGGTGCCCTGGACCTCGATGAAGGCCTGCGCCTCGTTCATGACCACGTTCATGTCGGTCTCGGCCTCGGAGTCTTCGGAGTAATCGAGGTCCAGCACCGGCGCGCCGCGGTAGATGCCGACCGACACGGAGGCGATGAATCCGTGCAGCGGGCTGTTCTTGATGAGCCCCTGCTTCTTCATGTGCGCGATGGCATCGGCCATGGCGACGTAGCCGCCGGTGATGGAGGCGGTGCGGGTGCCTCCGTCGGCCTGGATGACATCGCAGTCGAGCGTGATGGTCCGCTCGCCGAGCGCCTTGAGGTCAACCGCGGCGCGCAGCGAGCGGCCGATCAGGCGCTGGATCTCCTGGGTGCGCCCGCCCTGGCGCCCGCGCGCGGCCTCGCGCTGCATGCGCTGGCCGGTGGAGCGGGGCAGCATGCCGTATTCCGCCGTGATCCAGCCCTGCCCGGTACCCTTGAGGAAGGGCGGGACACGGTTGTCGACGCTGGCCGT
Source organism: Gammaproteobacteria bacterium (assembly GCA_020845975.1). Taxonomy (GTDB): domain Bacteria; phylum Pseudomonadota; class Gammaproteobacteria; order SZUA-140; family SZUA-140; genus JADJWH01. Next base: position 340 of record JADLET010000134.1, on the reverse strand, counting down.
GCACAGCACGCGGGTGTCGCCGAACTCCACCAGGACGGAACCCTCGGCATGCTTGGTGTAGGCGCGGGTCAGCTTGATGGGGCGCAGTTGGTCGGGGGCTCTGCCGCTCGGGCGCATGACGGATCCTTTCTCTTGGGTGTGGGCGGGAAAAACCCTATTATCCCCGGAAGCCGGCGGGTAGCGACCCGCCGGGAACGACACCGTCTCGCAGGGGAAGCACGCGCCCATGATCCGCAGTATGACCGCCTTTGCCCGCCAGGAACGCAAGACCCCGTGGGGTGTGCTGTGCTGGGAGCTGCGTTCGCTCAATCACCGCTACCTCGAGGTCAGCCTGCGTTTT
>JADLET010000133.1 GCA_020845975.1 Gammaproteobacteria bacterium | reverse complement strand
GCCGATCTGCGCCGTGCCCGCCTTGAGGTGCAGGGCGAAGGCGGCGAAGTAGCTCTCCCCGGCACCCGTCATCACTGAATAGGACACCCCGTCCTTGATCGAGTGCCGCAGGGAGGCGTCGACGCGGGGATCCTTGGAATAACGCTGGGACATGGCGCGCTATATATCGACGCGCCGGGGTCGTTGTCAAGCGAGTGCGGAACCGCTTCACAAGCGGGCGCGACACTGCCACAATGGCGCCGATTGTGTCATCAGCCGCACGCGAGGAGCCCCATGCTGATAGTGCCGACGTATCTTGAAAAGAGTCCGATTCACGGTTTTGGTGTATTTGCCAAGGAGTTCATCCCCAAGGGCACCAAGGTGTGGGAGTTCAGCCCGATCTTCGACATTGTGCTGTCCGAGGAAGAGTTCGCGGCGCTGCCGCCGTCCAGCCGGGCGGAGATCGAGATCCACCTGTACCAGCCGGAAGATGGCGGCGACCTGTATTACGAGTCGACCATGGGCAAGTACATGAACCATTCGCGCTCGCCCAACATCGACTTCAGCGAGGTCGGCGTCGGCTGGGCCACGCGCGACATCGAGCCCGGAGAGGAGATGACCTGCGACTACCGTGACTTCATGGCGGACGTGGCACACATCGACTACCTCTGAAGCGGCGAGCAGGAAGGTATCTGACAACGGGGACAGATTGATATTCTGTCCCCGTTGTCGTCTGAGGCGGGAACAGAATTCAAATCTGTCCGCATGAACCCTAAATCCGTCCCCGTGCCTGGCGGACTGATCGATCAGGAGCCGGACAAACGCCATGTTTGAAGCCGTCGAGCTCGGACAGAAGGTGTCGAAGGCGGATTTCAAGGCGCGCGAACCCGAGCTGTGGACCGCGCTGCTCGAGGCCCAGCGCACCCTGCGCGAAGCCGGCGTGGCGACGCTCATCCTCGTTGCCGGCGTGGAAGGCGGCGGCAAGGGCGAGGCGGTGCAGCGCCTGCACAAATGGTTCGACACCCGCGGTGTGCGCACGCACGCCTTCTGGGATGCCACCGACGAAGAACGCGAACGTCCCCCCGCATGGCGCTTCTGGCAGCGTCTGCCGCCGCGCGGATCCATCGCCGTCATGTTCGGCGGCTGGTACTGGGATCCACTCTACCGTCAGGTCCGCGACAAGGCCGGCGAGGCGGAGCTCGAGCGCGAAGCCGCGCGTATCGTCGAACTCGAGCGCATGCTGAGCCTGGACGGCATGCTGATCGTCAAATTGTGGTTTCACCTCCCGCGCGAGGCGCACGCGCAGCGCATGAAAAAACGCCGCGAGGTACAGCGCCACATTGCCGGTGTGGCGGGCGAGGGTGACACGGACAAGCAATACGAGGTCTTCCTGCGCGCCGCCGAACGCATGATCCGCCATACCGACACCGGCGTCTGCCCCTGGTGGCTGATCGATGCCGAGGACCCCCATTACCGCGATCTGCGCGCCGGCGGCATCCTGCGCGCGCTGATGGAAGAACATTCGGGCCGGACCAAGGCCGCCGTTCCGGCGACAACGCCCGCGGCGGCGCGGCGCAAGCAGGCGACGGTGCTCGATCGGGTCGATTTGACGGCCAGGCTCGCGGACCAGGCCTACAAGCGTGAAATGAAACATTGCCGTGAACGCCTTACCCGCCTCGCCTGGCGCGCCTACGATGCCCGCCGTTCCTGCGTACTGGTGTTCGAAGGCTGGGACGCGGCGGGCAAGGGCGGCGCCATCCAGCGCCTCACCGCCGCCGTTGACGCGCGGCTGTACCAGGTGATCCCGGTCGCCGCCCCCACCGACGAGGAGCGCGCCCATCATTATCTGTGGCGCTTCTGGCGCCACCTGCCGCGCGCCGGCTACATGACCCTGTACGACCGTTCCTGGTATGGCCGCGTGCTGGTCGAACGGGTGGAGGGATTTGCCTCGGAGGAAGAATGGGCGCGCGCCTATGAGGAGATCAACAACTTCGAGGAGCATCTGGTCGGGCACGGCGTCGTGCTGCTGAAGTTCTGGCTGCACATCAGTGCGGAGGAACAGTTGCGGCGTTTCGAGGAACGCGGCAGACTGCCGTGGAAGCAGCATAAGCTCGGCGAAGAGGACTGGCGTAACCGGGACCGGCGCGCCGCCTATCTCGCGGCGGTCGACGACATGGTGGCGCATACCAGTACCGCCGACACGCCCTGGTGCCTGGTGCCGGCCGAGGACAAACATTACGCGCGGGTCGACATCCTGCGAACCGTGTGCGCGCGCCTCGAGCAGGCGCTGGAATCCTGAATCGATGAGTGCCTCATGACCGCATTGCCATACCGTCTGTTTATCCTGATCCTGTGCGCCGTCCTGCTGGCGGCGGGTGCGGCGGCCGCCGGGCCGGGGCCGCAGTCCGGCGCGACGGGCTCGAATGAAGCCGCGCAACGCAGCGCCGACAGCTGGCGCAACCTGCAGACCCTGATCGACACCATCAACAACACCAGTCACGAGCTTGGCCAGCAGCGCTCCGCCCTGCATGAGGCCGTCGATGACCGCGAGCGCGCCCGCATCTACAAAGAGATCGACCGTCTGTCGCTCGATCTCGAATCATTGCAGACCGCGCTCGAGATGCTTGCCACCGACGGCGCCGATCTCAGCCTGTTCGGCGTCAGGGAGGAGGCCGCATTCAACTGGCGCTCTGAACTCGAGTCAGTGTTCGAACCGATCCTGGCCGAGCTGCGGCGCCTCACCGAGCGCCCGCGCAAGATCGAACGCCTGCGCAACGACCAGTCCTACTTTAAGGACCGGCTCGGCGTCGCCGAAAACGCGCTGATCAACGTCAGCCGGAATCGCGAGAACGCGCCGACACCGGAACTGATAAAGGCATTTGAAACCCTTGAGAAGCGCTGGCGGCAGCGGCGCGACGACCTGCGTAACCGTTACGACCTGACCAGCTACGAGCTGACGGAGACCCTGTCGCCAAGTTCGGGTTCGCGGCGCGACCCGGTCGAGGCGCTGCGCGAACTGTTCACCGGACGCATCCTCAATCTCGCCCTCGCCGTGGGTGCGGCGATGGTGGTCTTCCTCGTCCTGCGCCTGCTCGCCGGCGTTTATGATCGCCGTGTCATGACGCGCGCGCGCCGCCGCGGCGTATTCGCCGCGCGAGTTGGCAATCTGTTGTTCTACATGCTCACCGCGGTGCTGGTGCTGTTGTCGGCGATGTCCGTGCTGTACGTGCGCGGCGACTGGGTTCTGCTGGGCATTATGCTCATCCTGCTCATCGGCGCGGGCTGGGCGCTGCAGAAATCACTGCCGGGCTACCTGACGGAGACTAGGCTGATGCTGAACCTCGGCGCGGTGCGCGAGGGCGAGCGTCTGATCTTCGAAGGACTGCCGTGGCGCGTGGAGGCGCTCAACTTCTACGCGACACTGGTCAACCCGCTGCTGCAGGGTGGCATCTTGCGCATCCCGGTGCGTCGGCTGGTGGATCATTACTCGCGGACATTCGACTCCGGCGAGCCGTGGTTCCCGACGCGTGTTGGCGATTACGTCATGCTGGATGACAACACCTTCGGCCAGGTGCTGGTGCAATCCCCCGAGTCCGTGCAACTGCAGGTGTTCGGCGCGGTCAAGACCTATTGCGTGGCCGATTACCTCACGCGGAATCCGCGTGACCTGACACTGCAGGGCTTTACGGTGGCGGTGACCTTCGGACTCGATTACACCCATCAGGGCGACGCCACCCGCGAGATCCAGGCGAAACTTGAACACACCTTCCGCGATGGTCTCGCGCGCAGCATGGCCGCCGCTCATCTGACTTCATTCAGGCTCGAGTTCAAGGAGGCCGGCGCCTCGTCACTCGACTTCCTGGCCATCGCCGCCTTCGCCGGAGCAGCGGCGGCGGACTACTTCGCGCTGCAACGCCTGCTGCAGCGCATCGCCGTCGACACCTGCAACGAGCACGGCCTCGTCATACCGTTCAACCAGATCACGGTGCATATGGCGGATGGGGCTAAGGACTAAGGACTAAGGACTAAGGACTAAGGACTAAGGACTAAGGACTAAGGACTAAGGACTAAGTAAAACCAGGGTGCTGCTTACGGAAGCTTGAGTCAGCGCTACATGTTGTCGCGCCGGGTTAATCAGATGCCACTCGTCATTAAATTTTTTAACTTAGTCCTTAGTCCTCTGACCTAAGTCCTGTCTTTTCCCCGAGTCGATTTTCCCGCAGTCTGTTTCCAGTCCCGGGCATGCTTTTATAAATAACTGATATATAAATAAAATACGCCATGATTTGTGTCGTCGGATCGAGACAGGTTACGGCTCCGTAATGACTGTCTATAATCCCCCGCGCCCAACGTGCCATCTGTGAATGGCCGTGCCGGGCAAGCTCACAGTGTCCCGGATTTCATTGGCTGAAATCGCATCGCCGGAGGGGGCGACGGGATATGTGCATATGAGGCTGGTGTCGACCAGTGGAGAGGTTTGCGCGATTCATGAACAAGACCCAGGCAATTACCGCTGCGGTATTGATAACTCTGTTGAGCTACGTTCTGTGGGCCGGACTGAATCGGCCTCAGGAGGTTGAGGCCTGGCCCGGCCATATCCAGGGTTTCGCATTTTCGCCAGTGCGCGCGGACCAGAATCCGAACGAAGCCCGGTATCCGTCCGCGGAAGATATAGACCGTGACCTTACCATGCTCGCAGGCAGGGTGGGGGCGGTGCGCACCTACTCGGTCGAAGGCAGCTTCGCCGAGATCCCCGCGCTCGCGCAGCGCCACGGTGTTGCGGTCACGCTTGGCGTGTGGCTGAGCAATGACCTCGTGCGCAACGAGGCCGAGCTCGCCCGCGCGATTGACCTGGTGCACACCCACAAGAACATCGCGCGCCTGATCGTCGGCAACGAGGTGTTGCTGCGCGGCGACCTGACCGAGGCCGAACTGGCGTCCTATCTCGACCGCGCGCGCAAGGCGGTGAAGATCCCGGTCAGCACGGCGGAAGTCTGGAGTACCTGGCTCCACCATCCGGGACTGGCGCGACACGCGGATTTCATCGCCGCGCACGTGTTGCCGTACTGGGAAGGAATCCCGGTCGAGCAGGCGGTCGACTTCGTGGTGCAGCGTCACCGGCAGCTCACCGCCGAGTTCCCGCGTCTGCCCATTGTGCTCGGCGAGGTCGGCTGGCCGAGCAAGGGTCGCACGCGTCATGGCGCGGTCGCCTCCGTGGCGAACGAAGCGGTATTTCTCCGTGGATTCCTCGCCCGCGCGCAGAAGGAAGGGTTTACCTATTACCTGATGGAGGCCTTCGACCAGCCGTGGAAGCGCGCATTCGAAGGTGACGTCGGGGCCTACTGGGGTGTCTACGACGTGGAGCGCCAGCCGAAATTCCCTTTCCATGGCCCGATCGTCGCGCTTCCGCATTGGCCGCTGCTGGCGGGCATCGCCGCGGCGCTCGGTTTCGCCGCGCTGTTCCTGCTGTCCATCGATGGCCGCGCCTTGCGTCGCGGTGGCCTCGTTTTTCTGGGCGGTGTCGCGTTTGCCGTCGCCAGCGTACTGGTGTGGATCATCGACACCTACGCTGACCAGTACTGGACACCGCTCAGCATCGGTGTCGGCGTGCTGTTCGTCATTTCACTGTGCGCGATCGTCGCCGTGCTGTTCGCCGAGGCCCATGAGTGGGCCGAGTCGCTGTGGGTGTCCCTGCGGCGGCGCGAGCTGCGGCCGTTGCCGGTCGCCGGTGGCGCGTTGCCCAAGGTGTCAATCCACGTCGCCACCTACAACGAGCCGCCCGCCATGGTCATCGAGACCCTGAACGCGCTCGCGCACCTCGACTATCCGGATTTTGAGGTGCTGCTGATCGACAACAACACACGCGACCCCGCCCTGTGGCAACCGGTCGAGGCGCACTGCGCGCATCTTGGCGCGCGTTTCCGCTTCTTCCACATCGACCGTCTGGAAGGATACAAGGCCGGCGCGCTCAATTTCGCGTTGCGCCACACGGCGGCGGATGCCGCCATTGTCGCCGTGGTGGACAGCGACTACGCCGTCGATCCGGACTGGCTGCGTGATCTGGCGCCGCAGTTCGCGCACGAGAAGGTCGCCATCGTGCAGGCGCCGCAGGATTACCGCGATGCCGGCGTGAACCCGTTCAAGGCGATGGCCTACCAGGAATACCAGGGCTTTTTCCGCATCGGCATGGTCACGCGCAACGACCGCAACGCCATCATCCAGCACGGCACCATGACGCTGATCCGTCGTTCCGTGCTGGACGAGGTGGGCGGCTGGGGCGAATGGTGCATCACCGAGGACGCCGAGCTTGGCCTGCGCGTGTTCGAGCATGGCTACGAGGCGCTCTACACCCCGCGCAGCTACGGCAAGGGCGTCACCCCGGATACCTTCATCGACTACAAGAAGCAGCGCTATCGCTGGGTGTACGGCGCCATGCAGATCCTGCGCCGGCACGCGCGCGGCCTGCTCACCGGCGCCGGCAGCGGCCTCAACGCCGGCCAGCGCTATCACTTTGTTGCCGGCTGGCTGCCGTGGATCGCCGACGGCGTGAACTTCTTCTTCACGCTCGCCGCGCTGGTGTGGGCGGCGGCGCTGCTGTCCGACCCCGTGCGCATCGATCCGCCGATGGTGATCTTCGGCCTGCCGCCGCTCGCGCTGTTCGCCTTCAAGCTCGGCAAGCTGCTGCATCTGTACCGCCGCGCCGTCGGCGCCGGCTGGCGCGAGACCGCGGGCGCCGCGCTCGCCGGCCTTGGCCTGTCGCATACCATCGCCAAAGCGGTCATCCTCGGCGCCATCACGCGCAACCAGCCCTTCATCTGCACGCCCAAGATGAAGAACGCCTCCGCGCTGTCGCGCGCATTGCTGTCGGTGCCGGAGGAATTGGTGTTGCTGTGCCTGCTGTGGGGTTCAGCCGCGACGATAATATATGTCGATGTCTCCGGCAGCGTGGAGTTGAAACTGTTCGCCAGCGTCATGCTGGTGCAGTCCCTGTCGTACCTGGCCGCCGTCCTGATGGCCTTCATCAGCGCGCTTCCGCAGCTCAGGGCCTTGCGCGCCGCCATGCCCTCCATCGTCCCCGCGCCCGCCGAAAGCCGCTGATCCCGCCACCCTCCCCAACGTCAAATCACCGACGTTGGGGACAGATTTATTTTCTCTACATTGAAAGAGGGCGGACTTCAGTCCGTCCTCTTCCGTTTGTGCCTGGTTCGAGGCAGGAAAAATAAATCTGTCCCCAACGCTGTTAAATTGACGCTTCAAGGCTGCACATTCCGCTGGGGGACGGATTCCGTGAAAATAAATCTGTCCCCATTTTCGGTTCAGGCGGTGCGGGTAAGCTCGAGTACGGTCTGTTTTCTTCGGCGCAGAATCTGCGCGACGAAGAACGGTGCGCCCGCGAGCAGGTACCAGTAGTACAGCACGAAGCGCCACTCGAGCATGACTGCGACGGCGGTGGCGGGATCCAGCCAGCGTGACATCATTGCGCCGAACACGAGTTCCACCGTGCCGCTGCCGCCCGGCAGCAGGCTGAGCTGGCCGGCGGTCAGTGCGAGCATCTGCACCAGGATCAATGTCGACCAGGCGACATCGGCTCCGGCGCCCTTGATCAGCACAAACAGCACGCTATAGCGCAGCAGCCAGTGCGCGGCGCACAAGGCGTACACCGCCAGCAGTCGTCGCCGCGGCAGGGCGAGGATCAGGCGGATACCGTGACGGAAGCGCACGAAGGCGCGCGCCAGACGCACACGGCGTACGCGCCGGATGCGCAGCGCGCGCAGTATCCGGCCGGTGAACAACAGGGCACGGCGGTATTTCCACAGCGCCAGGGCAGCCAATACCAATCCCCCGACCAGCATCAGCGCGAGCAGCAGAAGCTGGTATTGCAACTGGATCGGCGCGTACCCGCCGAGCAGCAGCGCGGCGAGCAGCGGCAGCAGGGTGAGAAAAAACACCAGGTCGAGCAACTGGTCGACCGTGCACAGCGCCGCCGCGCGGGCGGCGGGGATGCCGTGCCGGGTCAGCAAGTAAATCGCAGTGAGCGGGCCGCCAGCGCCGGCAGGCGTCGCGGCGTAGGAGAACTCGGTCGCCATCACCAGCTGAATGGTCTCGCGCCGCGTCAGGCGCGGGCCGAGTCCCCGCGCCAGCAGGCGCAGCCGCTCGGCATTCACGAGCCAGCCGAGCACGATCATCGCGAGTCCCGCGGCGAACGGCCACGCCGGCAGTTGCGCGATGCGCGCGAAGGCCGCGGTCCCGCCGAAGGCGTATGCGACCGCAAGCCCGGCGAGAATTGAGCCGACGATCAGCAGCACGCGCGCCCTCATGGCATGCGCCGCAGCCATTCGATCTTGGTGAGCGCCTGCCGCGACGGCAACAGCTCGCGGATGGCGCGCAGCCAGAAGGCGCGCGCCTCACCGTGATGCATGTCGACCGGATGCAGGCCGAGCCGGATCAGGTCCTGGTCCGCGCTCTGGCGCAGCCGGCGTTCATTCCAGAAGCGCGATATCCGGCGACGCCATGCGCTGCGCGCGGACCAGACCAGCGACGGCGCGGCGCGCGGCCGCCACTCCGGCAGCCGGATCAGTTCGGTCGGTGTGCTGGTGTACAGAAAGGGAAGCCCGGCAAGGGCGGCGCGCGCAGTGCGATTCAGCAGCCAGGCCGGCGCGACGAATCCGTTGACCGGCCAGCCCAGCTGCGTGAACAGCGCGTGGCCGCGTTCCAGACGGTCACGCGCCTCATGCGTGTCGAGCGCGGCGAATTCCCCTTCGTGCGTGTAGAGCCGGCGGCGGATCAGATCAATCGGATTCGGGCGCAGCGGTGCATCGTCACAGTGAAAATATCCGTGCAGTGCCACCTCGTCACCTTGCCCGATGCGCGCCTCGATCACGGCGCGGAAGCGGGGATGGGCGGTCAGCGCGCCGCGGTGGTGATAATCCGGCACCACCAGCAGCGTGAGCGGAATCGGCCCCAGCGCATCGAGCGCGGCGACGAAGGGTGCGTACAGCGGCCAGGTCTGCGGCGCGACGTCGTGCAACACGACGGCCACCGCCTTGCCGCGCTCAATGGGCATAGTGCGCCGGGGTCAGCGTCAGCGGCGCGCTGTTGCGGATCAGGCTGGCGTAGCGGACCAGCATCTGACGGAACACACTGTCCCAGCCCCGGTCCGTCTCGACCCGCGTCCGCGCGAGCCGGCCGATTGCGCGCGCGTCGAGCATGAACAGATACTCGGTCGCCTCGGCCAGCGAACGGGCGCTGGCACGCTCCGCGAGCATGCCGCTGCCCGGCGTGACCAGCTCAGCGACCGCGCCGGCATTGATGCCGATCACCGGCAGGCCGCTCGCCATGGCCTCCAGCACCACCAGGCCGAAGGTCTCCTGCGCGCCGCCGTGGATGAACGCGTCCGCGCTCGCGAGCCAGCGCGATACCGCCAGGCCATCGAAGTAATACGGGTATACCGTGACGTTGGCGGGGATATCCTGCGTCGGCATGCCAGGGCCGATCAGCAGCAGGTGATAGCGTGGTCCCAGTCGTCTGAGTGTGTCGAACAACAGGGGGATGTTCTTCTCGCGCGCGCCCCGCCCGGCGAAGACCAGCAGCCGCGTCGTCTCAGGAAGACCCAGTTCACTACGCACGTTGGGATCGCTCCTGGACGGATGGAACAGCGCGGTGTCGACGCCAAGCGGCTGCACCGCCACGCGGGGCACGCCGAGCGACTCCAGGTAATCCGCCATTACCCGGCTCGGTGCGAGCGTGAGATCGAAGCGCGGGTAGAGCCGTTTCACATAGCGCTCCGCCAGCCCGCCCCACGCATCGCCGAAGCGCGCGCGAATCAAACGTGGCAGGTCGGAGTGATAGAAACCAACCACCGGAACGCCGAGGCGCTCGCCCGCGGCCAGCGCCGCCCAAGGCAGGCGATAGGGATCGCCAGCCTCGATCACATCGGGACGCAGCCGCTCCAGCCGTTCGCGCCATGGCCTGGTTCGCAGCGGGAAACGATAGCCGCGCCCGAACGGAATCGGCGGTGCGGCCACCGAATGTACCCCGTCCTGCGCGCTATTCGTCGCGCCCGGTACCACGATACTGTGGCATACCCCTGGCATGGCCGCGAGTGCCCGATGCTTCGCCGTCAGATAGGTGCGCACGCCGCCGCTCTGCGGGGCATAGAACATGGTGATGTCCGTGATATGCATGAGGGAGCCTTCCTTTGCCCGGGGCGGGCGACTTATCTGATCGAAGTTCTAGCAGATTGGATGGCGCGGCGAGGTAAACGTTCAGCGACGGAGCAAGAGAGCGAGTATTCAAAAAAATGCAGTTAGCAAAAGCACATCCGTCGATGATTTAAACCCCGACAGGATATTTGCAAAACTTTACAAATCCATGACACCCAAATTCGGGGACAGATTTATTTATTCCCAACCGTCAATCCACTGACGTCGGGGACAGATTTATTTTCTTTACGCAGGACGAGGATGAATTTCTTCGCGTCACTGTGACCTGTCTGTTCCCGTTTCAGGGCAGAAAAATAAATCTGTCCCCGGCGTTGGGAAATTGACGTTTAAGATAAATCTGTTTCCGGATACGTTATGATGAGCCCTTCGAGACGGCATAAGAGGTATCCATGGGTCATAAAGGCAATCAGCCCGACTGGGACAAGATCGCGGAGAAGTTCGATATCTTCCTGCCGCAGATCGCTCCGGTGGGGGAGGTGCTGTTGCAGGCGCTGGCGGTATTGCCGGGCGACAAGGTGCTCGATCTCGCCTCCGGCACCGGCGAGCCGGCGCTGACGCTGGCGCGGCGCCAACCGCACGCCGTCATCGCCGGCATCGACGCCGCCGAGGGCATGGTGCGTGTCGCGCAGAAGAAGGTCGTAGCGGAGCGTCTGCCGAATATCAGCTTCCAGACCATGCCGGCCGAGCACCTCACGTTCGGTGACGCCAGCTTCGACAAGGTGCTGTGCCGCTTTGGCGTGATGCTGTTCGAGGATCCTCTCAAGGGTTGCCGCGAGATTCATCGCGTACTCAAGCCCGGCGGCGCCTTCGCGTTCGCTGTGTGGAGCACGCCCGAGACCATGACCACCATGAGCTGGGCCGCGCGCGCATTCAAGGACCGCGTGCCCGAGGAGCACCAGCCGCCCATCAGGAAGGTCACCTCGCTGGGCGGGCCCGGCGTGCTTGATGAGCTGCTGAGAAGCGCCGGTTTCACGCAGTTCAGCGTCACGCCGCATCGCTTCGATTACCAGTACGCATCCTTCGATGCCTACTGGAGCGCCATGGAGGCCTCCGAGATCCTCAGGCAGCAGTTCAATGCCTTGCCCGTCGCCGAGCAGGACAGCATCCGCGACGAGATTGCCCGCTTCGCGCGCGATTTCCAGACCGACCACGGCCTGGTCATCCCGCACGAATACCTGCTGGCGGTGGGGCGCAAATAATCCCGGCGGGAGATATACTTTCGTCCTATCGGGGACAGATTTATTTTTTTGTGCGACCGTCAATCCATCGACGTTGGGGACAGATTTATTTTCAGCATCAAAGGGGACAGATTCAAATCTGTCCCCAAATCGGGATAAACCCAAGGGAGGATCCAATGACCACAAGACTCGTTCGTGCCGCGACCCACTTCATTGCAGCGCTTTCATTCCTTGCCGCCGCGCCGGCCTTCGCCGAGGATGCGGCGTTGAAGAACATTCTGGCCGGCGAACACCGCCCGGAGGCGAACAAGGCGCGCGATCAATACCGCCATCCGTTCGAGACGCTGGAATTCTTCGGCATCCGCGACGACATGACCGTGGTCGAGATCTTTCCCGGCGGCGGCTGGTACACCGAGATCCTCGCGCCATATCTGAAAGAGAAGGGCGCTTACTACGCGGCCGGCCTCGATCCGGATTCGAGCCAGAATTTCGCCCGCCGCGCGGTCAAGGCCTTCAAGGACAAGATGGACGCCGATCCGGAACGCTACGGCAAGGTCAATATCACCGTGCTCGCGCCGCCGGGGAAGACCGAAATTGCGCCCCCCGGTTCGGCGGACATGGTGCTGACCTTCCGCAACATCCACAACTGGATGGCCGCCGGTACCGCGGAGCAGGTCTTCGCCGCCATGTTCGCGGCTCTCAAGCCCGGCGGCGTGCTCGGCGTCGTGGAGCATCGCGGCAACCCGCAGACTGCGCAGGACCCGAAGGCGAAATCCGGCTACGTCAACCAGGATTACGCGATCCAGCTCGCGGAGAAGGCCGGCTTCAAGTTCGTCGGCAGCAGCGAGGTCAATGCCAACCCGAAGGACACCAAGGATCATCCGAAAGGTGTCTGGACGTTGCCGCCGACCTTTGCGATGAAGGATGTGGATCGCGCGAAGTACCTCGCCATCGGCGAGAGCGATCGCTTCACGCTGAAGTTCGTCAAACCCTGAAGCGCCAAAATCCCGCTATCGGGGACAGATTTATTTATCAGCCTGGTACGGGGCTGATATCAAATCAGTCCCCGATTCCAGCTGGCTGATTCGGGACGGATTTAAACCCGTCCCCGGCTCCAAACCCGGTTCCCCAGGTTCACGCCTCCGGCTTCGACATCGAGTCGATGAATTTGTCCGCCTCGGCGATCGAGGTATTCATGTCGCGGATCAGCGCCGAGATATCATTCTCAATGCTCATTTTCTGATTGCGCAGCGAGGCGATCGCGCTGGCGTTGAGGTTGTGCTTCAGAAACAGCACGCGATCCTGAAAGGCGTTCAGCACCGGGTGAATCTTCTTCTCCGCCGTGTCCATCGTCGTGATGAGTTTCTTGTAGGACGCCTGCGTGCTCTTCAACTGCTGTGCACTGGCGCGCTTCAGATTCGGATCGGTGTACTTGCCGAGCTCTTCGTTCCACTCCGCGAACAGGCTGTCCGCCACGTCCTTCACATCGTCGATGCGTGAACGGACATCTTCCGCGCGGGCCAGGCTGGCATCATATTCATCCTTCAGAATGCTGTATTGCTCCTCCAGGTCGCCGCCCTGATACCCGGTCACGGCGATGAACTTGTCCAGCGCCGAGGCGAACTGTTCCTTGGCGTCCTGCTGCGCCTCGCGCGCCTTGTCGACGCGCTTGACCAGAATGTCGCGCTTCTCGACGCCGAACTTCTCCATCGTCCCGTAGTACATGCTCTGGCAACCGCCCAGGCACAACAGTACCAGCACCAGCGGCAGTGAAATGTGAAGGTTCTCGTTATTCGAATTCATCTCGGCATCTCTCCCTGCAGTGAGCGGAACAGCCATCAAACTGGCGCAATTACTATATCCCATAATCGGGGACAGATTTATTTTCCCGCCTGGCACAGCAAACTTTTGACGTCGGGGACAGATTTATTTTTCCTTGCCGATTGGG
>JADLET010000132.1 GCA_020845975.1 Gammaproteobacteria bacterium | reverse complement strand
TCGTCCCGCCGAAGAGATCCAGAAGGAAATCACCCAGCGCCTGAAGAAATACATCCCTGAGCCCGTTGTCACCGTGGTCGTCGAGAAGGTGGCTTCCTACAAGATCTATGTGATCGGCGAGGTCAAGAATTCAGGTCAATACCAGGTGGGTCATTACCTGGATGTCGTTCAGGCCTTGGCCCTGGCCGGCGGATTGACCGCATATGCCGCTGAAAACAAGATCAAGATTCTGCGCCGTGAGAACGGAGCGGAGATAGCAATTCCGTTCGAGTACGCCAAAGTAAAATCAGGCGCCGATCTCAAGCAAAATATCATCCTCCGGCGCGGAGATGTGGTCGTTGTTCCTTGACCGGAAAATATATTATTTCCTGGATAAGTTAGTTTTGGGCAGATGGATTGTGGTGTGTAACCAGTTATGCAGATAGAAGGTTGAGTCTGTGTCTGTGGCGCTAGTGAAGCAGGTTCGTGGGATATCGCCCTGGCGATGTTTCGTGACTGTTGTAGCTGTCTCGTTGCCGTTCATAGTTTGCCCGGTGTCGGCTGATCAGTGGGCTGTGACGCCGTCAGTGCAGGTGAAGGCATCGCACGACGACAATATCAATTTGAGTATTGATAATCCCGTTGATGTCTGGGGAAGTTCTGTCTCGCCCATGCTGGATCTGACCAGGCGCAGTGCTGCGAGTACTTATGGTCTGGGCGGCAGACTGATTTTCAACCGTTATTCTGAAAACAGTGTACAAGACACCAATATCCAGTTGCTGACGTTCGTCGCCCGGACTGCAACCCGGCTTAGCAGGTTTGGTTTATCCGGATCGTATAAGCGGGATACCACATTTGCGACGATTGCGGACCCCGCGTCTGATGATGCCGATCAGGAGGCTGGAGATGTCGACGCCGGCCTGATAAGGACGCAGGTGAAGCGCAGTCGTCTTCTCTTGCGCCCGAGCTGGAAATACAACTTGTCTGAAGTTACATCGATAAATTTACGATATGTCCTCAATGATGCAACGTATACCGGGGCCGGCAGCGAAGCGCTGAATGATTTCCGCCGTCAAAATGCCGAGATTGCCTTGATGCGCCAGCTGTCCGAGCGATCAAATTTGACGGCGACAGTTGGTGCGGCCAGATACACCTCGGAAGATGGCGCCAATACCGACGACTACAGCGCAAGTGCTGGATTCATGCATGAATTTTCCCCGATGCTGCATATGCAGCTGGGCGTGGGGGTAAGATCCGCCACGTCGACATTCGGAAATTCGGAAGTGGAGTCTTCCGGAGGCTTGGTGAATGCCAGGTTTAACGGTAATTTCTCCGAGTTGACGACGTATCGTATTACCGTTAGCCAAAGTCTTCAGCCCAGTGGTGTCGGCGCCCTTGTGCAGAGCAAGAGCCTGAATTGGGAGCTGTCTCATGACGTTTCAGAAATGTTGTCAGTTTCGCTATGGGGGTCGGCATTCAGGAATCAATCCATAGATTTCTTCAGTTCGGCGTCTGACCGGACCCACTACGATGTCGAGCCGGGTTTTCGCTGGAATCTGGATCGGGACTGGAGCATAGACGGCTCTTACCGTTACCGTTGGCAGGAATACGATGGCGATGACGATGCGGCCAGCAGTAGTGCCGTATATCTGGCCGTCAATTACGCATGGCCGAGGCTGGCCGTTTCACGCTGATGGTGTTGTAAAATAGGAATCGCTGGAAGGGATTCCGGTTCGAATATGTCAAGATTCGTATTTGGAGTGATGTGGGTATGGAACGTTCAAGTCTCGATATAGGCGATTATCTGGATGTGCTGCGCAGACGCAAGGCGCAGTTGTTCATCCCCATGCTGGTGGTGTTCCTGATCGCCACCGCTATCGCCTTTGGCCTGCCGGCTGTTTACCGTTCAACAGCGACGGTGCTGATCGAGCAGCAGGATATCCCGCAGGATCTGGTACGCTCGACCGTGACGGGTTATGCCACGGAACGCATCCAGGTGATCAGTCAGCGGGTGATGACGCGAGATAACCTGCGCAACATTATTGAGAAGTACGACCTTTATCCGGGGGAACAGTCTTCCAATGGGCTGGAGGAAAAGGTTGACATCTTGCGGGACAATGTCGGTGTCCAGATGGTGAGTGCGGATGTTGTTGATCCCCGGAGTGGGCGGGCTGGGAAGGCGACGATTGCTTTTGATTTGTCATTCGAAAGCGGAGATCCCGATGCGGCCAAGCTGGTGGTCGATGAAATGGTTTCGCTGTATTTGGAAGAGAATGCCAGGATTCGATCGCAAATGGCTGCCGAAACCTCAGCCTTCCTGGCAGAAGAGGCTAATCGTCTGAGCGTGCATATTGCAGAGCTGGAAGCCCTGCTTGCGGCTTACAAGGAAAAGAACTCCGGTCAGCTGCCTGAGTTGATACAGCTGAACATGAATCTGATGGAGCGTGCTGAACGCGAGCTGGAAGACGTCCAGCGCGGCATTTCCGACCTGGAAGAGCGCAAGGTTTATCTGGAATCGCAATTGTCGCAGCTCGAGCCCAATACTGGAGAGAGCCCGGAGGGGCGCTTGCGAACATTGCAGATGGCATATCTCAAGGCATCTTCCGTTTATTCGCCTGATCATCCTGATATCGTCAGCATGCGGAGAGAGATCGAGGGGCTGAAGGCCCAGACAGGGCAATTGGACAACACTAACAGCCTTGAGCAGCAGATCCTGGGCGTGCAAAGTGAGTTGGCTGCTGCGCGGGAAAAGTACTCCGAAGATTATCCCGATGTGGTTGCCCTGAAACGTTCTCTGGCCACGTTGAATGATGATCTCAACAAAGCGCGCAGGAATAGCAGCGATGTTGTCACCAGTGACTTCCAGCCCGATAACCCCGCTTATGTCGCCACGAAGACGCAGCTCGAGTCACTTAAGATAAATCTCGGCTCGACTCTGCAAAGACGTGATCGGTTGAAGGCCAAGCTCGCCGAGTACGAGAATCGTATCGTGCAGACTCCCAGGGTTGAGCAAGAGGGGCTGTCCATCCAGCGTGAATATGACAACGCGGTGCGGAAGTACCATGAGCTGAAACAGAATTTGCTCCAGGCACAGGTTTCGGAGCAATTGGAAAGCGAAAACAGGGGTGAGCGATTCTCCCTCATTCAGCCGGCCTACACGCCTGCGGCCCCGGACAGACCAAACCGCCCCGGGATACTCCTGCTGGGCGCCATGCTGGCCATGGTCTCAGGGCTCGGTTTTGCCGCCATGTCGGAATATCTCGATCAGTCCGTACGCGGATCCCGCGGTGTCTCAGCTCTTCTCGGGTCCCCGCCGATAGCGACAATACCGTATTTCAAGACTGAGGCGGAAGAAGGAAATCCCCAACATCGCCTGGTACTGATCGGTGCAGTCACGATTACGGTAATGATTCTGGGAGTATGGATCCTGAAAGCTTTGCTCGCATCGGGGGGATAGTCTATGATCGGAACGGCTGTCTTGAGAATTAATTATTCTGGATCATATGGTTATCGTTTCGGGTGTATGGGGCGCACGGGTGAGTGATGTTTATGGACCGTATTACTAAGGCGGTAGAGCGAACCCGGCAGGAGCAGGATATTACCCTGCAGCCGGGAGAGTCCCGCATTGGCCATGCAAACGACGCCACGGAGATGTGCCGTGTTGAGGTTTCGCAGGAACTTTTGCACCAGAATCGCATCTTCCTCGGTGATGAGGCCAGTGATTATGCTCATGCCTATAAAGTGCTGCGCACGCGCGTTTGGCACCAAATGCGCTCCAATGGCTGGCATAGCCTGGCGGTGACGAGCGCCAATCCCGGGGAGGGCAAGACGCTGACAGCGATTAACCTGGCGATCAGCCTGGCGCGCATGGAGATTGGTCGAAAAGTAATTCTGGTCGATCTCGATATGCGCAGACCGAGCGTTCATAGATATCTGGGGTTTCGTCCCGAATACGGGGTCAGCGATTTTCTTCTTTCCGGCATGCCCCTGAGCACGATACTTGTCGATATCGGTGTCGAGAGATTTGCGGTTCTGCCAGGCTGTGCTTCGTTCGCGAATTCTTCCGAGATTTTATCCTCGGGCAGAATGGTCCAGTTGCTGAACGAGCTAAAGCGGCATTTCCCCTCCCGCCTTGTGATTTTTGACCTGCCGCCCATGCTTGCCGCGGATGATGTACTGGTCGTGGCTCCGCATATTAATGCGTTCCTTCTGGTGATTGAGGAAGGTAAAAGTTCAGCCAGGGATATTGCCAAGACCGCTGAGCTGCTCAAGGATTCGAATATCATCGGTTCAGTGCTTAATAAAACGCCTGAAGCAACGCAGCAGAACTACGGCTATTAGGGCCTGACAGGCGGGAGATATGTACAAATCGTTCTACAAACTCAGGGAAAAGCCGTTTTCGCTGCTGCCTGATCCCGGTTTCCTGTATATGAGCCGGAATCACCGCATGGCATTGGCCATGCTGGAATATGGATTCATGAATCAGGCGGGGTTCACGGTCATCACCGGAGAGATCGGTTCCGGGAAAACGACCTTGATCCGCCGTCTCCTGGATCAGATCGAGAATAATGAGAATTACAAGGTCGGTCTGGTTTCCAATACCCACCGCTCATTCGGTGAATTACTGCAGTGGATACTGCTGGCCTTCAGGCTCGAGTATAGAGGGAAGGAGAAGGTCGAGTTGTATCAGACCTTGTCCGAGTTTCTCCTTCGCGAATACGATCTCGGTCACCGCACCATACTAATCATTGACGAGGCGCAGAACCTCGATATCGAATCGCTTGAGCAGCTGCGCATGCTGTCCAATATCAACGCGGGCAAGGACCAGATCCTGCAGCTGATGCTGATTGGTCAGCCTGGCCTGCGCGATATGCTCAGGCAGCCCGAGCTGGAGCAATTCGCGCAGCGTATCGCGGTCGACTTCCACTTGCGGCCTCTTGACCTGCAATCGACAAGTGATTACATCCGGCACCGGCTGACGGTCGCCGGAGGTGACCCGGATCTCTTCGATGCCGCCGCTTGCGTTTCGGTGTATTACTATACGAGAGGGGTTCCCAGGCTGATTAATGTCCTCTGTGATACTGCTCTGGTTTGTGGTTACGCCGATCAAAAATCCCGGATTGATGCCGATCTTATCCATGATGTGGTACGCGATCGGAGCGTAGGCGGGATCCTTCCTGTCTGGGAGGGTGATCCGGAGGAGCGCAGCGTGGTTCTGGAAATGCACGCAGCGAAGAACAAAAACCAGGGCGGCGGTGCTGAATAGCTGTCTCTGGTGACGTTGCTCTTCTCCATATAGCGCTTACTGGAATATCCTCCGTACCATCCCGTTTTACAGGACAAATCGAATCATCAGGAGTGTATCAATGAAGGTCGTTATCTTGGCGGGAGGACTGGGAACCCGCATCAGCGAAGAGACGCAGCTGAAGCCGAAACCCATGGTGGAGATCGGTGGAAAGCCGATTCTGTGGCACATCATGAAGATTTACTCGGCTCATGGTATCCATGACTTCATCATCTGTTGCGGGTACAAGGGCTATGTGATCAAGGAATATTTCGCCAATTACGTTCTGCACTCCGCAGATGTGACCTTTGATCTGAAAAACAACCGCATGGAGATGCACCAGAATGGGACCGAGCCCTGGCGGATCACCCTTGTAAACACGGGCGACAGTTCGGGAACGGGCGGGCGTTTACGGCGGGTGCGGCCATATATCGGCGATGAGGATTTTTGTTTCACCTACGGGGATGGCGTCAGCAACGTGGACATTACCCGGCTGATCGCATACCACAAAGGCCGGGGCAAGCTGGCAACTCTGACGACGGTACAGCCCCCTCATCGGTTCGGTGCCCTGGATTTCGACCAGGATTCCATCATCAAGAGTTTTGAGGAAAAGCCGCATGAGGGTGGATGGATCAACGGAGGATTCTTCGTGCTCTCGCCAAAGGTGATCGACTACATCGAGCAGGACGAAGTGATGTGGGAGCGTGAGCCCATACAGCGCCTGACCCGCGAGGGCAATTTGTCGGCCTATCGCCATGATGGTTTCTGGTATTCGATGGACACCCAGCGCGACAAGAACCGTCTTGAAGAGCTGTGGAATGCGGGCAAGGCTCCATGGAAGATCTGGTAATTTTGTGATTAAAACGGACTTTCTCGTAATCGGCGGAGGGGTTATCGGGGTCAATGTCGCTCGCGCCATAAAGCGCCGACATCCCGATGTCCGGGTCATTCTGCTCGAAAAGGAGCCGGGCTGTGGTTTGCATGCCAGCGGGCGTAACAGCGGAGTCCTGCATGCCGGGTTCTATTATAGCCCTGACAGCCTGAAGGCGCGTTTTACGCGCATGGGCAACATCGCGATGACCGACTACTGTCGGGACAGAGGTATCAGGATCAACGCCTGCGGCAAGCTGGTCGTGGCGCGCGATGAGGGCGATCTGCCCCAGATGGACGAGCTGCTGAAACGGGGGCGGGCCAATGGTGTGCCTCTGGATGAGTTATCCGAGGCCGAAGCGAAGTCGATCGAACCCCGGGTGAAAACCTGCGGCAGGGCATTGTATTCCTCCACCACCGCGTCAGTGGACCCTTCGGAGGTCATGCGCCGGATGGGTGAGGATGCCGTACACGAAGGGGTGGAGATACACACGGGTGTCAGTTACCTGAAGCTGGAAAATGGCGCTGTGATGACGTCCTCCGGGCGCTACGGCGCAGGTTACGTCATCAATGCCGCCGGTCTCTATGCGGACAAGGTCGCGAAAGATTTCGGATTCTCTGATCACTACAGCATCCTGCCCTTCAAGGGGCTATATCTTTATTCCGATGAGCCCAAGGGGGCGATTCGCACCAATATCTATCCGGTGCCGGACCTGAGAAACCCCTTTTTGGGCGTTCACTATACGCTGACGGTCAATAACGACGTGAAAATTGGTCCGACGGCAATCCCGGTGCTCTGGCGTGAGCAGTACCAAGGGCTGGAGAATTTCAGCCCGGGTGAATTCCTCGAAATTGTGTACCGCCAACTGGGTCTTTTCGCACGCTCGAATTTCGACTTCAAGAAGCTCGCCATGGAGGAGATCAGGAAGTATTCCCGTACCCGGATGGTCGAGCTCGCCTCTGTCCTTGTAGAAGGAGTAGACTCCGGCCGATACAGGCGGTGGGCCAAGCCTGGCATCCGGGCGCAGCTCCTGGATCACAGGACAAAAAAACTGGAGATGGATTTCGTGATAGAGGGGGACGCCAAGTCACTTCATATCCTCAACGCCGTGTCGCCGGCATTTACCTGTTCCATCCCGTTCTCGGAACATGTGTGCGACCAGATTGACAGACTATTGCATTGAGCAGGTTGGAAATATCATGAATATTTTGATTACAGGAAACATGGGTTACGTGGGTCCCGCCGTTGTGAAACAGCTCAGGTCGAGCTATCCGGATGCGAGGCTGCTTGGGGTGGATCTGGGCTATTTCGCCCATTGCCTTACCGCGGCGGATACCCTGCCTGAGTGCGGTCTTGATGTTCAGTATTTCATGGACGTGAGGGATGTCAGTGTAGAAATGCTGTCAGGGGTCGATGCCATCGTCCATTTGGCTGCGATATCGAACGATCCGATGGGGAATGCTTTCGAGGAGGTAACCCTGGAGATCAATCACCGGGCTACCGTCGCCCTGGCCGAAAAGGCGAAGAAGGCCGGTGTTCGGCGCTTCGTTTTCGCCTCCAGCTGCAGCGTATACGGGTTCGCCGAGGGCGGGGCCCGGGCCGAGGACGCGGAGTTGAATCCGCTGACGGCATACGCGAAATCCAAGGTCTACTCCGAGAGAGATCTGAAGGAGCTCTGCGGCGAATCTTTTGTCGTAACCAGTCTGCGTTTTGCCACCGCCTGCGGAATGAGTCAGCGGCTGAGGCTGGATCTCGTACTGAATGATTTCGTGGCTAACGCGGTCGCCACGAAGAAGATTGTCATATTGAGTGACGGCACTCCATGGCGTCCGCTGATCACGGTGCAGGATATGGCGCGCGCGATCGACTGGGCCGCGACGCGTCCGGCCGACAATGGCGGCAATTTCATTGCGCTCAACGTCGGCAGCAACACTTGGAACTATCAGGTCAGGGCCCTGGCCGAGGCGGTTGCGCAGGAGATCCCGGGGGTGGAGGTGAGCATCAATAAGGACGCGGCTCCCGACAAGCGCTCGTATCAGGTCAATTTCGACCTGTTTTCCAGGCTGGCGCCCGGATATTGCCCCAAGGTTGATCTGCGAGGGGCCATCACAGGTTTGAAGGAAGGCCTGATGGCGATGCATTTCAAGGACGCCAATTTCCGGCAATCGTCCTTTATGCGGTTGAAGGTGCTGCAGGAGCACCTCGATAGTGGAAGACTGACCAGGCAGCTGCGCTGGTCGTGACAACAAAAAGAGCAGGGTAACCTATGTCAAGCGCAAACATGTCGTGCCGTTTCTGCGGAGCAGGCCTGCGGCGTACATTCGCCGATCTCGGCATGTCGCCGGTGGCGAATTCCTATGTAAAACCTGATGCGCTGCATCACATGGAGCCGTTTTATCCGCTGCATGCCTATGTCTGCGAGTCATGCTTCCTGGTTCAGCTCGAGGAATTCCAGAGCCCGTCGGAAATCTTCGGTGATTACGCCTATTTCTCCTCCTATTCGGAGAGCTGGCTCAAACATGCAAGGGATTACTCCCTGGAGACCATGAAGCGTTTCAACATTGACGCGAAATGGCGGGTGGTGGAAATCGCGAGCAATGACGGCTACCTGCTGAGGAATTTCAAGGAGGCCGGCGTCCCGGTGCTGGGCGTTGAGCCGGCGGAGAACGTGGCCAAGGTTGCGCAGCAGGCGGGTATCCCATCAGTTGTGAAATTCTTTGGCACCCGAACTGCTTCCGAGCTTGTTGAACAAGGGATCCGTGCGGATCTGCTGGTCGGCAACAACGTCCTTGCGCATGTGCCCGATCTGAACGATTTCGTTGGCGGACTCAAGATACTGCTCAGTCAGCGCGGCGTCATCACCATGGAGTTCCCTCATCTGCTGAGGCTGATGAAGGAAAATCAGTTTGATACCATCTATCACGAGCATTTCTCCTACTTCTCCTTCATTACGGTCGAGCAGGTATTCGCGAAGCACGGGTTGACCATTTTCGACGTTAAGGAAATTCCAACGCATGGCGGTTCGCTCAGAATCTATGCGTGCCATGACAGTGGATCCGGGCATGCGCTGACGGAAAACATCACCCGCCTCAGAAACGAAGAGAAGCAACTGGGGTTCGACCGGCCCGAAACGTACAGCAGCTTCAGCGAGCAGGTAATGGAGACCAAGCGGAAATTACTGGAGTTCCTGATCGAAGCCAGGCGTAAAGGTAAATCAGTTGTCGGTTACGGCGCGCCTGCCAAGGGAAACACGCTGCTGAATTATTGCGGGATTCGCTCTGATTTCGTCGACTACACGGTTGATCTCAGCCCGCACAAGCAGGGGTTGTACCTGCCGGGAACCCGGATTCCAATTCATTCGCCGGACAAGATCAAGGCGACCCGGCCGGATTACGTCCTGATTCTGCCCTGGAACCTGAGGGATGAGATCATGAAGCAGATGCAGCACATACGCGAGTGGGGTGGTAAATTCGTTGTGCCGATTCCGGAGGTCAAGGTCTATCCATGATATTCCGTGAGACGGATCTCATGGGCGCGTTCGTCATCGAGCCTGAGAAAATCGAGGATGAAAGAGGGTTTTTTGCGCGTACCTGGTGCCGCAGGGAATTCGAAGAGCATGGCCTTGAGTCCGGTCTGGAGCAATGCAACATATCATTCAACAAAATGAAGGGCACACTTCGCGGGATGCATTATCAGGCAGCGCCCCATGAAGAGGTGAAGCTGGTCCGATGCACGCGCGGGTCGATTTTTGATGTGATAATCGATCTGCGCCCCTCTTCATCCACGTATGGGCGACATTTCGGAGTCGTGCTATCGGAAGATGAGAGAAACATGCTGTATATACCGGGTGGGTTCGCTCATGGATTCCAGGCCCTGGTGGATTCAACGGAAGTGTTTTATCAGATGGCGGCGTCATACCATCCGGAGTCCGCGCGCGGCGTGCGATGGGATGATCCTGCCTTTGGTGTTGAGTGGCCTTTCACGGATCGACGACTGATCTCCGAGCGTGACAGGAACTGGCCTGATTTTACCGGCCACTAACCCGCAGTGATACTTAGCGAGAGTTGCGCCACGATGGCAAATGAAAACCCCGATAATATGCCCGTGATGGTCATCAAGCCGGATAACGGCTGGAAGATGATTGATCTTAGGGAACTGATCAGATACCGCGATCTGGCTTATAACCTGGTGTGGCGTGATATCACGGTCCAGCATGCACAGACGGTGCTTGGTTTCATTTGGGCGATCATCACCCCGCTGATCCAGATCCTGATCTTTTCCGTGATCTTTGGCCGGGTGGCCAAGATCAGCACGGATGGTATCCCGTACACCCTTTTCATGACCGTTGCGATAATCCCGTGGACATACATGTCCACGGTCATGCTGCAGTCCAGTCAGAGTCTGGTGTCAAACCATAACATGCTGGGAAAGATCTACTTCCCGCGGCTGCTATATCCGCTGACACCGGTTTTTTCAAAGCTGTTGAACTTCGGGATATCACTGTTGCTTCTGCTGGTGATCATGATCTATTACAAGGTTATGCCCACCTGGCAGATGCTCTACCTGCCTCTGTTTATCCTCATGATGATGATGGTGCCGGCCGGTATTGGTATGTGGATGTCCGCCATGGCGATACGATATCGCGATATCAAGTTCATTATGACCTATATCGTGCAGATGCTGATGTACAGCGCGCCCATCGTCTATACGGCGAGTTCGATACCCGATAATTACCGGTTTGTTTATTCGTTGAACCCCATCGTAGGGGTGATCGAAGGATATAGGGCCTGCCTCCTCGGAACGGAATTGCCCTGGCAGTTTATCCTGCCGGGAATGTTCACGGCGGCCTTGCTGTTCGTTGGGGGCGCTTTTTACTTCAAGCGTGTCGAACGGATATTTGTCGACGTTATGTAACGCGTCCCACCGAAGCGAAATTGATTACATCAAACCTATGAGCTCAGAAGACATCGCAATCAGGGTAGATAAAGTTGCCAAGCGGTTCCGCCTTGGACTGGAAGATGCCATGCATGACACCTTCGGGGCCGCCATGCTGGATTTCATTAAAAGTCCTCTGAAGAACTATCGATATTATCGTTCACTTCATAAGTTTGATGATTCCGCCGGGCCGGATGATCCGTCGAACGATCCTTCGGATATCCTGTGGGCGCTGAGAAGCGTTTCTTTTGAGGTCAGGCGCGGGGAAGTTCTGGGGATCATCGGCACCAACGGCGCCGGGAAATCCACCCTGCTGAAGATTCTCTCGCGAATAACGCCACCCACCCGCGGCTCGATCGAGATCCGGGGCAGGGTATCCAGCCTTCTGGAAGTAGGAACGGGTTTCCATAATGAGCTGACCGGCAGGGAGAATATCTATCTCAACGGCACCGTCCTTGGAATGCGGAAGAAGGAGATTGACCAGAAATTTGACGAGATTGTCGAATTTTCCGGGGTTGAACGTTTTCTTGATACGCCGGTGAAACGCTATTCAAGCGGTATGCGTGTCCGTCTGGCCTTTTCGGTCGCGGCACACCTTGAGCCCGAGATCCTGATCATCGACGAGGTTCTCGCGGTGGGTGATGCCGCCTTCCAGAAGAAATGCATGAACAAGATGCAGGATGTTGGCGAGGGTGGACGCACGGTGCTCTTCGTGTCGCACAGCATGCCTGCGATCACCCGGCTGTGCCATCGGGCGATACTGCTGAATCAGGGCACAGTGCTAAAAGAAGGTTCGACTCACGATGTAGTGAGCGCCTACCTGGGTTCGGGCCAGGGTTCGCCATCGCACAAACAATGGGATGACCCGGGCACGGCGCCAGCGGGCAAGGTAGCACGGCTGCTCGCTGTGCGGGCTCTGGATGCGGATCGCAAGATTTCGAGCGCGATGAAGATTACCCAGCCGATTGCGATCGAGATTGAGTTTGAAGTGCTTGCGCCGGGCCATATCCTGATGCCCCATTTTCATGTTTTCAATGAAGAGGGGGTGCGTCTGTTCGCTGCGCTGGATCAGGATACTCAGTGGCGCGGCAAGCCGCGACCGGCAGGTCGGTATATAAGTCGCGGGTGGATCCCCGCGAATCTCCTTTCGGAAGGATTGCTGTACGTTTCTCCCGCATTGACGACACTGCAACCGGATATCCCGCAATTCATAGCCCGGGATGCCATCTCGTTTCAGGTCGTGGACAGCCGTCATGAGGGCGCGGAATCGGCGCGTGGTGACTATGCGAGAAATATCAAAGGCGTCATCCGGCCGCTGCTGACCTGGGAAACTGACGTAGTGGAAATGGCGGGGCAGCGGTCAACCGGCTGAGTACCTCTCCGTGGGGCCGGCATGCCGGATGAAGCCTCATTGCGGAATTTATTGATATGGACGATAAAGACCTTCCGGTCAGGGCGCCCTCCGATGGGGACGAGATGTACGATCTCGCCCGGAGGCTGTTTCCGATTTGCCGCAGCATCACCGGCGACGGCGTGAGAGAGACGCTCGGGGCGCTGCGGGAGCGGCTTCCGATCGAGATTCATGAAGTCAAAACGGGGACGCAGGTATTCGACTGGACCGTGCCGAAGGAATGGAATATTCGCGATGCCTATATTCTGGACTGTCGCGGTCAGAAGGTGATCGATTTTCGCAACAGCAACCTGCACGTGTTGAACTACAGCGTGCCGATCCGGGCGCGGGTCTCGAACGAGGAACTGAAGAAGCACTTGTTCTCGCTGCCTGACCGGCCGGACTGGATTCCCTACCGTACATCGTATTACAGCGAGAACTGGGGTTTCTGCGTCAGCCATAATCAATACCTGACCCTGACGGAACCGGAATACGATGTTGTGATAGATTCCGAGCTGAAAGACGGCCACATGACCTACGGGGAGTACTACAAGCCCGGAGCTTCCAAAGAGGAAGTGCTGTTTTCCTGTCATGTCTGCCATCCCTCGCTTTGCAACGACAACCTGTCCGGAATCGCCCTCACCGTGCAGCTCGCACGCTGGCTGTCCGGGCGTGACACGCGATACTCCTACCGATTTCTCTTTATCCCCGGTACGATAGGATCGATTACCTGGCTGAGCCTGAATGAGTCAAAGGTCGATCGCATAAAGCATGGCCTGGTAGTGGTTTGCGTGGGTGACGATGGCGACTTCACGTACAAGAAAAGTCGCCGGGGCGACAGTGAGATCGATCGAATCGTGTTGAACGTACTGAAAAGCTCGGGCAGGCCCCACAAGGTGATCGATTTCTATCCGTACGGATATGACGAGCGGCAGTACTGTTCGCCTGGCTTCAATCTCGCCGTTGGCAGCCTGTCCAGAACAACCCATGGCGAATATCCTGAATATCATACCTCGGCGGATGACCTGTCATTCGTCAAGCCGGTCAATCTGGCCGATTCATTCGACAAGTATTGCCAGATCATCGATGCGCTTGAAAGCAATTACTCATACCGAAACCTCAGCCCGAAGTGTGAGCCCCAATTGGGGAAGAGGGGCCTCTATGGCGGGATTGGGGCGGAGGACAAGAAGCCGGTCAAGACCATGACTCTTTTGTGGGTCCTCAATCTGTCTGACGGGGCGCACAGCCTGCTGGATATCTCGGAGCGGTCCGGCGTGCCGATGGATGAAGTGGCCGCTGCTGCTGACGCGCTGGCGGGTGCCGGACTGCTGGCAAGAGCGTGATGAGCGCGCTCTCCGGTAAGATCGCGGTCATCACCGGCGCCACTGGCGGCATTGGCAGAAGCATTGCGCTGGCTCTCGCGCAAGAGGGGGTCAATCTGCTTCTGCTCGGTCGCGAACGGAGCAGGAGTGAAGAACTTTTTCGACTAGTGGCGACGCGCTATCCTGGCCTGATAACTGACTTTCTTGCCGTCGATCTTGCCGACGTTGCCGCAACGCGGCGTGTCTGCCAGACCATCCTGCGTGATCACACCGGAATAGATTTGTTGATACATTGCGCGGGGCATATCGTGCCGGGCGATTACGCAAGCGCGAGGCTTGAGGATTTCGACGCGCAGTATTTCATTAACGTGCGGGCGCCATTTCTGTTGACCCGGGAGCTGCTTCCCGCGATACGCGACCGGAAAGGGCAGGTAGTGTTTGTTAACTCAAGCGCGGCCCAGCAGAAGGCGAAGGCAGGTATGGCCGCCTATGCCGCCAGTAAATATGCCTTGACGGCGCTGGCCGACAGCCTGCGAGACGAGGTCAATCGGGATGGGGTGCGGGTAATCAGCATTTACCCCGGCCGTACGGCGACTACCATGCAGGAGCAGATCCACAAGATGGAAGGCAAGCCCTACCGGCCGACAGTATTGCTGCAGACGGAGGATGTCGCGGAGTCTGTCCTGAATGCCCTCAAGGCCTCTCCCTCTGCCGAGATCACCGATATCTCGATTCGTCCCTTTCAGAAGGGGTGAATCGTGCGGGCGGAACTGTCATCCACTCTGTCCGGGATGCTCGGAAGCTGCGCGGAAGTGGCGGGTCGCCTGGCCTTTGAAGAGGTTTGGCATGAAACCAGGTAGTGTGTTCCGGATGCTGGGACATGCCGCGCCGGATTTCTTTATCATCGGGGTTCAGAAGGGCGGCACCACCTCGCTCTATAACTATCTCGCGCGACACCCGCATGTGCTCCCGGCGACCGAGAAGGAAATCCACTACTTCACGGATAACTACAGCCGCGGCGACGCCTGGTACCGGACCCGGTTTCCGGCCCGGTATCACAAGATTCGCCGCATGCTGGAATCGCGCGCTCGGATACTGACCGGCGAAGCCACACCGTATTACATTTTTCATCCCCACGCGGCGCGACGGATCCAGGCACGTTATCCGCATGCCAGCATCATTCTGATGTTGCGCAATCCTGTCGAGCGCGCCTATTCGCATTATCGTTATCACGTCAAACTGGGGGTCGAGAAGCTCAGCTTCGAGGACGCGATTGCCGCGGAGCCGAAGCGGCTCACGGGCGAACTGGAAAAGATGATGACCGATGAAAATTATTCCAGCGAAGCCTACAAATTGTTTTCCTACCTGAGGCGCGGAATCTATATTGAACAGATCAGGCGTTGGCGAGAGTATTTCCCCCGGGAACAGATGCTTGTCCTCAAAAGCGAGGATTTCTTTTCCGATCCGGCGGCATGTTTTCTGGAAGTCACGCAGTTTCTGAGGCTTGAGCGCCATGATCTGAGTTCTTATGATGCGTTCAACGCGGGCGCTGAATCGACACTGAGGCCCGATACGCGGCAGCGGCTTGTGGAATATTTTCGTCCCTGTAACGAGCAGCTCTACGACTATCTGGGAGTCGATTTCGGCTGGGATTGATGCTATAAGTGTCTCTTCTGGCCGATGCCAGTCATCGATAGGCATCCCTTGGTGGGTAAATGAACTTTCTCCGGCGCGCCGTTCACGGACCTCGCCTTTTTATTCTGTTGGCGTCCTTCACCTGCTTTCCCCTGACGATCACACCGGCAGCAGCGGCCGCGAATGCGCGTGTCGATTTCAACAGTGATGGTCAGATCGACCTTGCGATCGGCGTGCCCGGCGAGGATGTCGGCAACATCCTTGATGCCGGCGCGGTACGCATAATCTATGGTAATGGCAGTGGAGCTCCGGCGGCGGGCACCGAGCAGGTCTGGCATCTGAACAGCCCAGGCATACCGGGTACGGCGCAAGCGGGCGATCACCTTGGCGCGGCTATCGCCAGTGGCGATTTCAATCGGGATGGTTTTACAGACCTCGCGGTGGGTATGCCGAACAAGAACGGCAGCCGGGGCCAACTACTGGTCATATATGGCGGCAGTGCTGGCCTGGGCGCGGCGGGCAGCCAGATCTGGGACCAGACAGCGCTCGCCGACGGTCCAGAATCAGACGATCGTTTCGGTTCGGCCTTATCCGTGGGAGACCTGAATGGCGATGGTTACGACGATCTCGCAATTGGCGTCCCCGGCGAGGACTATCCCGGCGTTGGTCCCCCGGAGGCGAATCCCCCGGCCCCCAATTGCAATCCCTGCATCAATGCAGGTGTCGTCAATGTTGTCTACGGCGGAGCGAGCGGGCTGACGGCGACGCGCAACGAATTGTGGCACCAGGATCGCGGTGTTTCCTATGATGGCTGGGTTGAGCCCCTGGAATGTTTCGGCGCAAGCCTGGCGTCCGCCGAGTTCAATGGCGACGGTATCGATGATCTTGCCGTGGGCGTGCCATGTGAGAATACCGGGGGCGCGGATGTGCCCTTCCCGAACAATGGTGCGGTGAGCGTGTATTACGGATCGAGCGGCGGTCTGACGGGCAACAATGCGCAATACCTGCGTCAGTGGGCCGAGGATGTGATCGATTATCCCCAGGCAAATGATGCCTTTGGATATGCGCTGGCGACCGGTGATTTCAACGGCGACGGACGCGCTGATCTGGCGATTGGCGTGCCGGGCGAGGATAGCGGTGGTGTCAGCGACGCCGGGGCCGTAGCGGTGTTTTATGGTGCTTCCGGCGGCTTGTCACGCAATGAACTGTGGGACAGGCACAGCGTAGAGGTTGTCGGCGATTCAGTGGTCAGTGCTCACTGGGGATACGCGCTCGCGGCGGGAGATTTCAACCAGGATGGTCGTGCAGATCTCGCAATTGGCGCGCCCGGCGATGTTGTCTCGGGTATCGCCGAGAGCGGTTCGGTGAGCATCCTTTATGGCGGCGCCATCGGCCTGAGCGGACAGGGTAGCCAGTTGTTCAGCCAGGATACTCCCGGGGTCGATGAGGAGGCCGAGCAGGTCGACTGGTTCGGGCATACGCTTGTCGCGACGGATCTTAACAGTGACGGTGCGCATGACCTTGTGATCGGCGTACCATTCGAAGACTCCGGATTCACTGTCGATGCAGGCGCGGTCCATACCTTGTATGGATCGCGTGATCAGGGGATGACCTCCGTGGGTAGCAGGCTGATTACGCAGGATAGCGCGGGCAACCTTGATGTCAGTGAAGCGGGGGATCAGTTCGGAGGCCGATTAACGCCGCGCCTGAACGGCGTCGCGCCATGGCCCGATGTGCCGACGAATTTTATCGCGACGGCGCCGACCCTGGTGAATCTCGCCGCGGAGGGGGCGGCGGACTGGATTCACTGGGGGCGGGCGAGTACCACGGTGCCGGATCGCAAGGCGGGCATCCTGCCCCTGATCAGCAATTACACCTCAATTGGAGGTGCGAACCCCGCGCGCACGACCCAGACCAGCGCAAGCTATGCGTGGAGTGGCGGCACACCCCTTGCGTCGACCACCGGCTCCCGGACCGGGCTCTCGGTCTTCAATGTCGGCAACGGATTCCAGTTCACTGTTCCAGCGGATGCCAGCTTCCGGACCCTCAAGGTCTACGTTGGGGCCAATGCCGCCCGGGGGCAGTTCACCGCCAGCCTGAGCGATGGCAGCGCGCCGGCCTATACGACCACGATTGATCGTTCGAGCGGCAGGACCAGTCAGGTCATTACCCTCAAGTTCCGCGCAGCCTCCCCCGGCCAGACCTTGACCGTTCGCTATGTGGTGAGCAAGCTGTATCTGGCGAATTCCCAGAGCCGGATCACGCTCGAATCCGCGGCGCTGCGCGTCGCCAGCGGCAACCGGCCGCCGACCCTGAGCCCGATAGGCAATCAGACGGCGCAGGAAGGACAGCAACTCGTCGTTCAGGTCCTGGCCACTGATACCGATGGCCCGACGCCCCTGACCCTGAGCCAGACCAACACCCTGCCAGGCAGCCCAAACATCCTGACCAACAATGGCAATGGCGCCGGGACACTGAGATGGACACCAGCCGCAGGGAGCGCCTCCGGTAGTCCTTACTCGGTCACGGTTACGGCCACTGACGGAGCGGGAGCCTCATCCAACACCAGCTTCGGCATTGCGGTCCTTGCTAACAATGCGCACATTCCCTACGGCGGAAGCGCCTGGGCCATACCGGGACGGATCGAAGCGGAGAACTACGACCTGGGTGGTTCAGGCATTGGCTATTTCGACGCCACAGCGGGCAACGCCGGCAACCTCTACCGCAGCGACGGTGTCGACATCTGGAACGCTTCCGACGTCAGCGGTGCCTATATGGTGGGCCAAACCACGGCCGGCGAATGGATGGAGTACACCGTCAGTGTCGCCGCCACCGGGACCTACGCCTTCAATCTGCGTATTGCTACTGCCGCCAACAACAAGTCGGCCCGCGTCCTGATGAACGGGGCCGACATCACTGGTTCGATTGCCATCCCGAACACCGGCGGCTGGACCGCCTGGCAGACCATCAGCCGCACCGTCAACCTCACCGCCGGCCAGCAGGTCATGCGCCTGCAGGTCGGTGCTGGCAGTTTCAATATCAACTGGATAAGCTTTTCCGGTATTAACTAGGCCAGCCAAGGCTCAATTACCTGGAGTTCTGCCCGATATCCTGTCGGGGATGAATGATTTACGACAATTTGGCGAGACATTTGCGATGTCGAACAGTCAACAGCGGCTGATCTTTCTGGGCGGGGCGCCCCGTTCGGGAACAACCTTGTTACAGAACATCCTGGATATGCACCCGGACATCCTGGGTGGGCCGGAATTTCTGCATATCCCCGATATCATGAAACTTCGCGGCAAGTTGCGCGACTCTGTGGCGCGCGGATGGATTGATCTCATCTGCTCTGCGGATGTGGTCGATGAAAGCATGCGTAACCTTGTCGCCGGGTTTTTGCTGACATTCGCCGACAGACACGGCGCCAGGCTGCTCAGCGAGAAGACGCCGGAGAATGTGCTGGTCTTTCCCTCCCTGGTGGAATTGTTTCCAGAATCAAAATTCATTCACATTGTGCGTGATCCGCGTGCAACGGTTGCATCTCTGCTGGAAGTCGGGAAAAAGGCCCGGCGCAAAGGCGAAATGCCTGCCCAGTTTACGCGCGACGTCCAGTCCGCCATCGGACATGTGCGACGCTGCCTGGATTCCGGTTTCTCGGCATCTCGTGTCGCTCCGGACAAGGTTTATACGGCGGTGTATGAAAGGTTGATCCGCGACCCGGAAGCTGAGGGGCGCCAGATATGTCGATTTCTTGGTGTTGAATGGGTCCCCGAGATGTTGCGGCCTGGCGAAAAGCGTCACATGGGAGAGAGCGCCATTACCGTCAACTCAAAGGAGATCTGGTACGACGCCCAGACCTACAACTCCAATCCCCGGCCTGACAGCCTGGAAAAATGGCGTGAAACGCTGGCTGCGCATG
>JADLET010000131.1 GCA_020845975.1 Gammaproteobacteria bacterium | reverse complement strand
GGGAAGTGGACCACGCCTCCCGGATGCCGGCGCTGTGCGCCTTTATCCGGGCTACATGTTGTTGCCGGTGTCATTACCGCCGAGCGGGGATGATGTCGAAAGGGGAACCCGTAGCCCGGATATAGCGCAGCGGCATCCGGGGTGGCAGCGCACCGTCCTCCCGGATGCAAGCGCAATGCGCCTTTATCCGGGCTACATTGAAATCGGGACGATGAATGGCATCGAAACGAACATACACGGTGGGTCTCATTTCCGATACGCACGGGATGCTGAGGCCCGAGGCGGTTGCGGCGCTGCGCGGCAGCGACTTCATCATCCACGCCGGGGACATCGGCGCGCCGGAGATCCTGACGGCGCTGTCCGACCTCGCGCCGCTTACCGCCATCCGTGGAAACAATGACCGCGAGGCCTGGGCGGCAGCGCTGGCCGAGACCGCGGAGCTCGCTGTCGGTGAAGCGCGGATCCATGTGCTGCACAGCCTCGCGGAGCTCGGGATCGACGCCGGCGCGGCTGGCTTCCAGGTCGTAGTCTCCGGTCATTCACACCGGCCGGGCTGGCGCGAGCAGGGCGGGGTGCTCTATGTCAATCCGGGCAGCGCCGGCCCGCGCCGGTTTTCGCTGCCGGTCGCGGTTGGACAGCTCGAGATCTCGGCACGCGGCATCACGCCGCGATTGATAGAATTGCCGGTCCACGCCGGACGCTGAACGCCAGGGCCGGTCTCTGGCGCATATATCGGAGGCGCGCGCGTGTGCGGTATGATGCGGCGATTACGAACCCGACAGGAGGTGGATATGTTCAAGGCACGAATCGCGGGGCTGGCGCTGTTGTTTTCCGTGGGGATTTCCGCGGCCGACGCGGCCGCTTTCACGCTGTCCAGTCCGACCATTCCGGAAGGCGGCACACTGACGATGGATCAGGTCTTCAACGGTTTCGGCTGTACCGGAAACAACGTCTCGCCCGCGCTGGAATGGCGGGGCGCGCCGGAAGGGACAAAAAGCTTCGCCATCACGGTGTACGATCCCGATGCGCCCACCGGCTCGGGCTGGTGGCACTGGGTCGTCTATGACATCCCTGCAGCGGTCACGGCGCTGCCCGCCGGCGCCGGCGGCGCGGATGTGGCGATGCTGCCGTCCGGCGCCGTGCAGGGCCGCACCGATTTCGGGGCCGCGGGTTTCGGCGGCGCCTGCCCGCCGCCGGGTGACAAGCCGCACCGCTATATCTTCACCGTGCATGCATTGAAGGTGGAGAAGCTCGATGTGCCGGCTGATGCCACCGCCGCGCTGGTCGGCTACATGCTCAACGCCAATCTGCTCGGCAAGGCGAGCTTCACCGCGACCTACGGTCGCTGAGCGGTTGCGCGGGTACGATGAGGATGGCAGGTATATCACTGCGAGTCGTTGGCGGGATGTTGCTGCTGATGTCGACCATGACCGGGTGTTCCTATCAGGCGTGGTATGAGGGCGTGCGCGAGACGCGGCGCCAGGAGTGCTA
Organism: Gammaproteobacteria bacterium; assembly: GCA_020845975.1. Taxonomy (GTDB): domain Bacteria; phylum Pseudomonadota; class Gammaproteobacteria; order SZUA-140; family SZUA-140; genus JADJWH01. The sequence goes on along the minus strand of JADLET010000131.1, from coordinate 20,702 downwards.
CAAACTGTCCCCCGGCGAGGTGCAGGACTGCCTCAAGCAGGTCGACCATGCCAGCTACGAGCAGTACCGGCGCGAGCGCGAGGAGATGCAGCAGCCGGAAGGCGACGCGCTGGCGCCCTGAAATTTCGGGCGGACTGCGTACCATAATCGGAAATCTTGGTAAGGAGAGTGTTCATGCGCATGAGAGGGATACTGATACTGGTGGTCACCGCGGTAATGGCGGGTCCGGCCTGGGCGCTGGAGATGGCGAAGGTGGATTATGCCGCTGATCAGATCATGGAGACCGCCGAGATGGCCGTCGAGGGGCCGGTCTACTTCTCACAGGGCAAGGAGCGGCGCGAGATGCTGATCCAGGGCATGCGCCAGATCATGATTTTTCGTCACGACAAGAAGCTCATGTGGACGCTGATGCCCGAGCAGCGCATGTATGTGGAGATGAAGCTGGGCGGCAATGAGGCCGGTTCCGGGGCGGACCGGGGCGATCTTGCCGATTACGAGTTCGAGCAGACCACCGTCGGCGAAGAGGAGGTCAATGGCGTGATGACCACCAAGAGCAAGATCATCATGACGGGCAAGAAAGGCGAAAAGATGGGCGGCTTCTGGTGGCTGAGCAAGGACGGAATCATCGTGAAGATGGACGTCATCGCGATGGACAAGGGCAGCAAGGGGCGCATCAAGCAGGAACTGAAGAATATCAAGATCGGCCGCCAGGATCCGGCGCTGTTCGAGGTCCCGGCGGGTTACGAGAAGATGGGCATTATGAATATGCTGATGGGCGGCGCCACAGATCACGACGACGATGCCGCGGGCGGCAGCGAGGATGACCAGCAACAGGCGCCGGCCGAGAAGAAGGAGAAGCACGGCTTCGGACTGAAGAACCTCATCGATATGGTGAAATAGGGGGAGCCATGAAGGCAGGCGGGAAGGCGTGGGTGTTGCTGGCGTGCGCGGCGGGTTTCGTGGCGGCGACCTCGTCGGTGCATGCGGACGGCTGTGCCACCCAGGACGAGATCGCGGCCAAGGCGCAGATGGGCAAGGCCGAGGAGCTGGAGCGCGCCGGCAGGCTGCCCGAGGCTTTCAGCAGCGCGGGCGGGATCGACACCATGTGCGCCGATCAGAGACGCGTCGATGCGCTACGGCAGCGCGTTGGCAAGACCCTGGGTGGACAGGAGGAGAAGAGCGACCGGTTCGATGTCGCCTTCGACTGGTACGAGCGCGCCGGGCTGACCACCGATGCGGACCGCGTCAAGCTGCGGCACGTCAATGCCAAGCCCGCGGACAGCGCGGTTTTCGGCAACGCCTACGACTATTTCACTCGCCGCGAGGCGGCCGCAACGCTGCAGGAGCTGCGTGCACTTGCGGCGAAGAACGCCGACGCGGTCTTCGCCGAGGAGGAGCGCGCCTTTGCCGCGCGCTCGATGTCATTCGATGAACTCGAGCGGGCAGGCAACTGGCTGCGTTATCTCGGCGATGACCAGCAGAAGCGCAAAGTGGCGCGGGCCGAGAAACGCGGTGACGCGCTGGCGGCGAGCGACGGCCTGCAGAAGCTCGAGAATGCGTTGCGTTACTACAGCATCGTGGACAAGCCGCAGAAGATCAGGCAGGTGAAGGACAAGGCGCTGCGCCTGGGTGATGCTTATGTGAAGACCGGCGAAACGACGACGGCCGCGAATTTCTACCGCCTCGCCGGCGCCGACGCCAGGGCGGCGGAACTGGAGAAGCAGGTGGCGCAGGCAAACCGGAAAAAGGAGGCCGGGCGCCAGGAGCAATTCAAGAAAGAGCAGGATGATCTTGAGAAGGAACTGGGTTTCTAGCGTGCGCTCCTGCGACGCGGCATCCCGCGCCGCAAAAAAATCCTTTCTGAACAAGCAGTACACATCGCGTACTCATCGTGCGGGAGAAAAGGTGTCGTCAGAGGGTGACAACACGCGCCCGGGCGGGGTAGCATAAGTCCCATAAGGCACGGATCACCGTTACCCGTTGCATCGGATTGCAGCATCGTTTGGCTTAGACCTGTGGAGGGTTACGACATGTTTGCACGAATGATGGGTGTGGCAACGATTTCGCCTTGGCGCTTGCATGAGAAAATGCAGCGGGGCGCCGTTACCGTATTCGACGCGAATCCGCGTCCAAGCTGGATGAACGGGCATGTCCCTGGCGCCGTTAACATCGATGCTTCGGAATATCCCGAGCGCGATCTCCCCGAGAACAAGAATTCCTGTGTCGTCTTTTACTGTTCCGGACCCTGGAGCGGGGCCAGTCCCTATGCCGCCCGGCGGGCGAAGCAGATGGGTTATATCAACGTCTGTGTCCTGTCGAATGGCATCCGCGGATGGATAGCGGCCGAGCTGCCGATGGAACAGGGAGAAACGAACCTGTCGTAAGCTGCTGTGAGGCGCGTATCCTTGATGCGTGTGGACTCACATCGTTGGGACGTCGTTGTGATGTGGCGGTATTGCCGGCGGATCGGTCCGGGGCGAGCGAGGGAAGATGCCACCGGTTGCCACCCTGGGTCGCGGATGACGCCGCGCCTGCCGGTTCGGAAATCCCGGCCTCCCCTGCGTCTCCTTGATGTCATGTTTTCCTCGCGCGTCTGAAGGGCTCAGGCACATTACGTTGCTCGTCCCGGAACACAACGCTATGATCGAGCATCGGTTGCACAAGAGGCCCGGTTTTTTCGCATGATGTTGCTGCTGGCATTTACCGGTTCGGGCGCGCGGACCTCGACCGCCTGAACAACAAGAATCCCTCGTCATGGATGCACGCCGACCGTTATTCAGTCTGACTGGTGCGCTGGATCGCGGCCGCTTCATCGCCGGCGTACTGTTCGGACTCGCCGCGCTGCTTACCCTCGCCCTGACAACGCTGAACGGACAGACCGGCGGGCACATGGGTGAGACGAGCTTCTGGGCGCATCTCGTGCTGATGCTGGTCCTGATGCTGTGGCTGATCCCGCTGACCCTGCGCCGCTGCTTCGATCTCGGCTGGTCAGTGCCTAAGGCCGGGCTCGCGGTGATCGGGTCGGCCATGCTGTTCCCGTTCCCGACACTGGTGTTCATGGCGCTGCCCGGGCGGATTGATGCCGACAGCGAGGTGGCGCCGCTGTCGAAATTCGTGATTGTCGCGGCTCCGGTGTTCGGCGTAGTGGTGGCGCTGATGGTTACGGTGGTATTCTCGCGCCTGTCGTGACATTGTCCATGCGGGACTCGCCCCATCGTGGTTACCTGCTGGCGTTGTCGCTGCTGTTCGCGCTCGAGTGGGCGCTGCTCGCGGTCCATCCCCACTATCGCAGCGACTGGCTGCTGGAAAACGTCCTGCCGATTGTCTTCCTGGTTCTGCTCTGGCTGACGGCGGCGCGTCTGCCGCTGTCCCGGATATCGTACACCCTGATCTTTTTTTTCCTGTTCATTCATGAGATCGGCGCGCACTACACCTATGCCGAGGTGCCGTACGACGCCTGGTTTCGCGCGGTCACCGGCGCAGGTTTCAATGAACTGGTCGGCTGGGAGCGCAACAACTTCGACCGCATCGTGCATTTTCTCTACGGTCTCCTGCTGTTTTATCCGATCCGCGAGGTGTATTTTCGGGTCGCGGGCGTCGGGGGTTTCTGGAGCTACTTCCTGCCGCTCGACTTCGCCATGTCAACGTCGATGATCTATGAGCTGGTTGAATGGGGCGCGGCGGAATCGTTCGGCGGTGACCTCGGGATGGCTTATCTGGGAACCCAGGGCGATATCTGGGATGCCCACAAGGACATGCTGTTGGCGAGCCTGGGCGCATTCATGGCCATGGCGGTTGTGCTTGCCATCAACCTGTACCTGCAGAAGGATTTCGCGCGGGAATGGTCAGAAAGCCTGCGTGTGAAGCATGCCAGGCCGCTGGGCGAGGACGAGATCGCGCGCCTGTGGCGGCGGAAGCGCGGGGCGGGCCATCAATGAATCCTCTGCACCGTCGCGGGGATCGCCATCGAATCCGGCCATGGTGAGGTGGTGTTAAGAGACACGGGGATGACGAGATGGATTTTCTGACCGGCATGACGATCCTGGTGATCTATCAATTGATCGGCGAGGCGACGGTGCTGTTGCTGCGTCTCCCGGTTCCGGGTCCGGTCATCGGGATGGCCTTGCTGTTTCTGACACTGGTGATCCGTCGCGGCGCGCCGGCGTCACTGGATACCGCCGCGGGCTCGCTGCTTGGCCACCTTTCATTGCTGTTCGTGCCGGCGGGGGTGGGTGTCATGGTGCATTTTCACCGGATCGGAGCGGAGTGGATGCCCATCGGCGTGGCGCTGGTGCTCAGTACCCTGATCACGCTGGCGGTGACGGCGCTGGTCATGCGTCTGATGATGCGCCTGTCCGCGCGCGGACAGGCGGAATGATGCATTCCGGTCTGCTGGATATCTGGGTCTATCTGTCGGCGTCGCCGCTGCTGGGCCTGGCCGCGACCCTGGCGGCCTATCTCGCCGCTTGGCACGTGTACCAGCGTGCCGGAGCGAATCCACTGCTCAATCCCGTGGCGGTCGCGGTGGGACTGTTGATTATTTTCCTGCTTGTGACCGGGATGCCCTACAGCAGTTATTTCGCGGGCGCCCAGTTCGTGCACTTCCTGCTCGGGCCGGCGACGGTGGCGCTGGCGGTGCCGTTGTATCGCCAGTTATCCAGGCTGCGTACACTGTGGCTGCCGGTCTGTGTGGCCGTGCTCGCTGGTGTGTGCTCCGCGGCCCTGAGCGCCGCGGTGATCGCGCGTCAGCTTGGCGCGACTCCGGTTACGGCGCTGTCGCTCGCACCGAAGTCAGTGACCGCGCCGGTTGCGATGGGTATTTCGGAGCGCATCGGCGGATTGCCTTCGCTTACCGCCGTGCTTGTCGTGATGACGGGTATCCTGGGCGCGGTGCTCGGCGGGAAGGTATTTGATCTGCTGCGCATCCGCGATGACGGGGTTCGCGGCATTGCCATGGGCACGGCCTCGCACGGCATCGGCACCGCGCGCGCCTTTCAGATCAGCGCTGAAATGGGCGCCTTCTCCGGACTGGCGATGGCGCTGACGGCGCTGGCCAGTTCGCTTGTCCTGCCATGGCTGGTCAGGTTTGTGGCCCGTTTTCTCTGACGCCGTCTCCGATTTCCGTCGCTCCATATCGAGTCGGATACATGAGCAGAGAGCCAGCCGATGCCTTGATCCGCCACCCCATTCACTCGTCGCGGGCGACCTGTTACGATCACACTTTTTCCCATAATTAGAAAACGGAGGGGACTAATGAAGAGTGCCGCTATTGTTTCCGGATTGCTGTTCGCCGTCGGCGTGGTCTGGGCCGATGACAAATCGCACTGGAGCTACTCCGGTCAAACGGGGCCTGAGCATTGGGGGGGGTTGAAACCGGAATTCAACCTGTGCGGTTTCGGCAGGAACCAGACTCCGATCAATATTGAAGGCATGATCGAGGCCGATCTTCCCGCCATTACGTTCAATTACCAGGCCGCTGGTGACGAGGTGATCAACAACGGTCATACAATCCAGGTCAATTTCGGGGCCGGCAGCAACATCAGTGTCGACGGGCAGCAGTTCGAACTCAAGCAGTTCCATTTCCATTCCCCGAGCGAAAACCATATCCAGGGCAAGTCCTATGCGCTTGAAGGACATCTCGTGCATGCCGACAAGGATGGCAATCTGGCGGTGGTGGCGGTGATGTTCGAGCCGGGCGCTGCCAATGAGGTGATGGAACAGGCCTGGAAGGTCATGCCGGAGAAGGCCGGCGGCAAATCAGCCCTCGGCACGAAGGTCTCGGCAGAGGGGCTGTTGCCGGCGCAGCGGGATTACTACCAGTTCAACGGCTCTCTGACCACGCCGCCGTGCTCCGAAGGCGTGCGCTGGCTGGTGATGAAGGAGGCGATGACGGCATCCGAAGCGCAGATCGAGCACTTCTCGCATGTCATGCACCATCCCACCAACCGCCCGTTGCAGCCGGTCTTCGCGCGTCCCGTTCTGCAATAAGTAACAAAAGGTCCACGGCCCGGCGTATGCCGGGCCGTGGACTTGCGCGCCGGGCAGTATTGTTTGACGGGCCGCTTGGTCAGCTTGCGTTGCAGCGTACGGCGATGCATGCCCAGGCTGCGCGCGGTGGCGGAGATGTTTCCCTCGTGTTCCTGCAGGACTTTCTGCAGATATTCCCATTCCAGCCGATCAGGCGAAGGCCGCTGGGCCGGTAGCGGGGCGGCGATGCTGGCGGCGGTTTCACTCGCGTTCTCGCGCAGCGCCGCGAGGATATCTTCCACCCCGGTCGGTTTGGTGAGGTAGTGAACGGCGCCCAGCTTGATCGCCTCCACGGCGGTCGCGATACTGGCATAGCCGGTCAGTATTACGATACGGATGGCCGGCTTGAGATCGGTCAGGGCCCGGATCAGCGTCAGACCCGAGGGGCCGGGCATGCGAAGATCGATCAGCGCGTAGTCGGGCGGGTTGGCCCGCGCCCGGATGAGCGCGCTTTCCGTGTCGTGACTGACATCGATACGGTAGCCATGGCGCTCCAGGGCTTCGGCGAGAACTTCACAGAAGATCTCTTCGTCGTCGACCAGCAGCAGGCGCGGGGAGGCAGCGTTATTCATGCGAATCCACCCGGATGCGTTCGAGCGGAAGACTCAGGTGGACGCAGGCGCCGCCGCTGCTGCGGTTGTGCAGATCCAGACTGCCGCCGTAACGCTTGACGGTGGAGAGCGCCAGATACAGACCAAGACCCTGTCCGCTGTCCTTGGTGGTGAAGAAGGCCTGACCGGCACGCGCGAGATCCTCCGGGCGGAAACCGGGGCCGTGGTCGCAGACCTTGATCCACAGCGTCTTCTCGTTCCATCCCGCCACGAGCTCGACCTTGTCAGGCGACGCGTCGGCGGCATTGTCGAGGAGATTGTGCAGCGCCTGACCCAGGGTTCGGTCCATCACGACCCATGGTCCGGACGCGGTCCCGTTTTCCCAGTCGACGGAATACGGGGCCTCCGGGCGACGTTGCCGCCATTCCTCGATCAGGGTGTCCAGGCAGGCGCGCAACTGCTGCCGGCGGCCGGATTCCGCGCGCGCCTCGCCGGCCTGCTCGGTGAGGCTCGACAGCACCTGTTTGCAGCGATTGATCTGGCCGCGCACGATCGTCAGCCGCCGGCTCAGGCGGACATCGTCCGCGCAGTCCCGCGCCATCTCATCTGTCACTACAGCCATGGTGGCGAGGGGGGTCCCCAGTTCGTGGGCGGCGCCCGCTGCAAGCGCGCCCAGGGCAAGCAGGCGTTCGTCGCGCAGCGCCTGTTCGTGCGCGTGCGCCAGCCGCTGCTCGTGTTGGCGCAAGGCGGTTCCCATCCGGGTCACGAAATAGGCGATCAGTACGGCACTGAGGACGAAACCAAGCCACATGCCGACCACGTGCATGTGAAAGCCGTGCGCGCTGGGCTGCGGCAACGGGTGGTAGAACAGCATCAGCAGGCTGTAGACGCTGATTACGAGCACGGCCGAGGCGTAGCTGTAACGCTGAGGGAGCGCCGCCGCCGACACCGTGAGCGGCAACAATAGCAGGAAGGAGAACGGATTGGTGGCGCCGCCGCTGAGGTAGAGCAGGGCGCCGAAGGCGGCGACGTCCATGACCAGCTGTATGTACAACTCCCGCTCGTGAACCGGTGACGGGCGGCGCAGGCGCCATGCTGAATACAGATTGAGCAGGACATGCGCCAGCACGACGGCGCTCATCGCGGATACCGGGAGGCCGATGGCCAGCACCCTGGAAGCGACGATCACCGCGGTCAGCTCGCCCGCGTTGAGAATGACGCGCAGCAGGACCAGACGTTGCAGGTTCAGGCGCGTTGATGAGGCGGAAAATGCGGGCAGGGACGCGTGCATGGCTTGCGCGTGTTGTGATCTGGCGGGAGGAACTATAGCACAGGCCCGCGCGTACCGCCCGGAGTGCGGCAATATGTCGCAGGGTGGTCGGATGGGCGGATCTGGCGGGCCGCCGTGTGGCCAGACCGCCTTCCTGCTATCATGCCCGGATCATCCTTACTCACCGCCATGCTCAGCTACCGCCACGCCTTTCACGCAGGAAACTTCGCCGATGTGCTGAAGCATCTGGTGCTTGACCGGATCCTTGCCCACCTGGCAAAGAAGGACAAGCCGTTTTTCTGCCTCGACACCCATGCCGGCGCCGGCGGCTACTCCCTGACCGGAGACCATGCGCGCAAGAACAGTGAATTCGAAGACGGGATCGGTCGGCTCTGGACGCGGGACGATCTGCCGGCCGCGCTCGCGGACTACCTCGCCGCGGTAAGGGAGTTCAACCCCTCCGGCCGGCTGCAGGCCTATCCGGGTTCGCCGTTTTTCGAGCGTCGCTGGCTTCGTGCCGGCGATCGACTCGTGCTCTGCGAGCTGCATCCTGCCGATCTGGTGCGATTGAAGTCCTTCGTAGATCAGGATCGGCGGATCAAGGTGGTTCGTAACGACGGTTTCCACGAGTGTATCGCGCTTATGCCCCCGCGCGAGCGACGCGGTCTGGTCCTGATCGATCCCTCCTATGAGATCAAGACGGATTATCGCCGGGCGATCGAGACGCTGACGGGCGCCTGCCGCCGTTTCGAGACCGGCATCTTCGCCCTCTGGTATCCGGTGATCGAGCGGCGCAGGATCGATTCACTGGAACAGGCGCTTGGTCAAAGCGGGATCCCGCGTATCCAGCTGTTCGAACTCGGTGTCGAACCCGATGCCCGGGCGCGCGGTATGACCGCGAGTGGCATGATCGTCATCAACCCGCCGTGGACGCTGCGCGGCGAAATGGAAACGGCGCTGCCCTGTCTCGCCGACGCCCTGGGCCGGGACGGCGGTGGACACTACCGCATGTTCGAGCTGACGGGCGAGCATGGGTGATGCCCGTCGGCCGTAAGCGTATATTAAGGGCGTAGGTCTAACCTGGAGCGGGAGTCTCGCCAGGCCGGGCGCTTCGTTGGATCGCCCGGTTTGTGTCCGAGGCGGTGTTCAAGCTTTAAGATTCTGAAATCTAAGGAGGGACGTATGTTTACGAGAGCAATAATGGTATCCGCTTTATCCGCGGCCCTGTTGTGCACTGCCGCGCCAATCCTTGCCGATGAGCAGGATCGACGGCAGGACGGGGATCGGATGGAAAGCCGGGACATGGACCACGATATGGACCAGACCCGCGACCGGAGCATGGATCAGGATCAGGATCAGGAGCGCATATACGGAAGTCAGCTGATGACCCCGGCGGAGCGCGATGAGTACCGCGCACGGCTGCGTGCCGCCACCACCAGCGACGAGCGCAACCGCATCCGTGCGGAGCATCATGAACAAATGATGCTCCGGGCGAAGGAGCGCGGTGTGACCCTGCCGGACGAGCCGCGAGACTGGGGGGATCCCGGTCAGGGGCGCGGCATGGGTTCGGACATGCATCCCGGCGGGATGGGGCCAGGCGGCGGAAAGAATCGCTGAGGTCCGTTGCGGCAAAGGCGCGGCGGACGGCAATCCCATCGTGGTTGCCGCCGCCGCGTCAGTATTTCAGCCAGCACAGCGTGTGACGAAGCGGCGGCGTGCTTGACGCGTCTCGATACTTCTCCAGACGCGTTCGTGGAAATAGTATCCCACCGTATTCACCGCCGGCTCGATCAGCGCTATTGCCCCTCCGATAACCACGTCGCCGGTCAGAATGCAGGCGACCGTAAAGGCAATCGAGAAGTGCAGTACAGCGAATGTCAGTGTCTTGGTCATGGCGCGCTCCCTCACCGGCTCTTGGGAAAGACAATAATCATTCTTAGGAATGATTGAAGTCGATTTATACTAGGCGGGTGATAGGGCGTGGCTATGGGCGGGAATCATGGGGACGACGGGATCCAGTTTGCGCAGGGAGTTTGACGGCTGCGGGGCTGCGTCAAATATCGGGCCGAAGCGATGGGGCCGTCCCTGGCAGTACCCCTCCTGACGCGTACCATATCCCTATTGATGGTGTTCTACCATAATACTTTCGGATGGGAGCATTGGCGCGGGAGCCATGGGGCGATAGGGGACGAATATGTCATCTGCGATAAACGATCTGGCGCACGGGACCTCCCGATGATCCGGTCATCGGCAAATCGCAGGGACAGGGCCGCACGACGGGACGTTCTGTTGTCACTGGTCGTGTGTTTGCTTCTGCTTGCCGGCATGAATAGTGAGGCAGCGGGGGGCGGCTCAAGCGGGGCAGGTCCCGTACCGGTGTACGGCTACCGGATCGTGCGCGTCTACCCGCATGACCGTAATGCATTCACCCAGGGACTGGTATACCTGAACGGGGAGTTGTACGAGAGCACCGGTCTCAACGGCGCTTCCTCTGTGCGCCGGGTCGATCTCAGGAGCGGCAGGGTATCGCAGCAGATGCCGCTGGACGGAAAATACTTCGGTGAAGGGCTGGCGGCCTGGGGTCCGAATCTGATCCTGCTCACGCTGCGTTCGAATATCGGCTTCGTCTATGACCGCGCCAGTCTGCGCCTGCGCCAGACCTTCACCTATGCCGGTGAAGGCTGGGGGCTGACGCAGGACGGGACGCGCCTGATCATGAGCGACGGCACATCAGTCCTGCGTTTTCTCAATCCCTGGACCATGCAGGGCCAGGGGGTCTTGCCGGTACGCGACGGCGGCAGGGAGGTCGCCGGCCTGAATGAGCTTGAGTTCGTCAATGGAGAGATCTTCGCCAACATCTGGCCGACCGACAGGGTCGCGCGCATCGCGCCCGGGACCGGCGCGGTGACCGGGTGGATTGATCTGTCAGGGCTGCTCGCACCGGCGGACAAGGTTGCCCCCGGCAGCGTATTGAACGGCATTGCCTATGATGCGGCGAACGATCGGCTGTTCGTGACCGGCAAGCGCTGGCCCCGGTTGTTCGAGATCAAGCTGGTCCCGCGGGGTTCGAATCAGCCCTGAGGCGGAGGATGACGCCGGCCGGGGACAGTATCCATGCGGCCTTGAGATAAGGTATTTTAGCGTCGCGACCAGGCTGGCTGTTTCCCGACCTGGAATTCTCTTCGACAGACAGGAATCACGATGAACGCATTCTGGGTGGCGACACTGTTGCTGTGCTGCAGCAATGTCTTCATGACCTTCGCCTGGTACGGCCACCTGAAGAATCTGCCGCATCAACCCTGGCTGGTGGCCGCGCTGGTCAGTTGGGGCATCGCCCTTTTCGAATATCTGTTACAGGTGCCAGCCAACCGGATCGGCCATCAGGTGATGACGGTCGGGCAGTTGAAGATCCTGCAAGAGATCATTACCTTGATGGTGTTTGTGCCATTCGCCCTGTTTTACATGAAGGAAAAGCTGACGCTCGATTATCTTTGGGCCGGCTTGTGTCTCATGGGCGCGGTATTTTTCCTGTTCCGTTCCCGGATGTTCGGCGCCTGAAGGGCGGATGCTCCGGCCGCGGTTGCAGTTCCCGGCGGATCGTGCGAAGGTTATGTCCACGGCATGCCCGATGGAGGTTCCGGATCGGTCCGGAGGTCCTTCTTTTTTCATAAATCCTGGAGAGATCGATGCAGATACAAGATAACTGCGTGGTGTCAATACACTACACATTGACCAATGAACATGGCGAGGAACTGGATTCCTCGGCCGGTCAGGACCCCCTGGTGTATCTCCACGGAGCCGGCAACATCATCCCGGGTCTGGAAAGCGCCCTGGTCGGCGGCAGCGTGGGCGACAAGCTCGATGTGACAGTGGCTCCAGAGGATGGCTACGGCGAGGTCGATGATGACCTGATCCACAAGGTTCCGCGTGATGCCTTCGCCGGCGTGGAGCGGATAGAGCCCGGCATGCAGTTTCAGACTCAGAGCCCGACCGGGCAGGTCATGCGCGTCACGGTCAGGGAGAGCAACGATCAGGAAGTAGTGATCGACGCCAATCACCCGCTCGCTGGCCAGACCCTGTACTTCAGCGTCAGTGTCGAAGGAGTGCGTTCCGCCACGGAAGAGGAGCTGGCGCACGGCCACGCCCATTAGGCGTCCGGTCGCCTAGAGGGTGAAATCCAGCAGGCGGCCCGGTTTGTCGATGACGTAGCCCTGCGCGTAGTCCACCCCGATCTCGCGCAGCAGATTCAGGATGGTCTCGTTCTCGACATATTCGGCAATGATCTTCTTGCCCATGAAGTGGCCGATCTCGGTGATTGACTTGACCACGGCGTAGTCGCTTGGATTGCGGTCCATCTCCTTGACGAAGGCGCCGTCGATCTTCAGAAAATCGACCGGAAGGTTTTTCAGGTAGGCGTAGGAGGAGAGGCCGCTGCCAAAATCGTCGAGAGCGAACGTGCAGCCGCTCTTCTTCATCTCCAGGATGAACTCCGCCGCATCGGACAGGTTGCCGATGCCGGCGGTTTCGGTTACCTCGAAGCAGATGCGCTCCATGGGTATGCCGCTCCGTCGCATTTCGTCCAGGATGAAATCCTTGAAGGATTCGTTGCTCAGTGAGCATCCCGACAGGTTGATGGCAAGTCCGCCCAGGGCGTCGAGCTTTTCCCTGTTCTGCGCCATCCAGTCGAAGGAGGTTCGGATCACCCAGCGGTCGATCGCGGGCATGCGGTGATAATGCTCTGCCGCCAGGATGAGTTCCTGCGGCGACACCGGATTGCCGTCCTCGTCGGTGACTCCAAGCAGGATCTCGACATGATGCGGCGGTTGCCGGCCATCGGCCGTGATCGGGACAATGCTCTGGTAGCGCAGATCCAGCTCGCCCTCCTCCAGAGCCTTGTCTATGCGCGATATCCATTTCATCGAGCGCCGCTCGCTGTGGATCTGGTCGTCGTCGGGCCGGTGGATCTGGATCCGGTTCACGCCCTGTTGTTTCGCGGCTCGACAGGAGGTTTCAGTCGCCTGGAGGATCTGTGCCGAGCTTGTGCTGGTGGCGTCGATCTGGGCGAGGCCGATGGCGAATGAGACAGGGAACTTCTTGTCCGACCACATGAAGCGATAGTTCCGGATCCTGTCGATCTTTTCCTCGGCGATACGGTTCGCCTCCGTGGTGGAACAGTTGCCGAGCAGCAGGCAGAATTCGTCGGCGCCGATGCGGCCAGCGATCGTTTCGACGCCGGAGATCCCGTCTTTCAGCAGTTCACCAATTTCCAGCAGAAGCTTGTCGCCTGCGTCGTAGCCACAGGTCGTGTTGATAACGCTGAATTGATCGATGTCGATGTAGAGCAGGGCGTGCACCGCGCTTCCCAGCCTGGCATCCTCGATCTTCTCCTGCACGAGTCGCTCGAATTCGCGTCGGTTATGCAGGCCGGTCAATTGATCGTGGGTGGTCTCGAACAACAGCTGATGGTGCAGGTTTTGCAGCATGGAGTACTGCGCGCGGTCCATTGCCGGCTCGTCGGCGCCGTCGAGTATGATCGCAGCGCCATCATGGAGCTGGCGTGCCAGATTGCCGGCCTCCAGGTTTTTTTCCAGCAGTCCGCGCAGATTGACGAATACATAGCGGTCGCGATCCCGAGATACCCATGCGAGACGGAGGCGCTGCGGGTCGGAGGAGTCCGCGGTAAACAGCACCCAGTCGCCAACCTTCAACCGTTGGACGCGTTTGCGCCACTCCAGCGTTTTCTCCTCCTCAATAGCGGCGGTCTCATCCGATGTTTGCGTCTCGGTGGAGTCGTGCGGGTTCTTGCCGCTCTCGCAGATCCTGATTCCCTCATTCACGTTTTCCGAGTCGGCGCTGTCCTGGACCGGGATCAGCATAGTGAGCTGCTTGAGAACCTTGGAGAACACGCTGGGATCGACGTCGATATCGCTGGCGATTCGATTCAGGAGCCCGTTCACCTGATTCTGTATGGCATTGCCCCCGCCATGTTCTCCATCGCCGTACAGTTCGAGCTGTGAAATCTTGTTCACTACCTGGCGCGCGACATGGGATTTATCCACGAAGATGGTGTCGTCGAGGATGGCCTGTTTCAGGAGCGGGATCTCGAGCCGTTGCAGCCAGGCGCGGACACTTTTCTCCAGCAGCATGTCCTTGAACATCGACTCGAACACATTGCCTGCCACGTACATGATGCCGCTTTCTCGCCCGCCGATGCGTTTTTCCGCGCCGCCGAATGCGTTGCGGTCATTCATCAGGGCGAGTATTTTCGATTGGTATACGGAACCGGCATCGTTTGTATGTTCACTGCCGCGTTTTGCCTGAAACCCCGAAAGGGCGGAGAGGATTTCCTCCGCGGTGTATTCCTTGTGTTCAGGGATCCCGTCATCAGGCCGCGGCGCCAGCATCGACGTGTTGTTCATTTCCAGGTCAAAGCCGTCCATGCCGCCGTCGTGATGACCAAACTGGCGGCGCAGCGAGAAGATATCCCGCACAATGTCATAGAGATCCTGGTCACCGCCGTTGCTGTGACTGGTATTATTTTGTGGCGCCTTTGGACTGGCCTCTACCGGTTTTTCCGGACGACCAGGCTTTTCGCCACGGGATTCCGTGCGCTTCATGGGAATTCCGATCCTGATGTCAGGCAGAATTCCGTTTTCGACCAGCAAGGCGTTCATCCGTTCGAGCAGGGCGCCGAGATGTTCGAGCAGAGGTTCCTTGAAGGATGCGTAACAGATCGTGCTGGCGAAACGGTTCAGTTCCAGCACCTTGAGAGACTTCTGGAAGGCCTGCGCAAAGGAATATGGGCCGAACGGGTTGTTTTCCTTGTTTACCGCCGCACCATAGAGCAGGCTCAGACGCTGCTCGATTTCGCTCAGTTCACGTTGCTGGCGTGATTCGATGAAATTGGCGATGTCCGAAATCGCCAGCCAGTCGTCGAGCACATCCTCTTCAACCAGGGAGAGCCTGGTTTCCGGAGGGGGCGACGCGGCTTTTTCGGTTGTAATCCCGGGAGTGCTGTCGATCCGTTCCAGACATTCCTTTATGAAATCATCATGCAGGGTGTCGTGGGAACGGTTCAGTATTCCTATCGCGTCGAAATAGGAGTTCTGCTCGATGCCATTCCTGGCATGGTCCGCCGAATCAAACAGCTGGCCGCCGGCCTGGGAGATAAAATTTTCCACCAGCGGATGGAGGATTTCTCGCGCCATCGCGCGGCAGGCATCCAGCAACCGGCTGCGTGTTGCAGCATCCGGCATGCCGGCCCCGATGCCGACGCTATCGAGGCGTTCGCTTTGCCGATCGTCATTCTGTTGGCTGTTGGCGAAGTCGATCAGCAGCTGCAGGGCATTGAGATCCGGATTGATCAGCATCACGCCCGCGCTTTCATCATCGGCGCGAGCGACGCGGGCGCGGAATCGCAGCTTATTCAGATGTGTGTCGCCGGGTACGGTGCAACGGATATCCACCTGCTCACCGACCTCGGGCAGGAAATTCCTGGCGGTGTCCTGTCTATAGACAATCAGCATGCCGCCCAGGCACAGGTCGCGGATTTCACAGCGGTGCTGCGGGACGCCGCGGAGCGTGGCGCAGATTGCGTCAAGCTGGACTGGATGGCGCTGGAAATGGCGCTTGTCGGCGCTGCTGTCCGCGATCTGATGTGTGCCTGCTATTGCCATATGAATAGTCGACCGGTCTACTCTCCTCGGTACAGGCTATCGGCGTCACCCCGGTTTTTTTGAATCAGTTCGCATTTTTGAAACGCGCTCACGCGGAGGCTGGCGGCGGATGTTTGTCTGTAAACTGATTTGTGCTGGTCTGGATTGCTTTAACCGTATGATAAACATGAGAATAGACGAATTCCCCGCGCCCGGATGGACATTGGCGATCGGGATTCCTACAATCACGCCGGTTGTCTAGCGGAAACCTTCCGCGACCCGGGAATGAATGCAACCTTAATAATATGAGTGACAAGGAGATGAACATGAAAATCACGGCGGGAGTATCGGCGATACTGTTGGCCCTGACGCTTGGATTGACCGGCTGCGGTGGCGACCAGGATATGGATGATGGCGAGGGAGCCATGGAGCAGAGTTCCGACGCCATGATGAACCACGCGGACGACGCCGGCCATATGGATGGCGCCGAGCATACACAGGATTCCGATGCGATGATGGGCGAGGGTGAGATGCCCGAGGCTCCCTCGGAGCCGGCGCCGGCCGAAGGTCAGTAAGCGTCAGCGGTTCGTAACTCCCGCCATCCGCCTGGAAGGATGGCGGGAGTTACGACGCCGGTTTTCCAGCGCATCTCGCACGGATCAGGATCAGCGCCGCCGCGAGCAGGCCGGTGATCGCCCCATAGAGATGTGATTCCACCAGAATGCTGCCACCGGCGAACTCCGCCGAGCCCGGCAGTGCGCCGTGCAACTGTTCCCACGTCAGTTTGGCGATGAGCAGGCCCAGCAGGGCGAGTTCCGCGCGGTATCCGGCTGCGAGGCTTGCCAGCGCTCCGGCCACAAACAGGCCATGCAGTAACCCGGACAGGCCAGCATACCAATGGACTCCAGGCTGTAGCGCCAGTATGCCAAGGCTGATCCCGATCATGCAAAACAGCGTTATGGAGAGCCACTGGCGTGTGGAGTACAAACGGCCGAACAGCATCCAGATCAGGATCAGTCCGGCCAGGTTCATGGCCAGATGCCCCCATCCCAGATGCGTGACATGCGCGGACAGCAGGCGCCAGGCCTCGCCGTCTAGTATGGCCGTCCGGTCATAGCGCAGCCAGGCGCGCAGCTGTGGTCCTCCAACTGCCGCGGCGATCGACAACAGCGCCAGCGAGAGCGGCAATGCGTGACGCACAAGAACGCCGGACGAGCTGTGCGCGCCGACGTCAGTTTGCATCGAGATGCCTGACGAGGGAGGACCGCAGGGTGTCGAGCTGCGTCGTGTCATTGAGGGGATTGTTGTCCTTGCCGGTGATGAAGAACACATCCTCGACGCGTTCGCCGAAAGTGGCGATCTTCGCGTTCAGCAGCCTGACGCCGCATTCCACGAAGGCCTGACCCACGCGGGCAAGCAGACCGGGCCGGTCGACAGTGGTCAGCTCGGCGATGGTATGGCGATGGTGCGGGTCTTCACTGAACGTCACCTGCGTCGGTATGGTGAAGTGGCGCAACTGGCGCGCGGGCCGGCGCGAGGTGCGCGCTGCGCGGATATCACCACGGGAGACGCGTGTGCGGATCGCATCGGCGATCTCGCGGATGCCGCGAGGGTCGCGGATTGTATTGCCGTTCTCGTCGAGAACGATGTAGGTGTCGAGCGTGAAACCGTTGCTGGTGGTGATGACGCGGGCATTGAGGATATTGAGCCCGAGCTGGTCGAGCGCGCTGGTGGTCATGGCGAACAGGTGATCCTGGTCGCGGGCATAGATGAAGATTTCGGTGCCGCCACGGTCGGTTTCCTCGCGGATTCGGATCAGCGGTAGATCCTCCGGCTGGCTGTCCAGGATCAGGCGCATCTGCCATGCGATTTCGTCGGGCGAGTAGCGTAGAAAATATTCCTCACCGATGTCGCTCCACACGGCATTGACGTCCTCCGCGTTCGTTCCACCCAGCAGGGCGAGGGCGGCGGTGCGTGTCTCCGTGATCAGCTCTTCCTTGTTGACCGGTGTATCCAGGCCGCGTCCCAGGAGGTGCCTCGTCGAGCTGTAAAGATCAATCAGCAGGGCGTCTTTCCAGCCGTTCCACAGCGCCGGGTTCGTGGCGCGAATATCCGCAACGGTGAGCAGGTAGAGGTATTCGAGCCGACTCACGGAACCCACCTTGCGCGCGAACTCGGCCAATACGTCCGGGTCACTGATGTCCTTGTGCTGAGCGGTGCTGGACATGATCAGGTGATTGCGCACCAGCCAGGCGACCAGGTGGGCGTCGTGATCGCTCAGCCCGTGGTGGCGGCAGAATGCAAAGGCGTCAGTGGCGCCGAGCTCGGAGTGGTCGCCGCCGCGACCCTTGGCGATGTCGTGAAACAGCGCGCCGAGATAGAGCAGCTCCGGTTTCGGAATACGCTTCATGATGCGGCTGCACAGGGGAAATTCCTTCTCGTGGGCCGGCACCGTGAGGCGGCGCAGATTGCGCAGCACGTGCAGGGTATGGTCATCCACCGTATAGACATGGAACAGGTCGTACTGCATCTGGCCGACGATGTTTCCGAAGGCCGGAAAGTAGGCGGCCAGGACCCCGTAACGGTTCATCCGGCGCAACTCGTGGGTGACGCCGTGCGGCTGGCGCAGGATTTCCATGAACAGGCTGCGGCAGCGCAGGTCATTGCGGAAGCGGTCATCGATGAGATAGCGGTGGTCCCGCATCAGGCGGATGGTGGCGGCGCGCACACCCTTGAGATCCCGATGCTGTTCCAGCAGCAGGAAGACCTCCAGCAGGGCGAACGGGTAGCGTTTGAACACCCCGGCGTCGGTGACCTCGATGAAACCGTTGCAGGACTGGAATCGTTTGTTGATCCTGACGATTTCCGTCGGCGCGTCGGCACGCAGGATGACTTCCTGGAACAGCTGCAGCAGCATCTCGTTGAGCCGGCCCAGCTCGGTGATGGTGCGGTAGTAGTCCTTCATGAAATTCTCGACCGCGAGGCGATGGTCGTCCTGGTAGCCGAACTGCGCGGCCAGCGTGCGCTGGTAGTCGAACAGCAGCCGGTTCTCATTGCGTCCGGTGAGCACGTGCAGGGCGTAGCGCACCTTCCAGAGAAACTCCTGGCCCCGGATCAGATCCTCGTATTCGCGTCGCGTGAGGAAATCGCGGGCGACGAGTCCCTCCAGCGTGTCGGTCTTGAAGTGCCGCTTCGCGACCCACGCGATGGTCTGGATATCGCGCAGCCCACCCGGACCTTCCTTCACGTTGGGTTCGAGATTGTAGGCGGTGCCGTGGTATTTCCGGTGGCGCGCGAGCTGTTCATTCCATTTGGCCTCGAAGAAGGCGCGCGTCGGCCACATCTGGTCCGGTCCGGTCAGCTCGCACATCGATTGAAAGAGCGCGTTATCGCCGGAAAGCAGTCTCGCCTCCATCAGGTTCGTGGCGATGCTGATGTCCTGGCCGGCCTCTTCGATGCATTGGGCGACGGTGCGCACGCTGTGACCTACCTCGAGGCCGAGGTCCCACAGGAAGGCCAGAAATTTCTCCAGGCTTTCCTGGCGCGAGGATTGCGAGTCGGGATTCAGCAGGATGAGCAGGTCGATGTCGGAATTAGGGTGCAGCTCATGGCGACCGTAACCGCCGACCGCCACCAGTGCGATGCCATTCTCCTGGGGCTGGATGAAGCGGTGCCAGGCCCGTATCAGCAGCTCGTCCACGAACCACACCCGCTGGCGCACGAGTTCCGCGACCGGGACGCCCTTGGCGAAACGTTCCGCCAGCGCCTCATCGACCGACTGCAAGGTATGGCGGAACAACTGCACCGGCGTCGATGTGCTCGACAGGGCGCGGTCGAAGGAACCGGTGAAAAAAAGCTGCATGTCGGTGAAATTCACGGCGGAGTATCGCGATCAGGATAAGAGGACATGCGCGCCGCGTGGCGCGTATCGACTGCGTTTCAAAGCGGGTCGTCCGGAAGGCGTGTCAGCACTTCGTGGCCGTCGGCAGTGACGAGGATGGTGTGCTCCCATTGGGCCGACAGGCTGCGATCCTTGGTGATCACGGTCCACTGGTCGGGCATCAGCTTCACGTGTCGCTTGCCGGCATTCACCATCGGTTCGATGGTGAAGATCATGCCGGGTTCGAGCTCAAGCCCGGTGCCGGGCGTGCCATAGTGCAGCACCTGAGGTTCCTCGTGGAAATTGTGCCCGATGCCATGGCCGCAGTATTCGCGCACGACGGACATATTGTTCGACTCGGCATGATGCTGGATCGCGAACCCGATGTCGCCCAGGCGCACTCCTGGCCGGACCATCTCGATGCCGATGCACATGCATTCATAGCTGATCTGGGTCACCCGCCGCGCAATGATCGAGGGCTCGCCTACGAAGAACATCTTGCTGGTGTCGCCTTGGTAGCCGTCCTTCAGCACGGTGATGTCGAGGTTCACGATGTCGCCATTCTTGAGCGCCTTGTCGCCGGGGATGCCGTGACAGACCTGGTGATTGACCGAGGTACAGATCGATTTGGGGAATCCGTGGTAATTCAGCGGCGCGGGAATCGCGTCCTGTTCCCGGATGATATATTCGTGGCAGATCTCGTCCAGCCTTCCCGTGGTGATGCCGGGCACGACGTGGGGACGGATCATGCGCAGTACCTCGGCCGCGAGACGACCGGCGACGCGCATCTTTTCGATTTCATCCGCGGTTTTGATGTGGACGGTCATGATCGTATGCCTGCGAGTCGGGCTTCCTGCCCGCAGGATGGTTGACTTCCGTGGTAGGGATTGTGCGGGCGCAGCATAGGGCTTTCATGATACATGACTGTTATACCTGAAGATTCTTCCATGGTTTGGGATGGTACCGTGGATCGCGACAAATATACAGCGCCCGTTGGCGGATTGGCCTGGTTCTTACGCCGGATTTGTGCTGTTCCGCTGGATATGGTATAAAGCGCGCGCAACGTACTATATATAAAGTACATTTCAGTACGTATAATACGTGGCCTTCACCCCCACGGTCAGCGCGGGGGCGAAGGAAACAGGTTGTCAGACTAAATTCACACACATGCCGCGTACATGTATCTGGGTGCCCGCACAGCGGGTGGATACATGGGGTATGTGGAGGATTAACCCAATATAAGGAGTGTAGTTACATGGCAAACGTCACCATGCGCCAGATGCTGGAAGCTGGCGTGCATTTCGGCCATCAGAGCCGTT
>JADLET010000130.1 GCA_020845975.1 Gammaproteobacteria bacterium | reverse complement strand
TTTCCTGGCCGATGGCACCATTACTGACCGCCATCGTCGCATGCTGACCGCGCTGGTAGACCTGAACGGCCATGCCGATATCCTCGACGAGGCGCGCAGTGTATTCACGTCCGCGGGCAGGGAGGTGCACGAGGCACTCGATAACCTGCAGCAGATGGCGACCGCGGCGCATTGTCAATTTGCGAGTATCAATTTGCACTATGATCTTGCCGAACTGCGCGGTTACCGTTATCAATCCGGGGTTGTATTCGCGGCTTTCGCATCGGGTTTTGGTCAGGAGATCGCGCGCGGTGGACGTTATGACGAGATTGGACGGCTTTTCGGGCGCACCCGTCCCGCCACGGGTTTTAGTACCGACCTCAAAACTCTGCTTGCACTTGCTCCCGCCATGGCGGAGCCGAAAAAAGGGATCCTGTCGCCGCCCTGGAGCGACGATGATGAACTGCGCAAGCTTATCCGCAGGTTGCGCGCGGAGGGTGAGCGGGTCATCTATGCCCTGCCGGGGCAATCTCTGGATCTGGTCGAAATGGGGTGCGACCGTCTCATCGAGCGCCGCGACAACCGCTGGGAGATAGTTGCGGCCGGCGCGCCGGCGGTATAAGGTACGCACCGGCAACAGGGGCATATATCAGGCATACGGGCGGGGCAGATGGGGAAAAAGGTTGTCATCATAGGCAGTCAGTGGGGCGACGAGGGCAAAGGCAAGATCGTCGACCTGCTCACCGAACAGGTGGAAGCGGTTGTTCGGTTCCAGGGGGGGCACAATGCCGGCCATACCCTGGTCATCAACGGCAAGAAGACCGTGTTGCACCTTATCCCATCCGGGATCCTGCACGAGAACGTGCAATGCATTATCGGTAACGGCGTGGTTCTTTCGCCGGATGCCCTGATCGATGAACTCGACATGCTCGAACAGCAGGGCGTGCAGTACGCTGGCCGCTTGAAAATCAGCGGGGCCTGTCCGCTCATCCTGCCTTGCCATATCGCCCTGGACCGCGCGCGCGAGGCGGCGCGAGGCGCCAAGGCTATCGGAACGACGGGGCGCGGCATTGGTCCCGCCTACGAAGATAAGGTCGCCCGGCGCAGCCTGCGCCTGAGTGACCTGTTCCATCGCGAGCTGTTCGCCGCGAAACTCGGTGAGATGCTTGATTACCACAACTTTACCCTGCAAAACTATTACAAGGCTGAGCCGGTAGATTTTCAAAAGATTCTTGATCAAACTCTGGCACTGCAGGACCGGCTTGAGCCACTTGTCGCTGACGTGACGGAATTGATGTATCAGTACAAGCGGCGCGATGCGAGTGTCCTGTTCGAAGGCGCACAGGGGACAATGCTGGATGTCGATCACGGCACTTACCCTTACGTCACCTCCTCCAATACCGTGGCGGGCGGTGCTTCCACGGGCAGTGGTATGGGGCCGCTGGCCTTCGATAGCGTTATCGGCATCACCAAATCCTATACCACGCGGGTCGGTTCGGGACCGTTCCCGACTGAGCTTTCCGATTCCGTAGGTATGCATCTGGCAAGCCGCGGTCATGAGTTCGGTTCCACCACCGGGCGTCCGCGCCGTTGCGGCTGGTTTGATGCGGTCGCTCTTCGCCGCGCGGTTCAGCTCAACAGTATCAGCAGCCTGTGTATCACAAAACTCGATGTGCTGGACGGACTGGATGCCATCCGCATCTGCAATGAATACCGTTACAAGGGTGCCGGCGCGGAGAAGCGCAAAGCGGCGATGATGTCCCCAGGCAGCGCGTCCACGCTGGACGAGTGCGAGCCTGTTTATATCGATATGCCAGGCTGGAAGCAGTCCACCACCGGCGTGCGGGAATACGCCGATTTGCCCATGCAGGCGCGTGATTATCTCAAGCGAATCGAGGATCTGCTCGAGACGCCCGTGGATATCGTTTCCACCGGCCCCGATCGTAACGAAACAATAGTCTTGAAACACCCCTTCGCCTGACCCAGGCCTCCCGCGCGGCACGCCTGCGCGGAGGCGGCCTGCGTTTTTCAGCAGGTTCGCCTTTTTCACCCCCCGTTTGCGTTGAAGTACTGAGATCTCCCCGGTCTAGGATTGCATTGCCCTCGGTTTTAATGAATAATGCGATTCCTTCTCATTTGTAATAATGACTGGCGGGTTTTTCGATGAGGGTCTTTGGTATGCATCAGCCGCATATGTCGCACGGCGCAAGAGCTGTCTGTGTTCCGGGAGTGAAGTAGCGCCATGTCGGATTCCAAAGGGCATCACTCCCGCGAAGGTGTGGTGGAATCGACATCTGTTCCATCGCGCTCGATTGAGAGTGAAGAACTGCTGGGCGGTGCGAATCAGATATTTATTGTGCATGCCGGCCAGGTGTATACCTTGCGCAGAACCAGGGAGAATAAACTGATCCTGACCAAATAATTGAGCTTGTTCAAAATAGAAAATTCAAAACGCTCATCACCAGCCAGCCACCACGGGCCATGTCCAAGGCAGTCAGCCATGATGAAAAATGACTACACCATCACATGGAGACTGCTGCGATGTACGATTTACCTTATTCTCGACACACTTTGCGACCTCTGGTGCGGGCCATCCGCAATTCCTTGTTACCGGGGAATGCCCGGTCTGGCCTGGTGGACGGACGCCTTGTCCGTAAATTTTCATCGACTCGATTGCTGCCGCTCGCGGCGATGATGGCCGGACTATCTTTCAGTGCTCTGGCTGAAAATTCCTCTTCCATTAGTCTGGAAGATGGCGTTGAGCTGCCCGAAGTCAATGTGAGAGCCGACGAACTGGTTCCGCAGGAGGGTTATCAGGCGACCACCACGCGTGTCGGAAAAATTCAAGAAAACCCGCATGATGTTCCCCAGGCAGTGACCACATTGACACGAACGCTGATGGATGAACAAAAGGCCGGTTCTTTACGAGAAGCCCTGCGTAACGTCTCCGGTCTGACCTTCAACGCGGCGGAAGGCGGACGCGCCGGTGACAATATGATGCTGCGCGGGTTTTATACCTATGGAGATATCTACCTTGATGGCATGCGCGACACCGCCCAGTACAACCGTGAGATCTTTAATCTCGAACAGATCGATGTGCTGCGTGGCGCCGGCGCCATGCTGTTCGGGCGCGGCCAGGCCGGCGGTGTGATCAACCAGGTTAGCAAGGTCCCGTATCTCGCCGATCGCAACAGCATCGGCGCCAGCGTGGGTAGCGACGATTATCGGCAGTTGAACGGCGACTTCAACAAGCGACTCGGCGATGCCATGGCGCTGCGGGTAAACCTGATGACGCGCGACGAGGGCAGCTGGCGTTCCAATCCTGCCAACGGAGACGAGCCTGAGATCCATCGCGACGGCGTCGCCGGCAGCTTCGGATACGGCCTCGGCACTGGCAATGAGTTCATTCTCAGTCATGTACGCACCGAGACCGATGATATCCCGGACTACGGATTTCCTTTCGATGCGACCACGCGTGAGCCGACCGACAACTTCGAGCCCGACACCTACTGGGGCACCGATCTGAACTTCGACGAGAGCGAGACGAACGTTTCCACCGCGACCTACACGCACCGGTTCTCCTCCGACACCGCGTGGCGTACCCAGCTGCGCAAGGGCGATTACGAGCGTAGCTACTGGGCGCGGACGCCTAATGCGAACCAGGCGCCCAATGCCGAGGGCATCGTCGTTGGCGGCAATGGTGTCAATACGAACGCCGGGCCGACGCGCATGATGGACTATGAGACCCTGGCCCTGCAGTCGGATTTCAACAGCGCCTTCAAGGCCTGGGGGATGCCGCACCAGTATGTGGTGGGCGTCGAATATCTGAATGAGGACAGCTTCCGCTCCGCGCTGGAGAACCTGGGTGGGACCACTGTCGGCGATCCACCGTTATTCAGGCCGTACGTCGGTACGACGACCGGCGTTCCGGTCGAGTTCGACGCCGACTCGTACGCCATATTCGGACAGGATACCGTGGAGTTCATCCCGCGCTGGAAGGCCACACTGGGTGCGCGTCGTGACTATATGGACGCCGAATACTCCAGCGACACGTCTCCGCGTCTCAAATATGGTGAATGGAGTACCCGCGCCGCGCTTTCGTTCCATCCAACGGATGAAACTAATTACTATCTGAGCCGCAGCGATTCCTTCAGCCCGACGGCGGATCTCTACCAGCTTACGGTCGAGCCTCTGCCGCCCGAGCGCAGCGACGTGCTGGAGCTGGGCGCGAAATGGCTGCTCCAGGACGGCGACCTTGCGCTGCGCGCAGCGATCTATCGCGCCGAGAAGGAATGGGAACGTAACAACGATCTCGAGGCAACGGCGGCTATCCTGACCAAGAAACGTCGCACTGATGGACTCGAACTTGAAGCGGCCGGCCGCATTACCGACAAGTGGCAGGTCTTCGCCGGTCTGGCGCTCATGAACGCAAAGATCCTCGAGGTGGCAGAGAACGTCAACGCCAATACCGGCGTGATCACCAGCGCGAATCCCGAGTACAAGGGCAAGCGCGCTCGGAATACCCCTCCCTATACGGCGAACATTTGGACGACTTACAAGCTTTCGGACGGTTGGAAGGTCGGCGGCGGGGCCGAGGCGAAGGGCGAGCGTTACGGTTACAACCCGAGCGGCGCGGGCGCGATTCCGACTCTGCCTGGCGACACCGAATTCCATCCCAACACCGCGCCATCCTATGTGCGCTGGGATGCCCTGGTGTCCTATGAACGGCCGACGTGGGAGGTGATGCTGAACATACAGAACCTGCTCGACGACGTCTGGTATGACTCGCTGTATGACAACGGCGCGTTTACGATCCCGGGTACAGGCCGCAGATTCATCCTGTCCGGGGAGTATAAGTTCTGAGTATGAACGGGACGCGAGTCAGTCACCACCGGGGGAGGCGTCGATGCTGATCACCATCGACGATGTGCTGACCCCGGCTGAGCTGGCGACCGTGAAAGACAGGCTGAAACGGTCCATCTGGGCCGGCGGCGAGATCACCGCCGGCGCCCAGGCGGTTCTGTCCAAGAACAACCGGCAGTTGCCGGAGGATGCCGAGCATCTGCCGGCGCTGCGGCGGATCGTGCTGGGAGCCTTGCAGCGCAACCCGCTGTTTTTCACAGCGGCATTGCCGGCGCGAATCCTGCCGCCGTTTTTCAACCGCTACGAAGGTGAACAGAACTACTACGGAAATCACGTCGATGGCGCGATGCGGTCTCTGCCGGAGGGTGGGTATCTGCGCGCCGATGTATCTGCCACGCTATTCCTGTCTGAGCCCGAGGAGTACGAAGGCGGGGTGCTCACGATCGAGGACATGTTCGGCAGCCGCGAGATCAAGCTTGGTGCGGGCCGCATGGTGGTCTACCCCTCCAGTTCGGTGCATCAGGTCACGCCGGTCACACGCGGCCGGCGCCTGGCCTGTTTCATGTTCATCCAGAGCATGGTGCGCGACGCGGGTCAGCGCCGCATGTTGTTCGACATGGACATGGCTCTGCTGAGACTGCGTCAGTCGCAAGGGGAGATCGAGCCGGTGATACGCCTGACCGGGGTCTACCATAACCTGCTCAGGCACTGGGCTGAAAATTGACATGACGAAGGATCCGCGAATATCAGGATTACCGACAGGCGGCGTGCCAGCCGCTGAGGTTCGTTTTGTGGATGCGGGCGGTCAGCGGACCTTGCCGGAGCGGATTCCGCGTGAAATCGCCGCCGTCGCCGATTACGTCCCGTCCGCGCGTGCGCGCCTGGATGACAATGCCTGGGCGTATATCGACGGCGGGGCGGCGGATGAACTGACTCTGCGCTGGAATCGCGAGTCCTTTGACCGTCTGCGCCTCAAGCCGCGGGTGCTTGCGCCGGTGGCGGGTGGCCACACGCGTACCACTCTGTTTGGCGCCGAGTATGCCCATCCCATCCTGCTTGCTCCGGTGGCCTACCAGCGTCTGGCCCATCCCGAGGGAGAGCTGGCGGTGGCTCATGCGGCGTCAGCTACGGATACTGCAATGGTGGTCAGTACCCTGTCCAGCATCCTGCTGGAGGAGATAGCTGTCACCACGCGCGCCCCGCTGTGGTTCCAGTTGTACATGCAGGCCGATCGCGGGTTTACCCGCGCGCTGGTGGAACGCGCCGAAACCTGCGGTTGCCGGGTGCTCGTGGTGACCGTGGACGCCCCAATTAACGGAGTCCGCAATCGCGAGCAGCGGGCCGGCTTCCGTCTGCCGCCGGATATTGCACCGGTGAATCTGCGGGGAATGCCGTTGTCACCGCCGGGGAGACCGGAGTCCTGGCAGAGCCAGGTCTTCGATCGGATGATGGCGGGAGCTCCCACCTGGGCGGATCTGGAGTGGCTGCGTGGTGAAACCGCACTGCCCATTGTCATCAAGGGGATTCTCTCGCCGGAGGATGCCGTGAAGGCGGTGGAGATCGGCGCGGACGGCGTGATCGTTTCCAACCACGGCGGGCGTACGCTGGATACGTTGCCCGCCACTATCGACGCTTTGCCTGCGATTGCAGAGGCGGTGGATGGTCGTCTGACCTTGCTGCTGGATGGAGGTGTCCGTCGAGGTACCGATGTGCTCAAGGCCCTGGCCCTGGGTGCGCGGGCGGTGCTGATCGGCCGGCCCTATCTTTACGCCCTCGCGGCGGCAGGCCCGCTGGGAGTCGCGCATGTTATCCGTGTCCTGCGCGATGAGCTGGAGGCCGCCATGGTTCTGACCGGCTGCGCGACCCTCGGCGAGATCGGGCGACAGACACTCTTCGACGTTTATGCAGACCAGGGGCGGACGTCCACGGCATTCCCCGCATGATGACCATGAGAAATCCGGTAGTAACCATTACCGCCCTGTTATCTGCAGCTCCCGCTGACGCGCGGACGCGAGACGGCCAGGATATGCTCTCACGGGACAGTCTGCTGTCGCTGCTCGCCGTCATCGCCGTTCATTTTGTCCTGTTGTTCTGGGCCAACAGGGTGCTGCTGCATGAAACAGCCCTGCAGGCATCCTCAGCCCCTATCGTGACGGGTGTTCTGCTGGCGCAGCCAGTCCCTGACCCGGTGGTCGAAACGCCCAAACCCTTGCCGGTCAAGCGCACAAAGCCGCCCGAGCCCATGCCACTGCCGGAGCCGGAGCCTGTGCCCGAGGTACCACTCACTCCGCCCGAAACGGAAATGAGTGACAGTGTCATCACACAGGAGATCCCCGTGCCGATCCCACCGGTGTCGGCTGAGATTGGTGAGCCTGAACCCGAGCAGCCGCGGGTAATTCCACCGCGCATCGATGCTACCCGGCTCGACAATCCCGCCCCTGTCTATCCGATGCGTTCGCGCCAGCTTCGGGAGCAGGGAAGGGTATTGCTCGATGTTTACATCGTGCCGGACGGCAGCGTCGGAGAGATCCGGGTCAGGGAGTCGAGTGGTTTCCCGCGCCTCGACCGCTCTGCACTGGAGACAGTAAAGGGCTGGCGCTATCTCCCGGCCAGGCGTGGCGGGGAGGCGATCCCGTACTGGTATGTGCAACCCGTCAACTTTACGCTGCGTTGAACACGCAGCCCATCGAATATCAATCAATGCAAATGTTAGCGAGGAAGACGATTCATGACGAGTAACTCCTACGATATGGCCGCCCTTTGGATGCAGGGTGATTTCGTAATCAAGGGCATCATGATCCTGCTGTTTCTGATGTCTGTCGCGAGCTGGTATGTCATCGTGACGCGCGCATGGCGACTGATGAGGTTGCGTCGTGCAGCCCGCTCAGCCGCGGATTTCTGGCACACCCAGAGCTTCGGAGAAGGTCTGCATATTCTCGATGGCCACGGCAAGGAAAATCCTTTTTACCGCCTGGCTAACGAGGGGAAGGCTGCGGTGGATCATCACGCAATGAACCGTTCCGATCTGCATGGGCAAATGAGCCTGGCCGAATGGCTGACCTCGAGTCTGCGCGGGAGCATCGACGAATCGGTCGATCGCATGCAGCATGGGCTGTCGATCCTCGCCTCGGTCGGGTCCACCGCGCCCTTCGTCGGCCTGTTCGGCACCGTATGGGGGATCTACCACGCGCTGATCAGCATCGGCAGCTCGGGTCAGGTCGGACTCGAAAAGGTGGCCGGACCGGTGGGGGAGGCACTGATCATGACCGCTCTCGGCCTCGCGGTCGCGATTCCTGCGGTGCTTGCCTATAACGCGCTGGTGCGAGGAAACAAGGGACTGCTGTGCAGGTTGAATGGCTTTGCACATCAGTTGCACGCCTATTTCATCACCGGTACGCCTATTTCCCGCAATAGGACGGCGAACGCGTCGAAGCCGGCGGTAAATGCTATTGCGGGAGCGCTCTGAGATGGCCTTCGGCGGCGAATTCGATAACGGCGACGAGGTGATGAGCGAAATCAACATGACACCGCTGGTCGATGTCATGCTGGTATTGTTGATCATCTTCATCATCGCCATACCGATGATGACGAACGCAATCAAACTGGATCTGCCCCGTGCTGCGGCGAGCCCGGATGATATCAAGCCCAAGCGTGTGACGCTTTCCATCATGGTCGACGGGACTACGCACTGGAACGATACGCCAGTGGACAATGGTGAGCTCGCGCTTCTGCTGGAGAAAGCCGCTGCTCAACAGCCGCAGCCGGAGATCGCCATTCGGGGGGATCGCAAAAGCGAGTACGAGCGCGTCATCCAGGTGATAGCCACGGCGCAGCGTGCCGGGATACAGAAACTGGGTTTCATTACAGAACTATCCGGAAACTAAGGCAACCGTTAGCCTAACGGCTCCATGGCAGTCGGCGGATTTATTGTCAGGTGTCGAATCTATATTTATCAATACTAATCAATATGTTATTAGTTTATTGGGGCGGTTTCGGCGCGACAGGGTGGAACGGACAGTATGATGTGCCCGTTTGATGCCCGCCCAATTTATTGAGGGCATTACACAAGGGCCAGCGAAGCAGTGCGGCCCATTAACACCGCACGCGCTTGGCTGGATCGGCAACAGGCTGTTTGTCGCCGCACAGCGGTGATGGACGGAGGTAAGACATTTGTGAGTGGAAAGCTAAATGAGTCGAGACGCGAATTTCTGAAGAAGTCCGCGTATGTAGTGCCGGTTGTATTGACGTTGAAGGCAACACCTTCCCTTGCCGGAACAGGTTCACCCAGAAAACCTCATGAGGGCAAGGAGGGCGGGAGCGCTTCCACTACTCACCGCTCCAGGCGCAAACATCATGGCTTCTTTCATGCCTTCAGGGATGCGCTGCGAAAGGTGTTCGCGTAACGCGCCTTCCCGATGCACAGTGTGCGACATCATGTCGCAAAGGGCCTGCATAGCAGGCCCTTTTTTTCTCCAACATTAATGTTTCAGTGGCGTGCAGCCATGGCTGCGACATCCGCGGGCAAGGAGACACGGTGCGCCGGAGACGTGGATTCCCCCTGGGCAGGGCGCGTCCGCCCAGGGGGTAGCGATTGATTGGAAAAAGCCGCTTGCTAAAGGGCGAACAAGCGGATCATCGAATTTGGTGCCGAGGAGAGGACTTGAACCTCCACGGGGTTGCCCCCGCTAGCACCTGAAGCTAGTGCGTCTACCAATTTCGCCACCTCGGCCTATTCTCACGGCCGCGCATTTCAATGCCGCAGCCGCGAAACTGCGCAACTTTACCCAGACAATGTCATAATGTCAAACACGCAGCGTGTCGCCAAGCGGATATAAGCGATTATTATAATCAGCACAACTATGACGAAACAATCCTCCAAAATTGATCCCCATGCCGCCCGCGAGGCCCGCAAGTACGAACTCCCCATCAAGAGCCGGGAATTCATCCTGGAGCATCTGCAGGCGCGCGAGACCCTGCTCAGCCTCGAACAGCTTGCCCGCGAGCTCGGTCTCACCGACGAAACCGGCATCGAAGCCCTGCGCAAGCGCCTGAACGCCATGGAGCGCGACGGTCAGCTGGTACGCAACCGGCGCGGCCGCTATGGCGTCGCCAGCAAGATGAATGTAGTGCGTGGCCGCGTGATCGGACATTCCGACGGCTTCGGCTTCCTGGTGCCGGACGACGGCAGCGACGACCTGTTCCTGTCGGCGAAGCAGCTGCGCTCGGTCATGCACGGCGACCGCGTCATCGCCAAGGTCATCGGCGCCGACCGCCGCGGGCGCCGCGAGGGCGCCCTGGTCGAGGTATTGGAACGCAACACGCAAGAGGTCGTCGGGCGCTATTACAGCGAGGGCGGCCTTGGTTTCGTAGTCTCCAGCAACAAGCGCATCAGCCAGGAGATCGTCATACCGCCGGATCAGCGCGGCGGGGCGAACGAGGGCCAGATTGTGGTGGCGGGTATCACCGAACAACCGAGCCAGCATTCCCAGCCAGTCGGCCGCATCACCGAGGTGCTGGGCGACCGCATGGCACCCGGCATGGAGATTGAGATCGCCATCCGTACCCATGAACTGCCTGACCAATGGCCACAGGCGGTCGAGCAGGAGGCGGCGGTCTTTCCCGAGTCGGTGCCGGCGAGCGCTGTGTACGGACGCGAGGACCTGCGCCTCAATCCGCTGGTCACCATCGACGGCGAGGACGCGCGTGACTTCGACGATGCCGTTTACTGCGAGCGTCATGGGCGCGGCTGGCGCCTGATCGTTGCGATCGCCGATGTCGCGCACTACGTGCGCCCTGACAGCGCGCTGGACCGGGAGGCGCTCAACCGCGGCAACTCGGTGTATTTCCCGGAGCGCGTGCTCCCCATGTTGCCGGAGGCGTTGTCCAATCACCTGTGTTCGCTGCGGCCGAAGGTCGACCGTCTGTGCATGGCGTGTGAGTTGTTCGTCACGCAGGCCGGCCGCGTCAGCGGTTACCGCTTCTTCGAGGCGGTGATGTGCTCGCACGCGCGCCTCACCTACAATGAGGTGGCCGCCATGCTGGTCGACGGCAACCCGCAGCTCATCGAGACCCACAAGGAGCTGCTGCCACACCTGCAGAATCTGCACCAGGTGTACCAGGCGCTGCTCAAGGAGCGCGAGAAGCGTGGCGCAATCGATTTCGACAGCAAGGAGACGCGCATCATCTTCGGGGAGCGGCGCAAGATCAGCAAGATCGTGCCCCTGGTGCGCAACGATGCGCACAGGATGATCGAGGAATGCATGATTGCGGCGAACGTGGCGGCGGCTGCGTATCTTCTCGAGCAGAGGGTCGCTATCGTTTATCGCACGCATCCCCAGCCGGATCAGCAGAAGCTCGAGGACGTACGCGGTGTCCTGAATGGGCTTGGCCTCAAGCTCGGCGGAGGCGAACAACCCTGTGCGCGCGACTACGCCCGCCTGATGATCGATGTAGCGGGTCGTCCGGACCGCCGCCTGATCGAGACCGTACTGCTGCGCAGCCTGCCGCAGGCGATGTATACCGCGGAAAATACCGGACACTTCGGGC
>JADLET010000129.1 GCA_020845975.1 Gammaproteobacteria bacterium | reverse complement strand
TTTTTCCTTGCCGATTGGGCAGGTGGCGGCGGGTTATCAAGCGGGCAGCGCGGGCTTCAATAAAATAAATCTGTCCCCGACGTCAAAGGCCCGTCTCGATTGAGGGAAGGGGCAGAAAATAAATCTGTCCCCGGCGTCAGGGATCTGGCTGGGTTAGAGGGGTGAGACGTCGGCGGCGCAGCGGAAGCCGAGGTCGTTGAAGCGGGAGTCGGGCGGCTGGTTGAAACGGTAGGCGCCGCGCTGGAACAGGTGCAGGGCGTAGTGGCCCTCACCGCCGCGGCCGGCGCCGCGCACGACGCGAAATTTTTCGCCGAAGGCGTCGCTCTTGAAGTCCGAACCGGGATAAGCATGGTACCAGTCGGCGACCCATTCCGAGACATTGCCGGCCATGTCGTACACGCCGTACGGCGACTGGTCAGTCTTGTACGATCCCACCGGCGCGACGCCGTCTTCCCACTCGGCCTCGCCGGTGTTGCTCATGCCTTCCTTCCATTCCTGGCCCCACGGAAACTCCTGCCCGTCGGTGCCGCGCACGGCCTTTTCCCACTCGCCCTCGGCAGGCAGGCGTTTGCCGGCCCAGCGGCAGTAGGCATCGGCATCGGCCCAGCTCACGTAGATCACCGGTTCGCGGTCCATCACCCTGATCTTCTCGTGGATCGCGTCCAGCAGCTGTTCCTTCGTCATCTGACGCGTGTCGATGTCCAGTTTGAAGGTGCGCACCGCGAGCTGGCGCAGCTTGTCGATATCGACCGCGCGCAGCTTGTCGTCCTTCAGGCTGAGGATGTAGCCGCGATCCAGCCAGTGATCGGGCGGGGGAATCTCGACCGCGGCGAAGAACGCGCGATAGTCCGCGTTGGTCACCTCATAGCGATCGATGTAATAGGCGGGCAGACGCACGCGATGTTCCGGATGTTCATCCATATACCACGGCTTGGTGTTGCCGAACTCGCCCGCGACACCTTCATGCTCGAATTTGTTGCTGCCCATGATGAACTCGCCGGCCGGGATCAGCGCCATGCCCGCAAACGCATCGGCGTGCGCGGGCCCATCAGCGCCGGCGGCGCCGGCGCAGAGCAGGGCCATCATTATTCCGCCCAGCATCTTCCGCGCCGCGAAGCGCGCGCCATGGATCAGTGCATGCATTTCTTCCCCCTCAATGCGCGTCCTTCGCGCAACGGAAACCGAAGCTATTGTTCTTCGTGGTCTTCAGGAAAAACGAGCGATTGAAGCTCGGCGCCGAGATTCCGCACTTGTAGAACGAGCAATCCCACCACGAGCCGCCCTTCAGTGTCTTGTAGAGCTCGCCGTAGTTTTCGTTTGGATGCGTGTTGCCCGGATACGCGCGGTACCACGACTCCGTCCACTCCCACACATTGCCCGTCATGTCGTAGAGACCGTAGGTGCTCACGCCCTCGGCGAAGGCGCCGACCGGGCTGGTATCGCCCTCGCGCTGCAATGAATTCCAGTACAGCGGCGTATTCGCGCGCATCATGCCGAACTCATTGCCCCAGGGATAGCGTCGCGCATCGGTGCCGCGCGCGGCCTTTTCCCATTCCTCATCGGTCGGCAGGCGCTTGCCTGCCCACTCGCAGTAGGCGTGCGCGTCGTTCCAGGTCACGCCGACAACCGGGTGATCGACCTTGCCGGACGGCCAGGTGCGATTCTCGAACTGCGGCGGCGAGCGGTGCCCGGTCGCATCCATGAAGGACTTGTACTGGCCGTTGGTCACCTCGTACAGATCGATGTCATAGGCCGGCAGATCGACGACGTGCGTCGGGCCTTCATCAGGCAGTCGTTCATCGGTGCCCATCGTGAACGGACCGGCGGGGATGTGCACCATCTCATTCGGATGCATGCCGACGTGGGTGTGCTCGTAATACAGCGGAACCTTCATGCCCGGCAGATGCTCGGTGCTGTCGAGCGCGGGTCGCGGCGCGAGCGCCGATGTGGCGACCGGTTTTTCCGCGGGCTCGGCGGCAAGCGACTGCGAAAACGCGGTCTCGCCGTTGTCCGCCAGATTCTGTTCCGCCGAGTGACAGCTCGAGCAGGCCGGCCCCTCTGTTACAGCCACCGGCGGGGCGGCATGACAGCGATTGCACTTCGAGAGGTCCACAGCGACGGCCGGACGCCACGCGAGATCCGCGAGCGCAATGCAAAGTAATCCGCTGTATCGCCGCAAACGGCGCCAGGACGTGGCTTTCATGGAATTCCCTTTAGGTGTTGCACCAGTTCCGCTATCACTGCGGAATCAGGGAAGTACGCGAGCGAATGATCACACGTTACCAAAGTGCCCCCGCGATTGCCAGCCTGCCGGCCTTGCGCGAATCGCCGTCGATCCCGGTAATACATGCACAAAAAGTGCGAGAAAGAATCGGGCTAACAATCGTAGCCCGGATGGAGCACAGCGGAATCCGGGGAATCCAGCGTCTGCCATTCCCGGATGCCGGTGCTACGCACCTTTATCCGGGCTACGAAACACCTGACACCTGTTGGAGGACAGAATTCAAATCTGTTCTCTTTACCACGGCAAATCAGTACCTCTCCCTGAGCGGCACCGCCTTGTAGCCCGGATAGAGCGGAGCGGCATCCGGGGAATTCAGAGGCCGCCATTCCCGGATGCCGGTGCTACGCACCTTTA
This sequence comes from Gammaproteobacteria bacterium, assembly GCA_020845975.1. GTDB lineage: Bacteria > Pseudomonadota > Gammaproteobacteria > SZUA-140 > SZUA-140 > JADJWH01. The sequence goes on along the minus strand of JADLET010000129.1, from coordinate 1,579 downwards.
TCCGGGCTACGAAACATATGTTGGGGGACAGATTTCAAATCTGTCCCCCTTTCTCATGTGTATGCAAACCTTTACACATCGCATCACGAATTTCTCCCGTGTGTTTCCGGTCCAATCCTGTAAGCACCGCGCCAATCGATCCTGTTCAGCGGACGTTCAGCTTGCAACGGCTACAGTGACAGCGAATCCACACAGGAGGCGGCCATGACAGCAGGGAAACGTTACGGCAGAGGTCTCGTGATGCTCGCGCTCGGCGGCGCATTGGCGGCCTGTGCCTCGCCGCCGGTGGCGCGCACCGTCGTCGCGCCCGCGCCACCGCTGCCGCCCACGCAGGTCTATTACTATCCGCTGTACGAGCAGAGCGCCGCGCAGCAGGACCGCGATCGCTACGAATGCTATCTGTGGGCGAAGCAGCAGACCGGCTTCGACCCCAGCGCGCCGCGACTCGCGCCGCACCAGCGTCTCGAGGTCGTGCCTGTTGCGGCGCCCGCTCACGATACCGCCGTCGGCGCGGTGACCGGCGCGTTGCTCGGTTCCATGGTCGCGGGTCCGCATGACAACGGCGGCGGGGCTGTCGCCGGCGCGGTCGCGGGCGCGATGATCGGCGCCTCGTCCGACACCGCGCGCGCCGCGGAGACGCGGAGCCTGCAGTCGCGCATCGACCGGCAGACGGCCGAACGCCAAGCCGCCGTCGAGCGCCAGGCGAGCGATTACCGCCGCGCGATGACGGCCTGTCTCGAAGGCCGCGGCTACAGCGTGCGCTGAACCAGCGCCACCAGCAAGAGGAGAGGACACCATGAAACGCAACGCAGCCACCCGTGCAATCACCGCGCTGATCCTTGCCGTTCTGATCACGCCGGCCTGGGCAGACCGCAATGACAACCGGGGCGACGGACGCGACGGAGGACGTCACGGCGGACCGCCCGCGATGGGCGCGCCGCGGGATTTTCGCGGCCAGGACAATCATGACCGCCGCAACTTCGAGGATCGCGGCTATCGCTTTGACAACCGCCACGGCCACAACCGCTATTACCCGCCGCGCGGCTACGTCGCGCCGGCCCTGCCGCGCCACTATCGCGTGATCCCGTATCGCGGAGTTCCGTATTACTACAACTCCGGCATCTGGTATCGTCGCGGCGGCGTCGGCTTCACCGTCATCGTGCCGCCGTTCGGCATCATCGTGCCGGCGTTGCCGCAGTACTACACCACGCTCTACGTCGACTCGACGCCGTACTACTACGCCGACGGTGTCTATTACGTCTGGCGCCGCAGCGCGCCGGGCTACGAAGTGGTCGCGGCCCCCGACGACAGCCGGATCGACACGGACGCCAGCGTGCCTGACGAGTTGTACATCTATCCGATGGAAGGGCAGAGCGAGGACCAGCAGAATACCGACCGCTTCGAATGCCACCAGTGGTCCGTCGACCAGACCGGCTACGATCCCAGCCGGCCCGGCGGCAATGTCCCCGCCGACGAACGCACCGAAAAGCGCGAACAGTACCTGCGCGCCATGACCGCCTGCCTCGAAGGCCGCGGCTACAGCGTGAAATAAGCCAGCCGCGTACCAGCAAACATCGTA
>JADLET010000128.1 GCA_020845975.1 Gammaproteobacteria bacterium | reverse complement strand
TGGCCAGCAACTACCGCCCGGGAAGAGCGGTGAAATCCGCGTCAGGGGCGAGGGTATGCCGGACGGCTACTACCGTGAACCCGCAGCCGGCAATGCTCCAGCGCGATTTCGCGACGGCTGGTTCTATCCAGGCGATATCGGACACGTGACTGCCGACGGACTGGTATTCGTCGAAGGTCGCAGCGACGACATCGTTAATCTGGGTGGACATAAATTTGCGCTGCCGCTGATCGACTGTGGTATCGAATCGCACCCCGAGGTACGTACCGCCGTTGCCTTCACCATCGAGGATACCGACGGAAGCGTGATGGTCGGCGCCGGTATCGAGCGTCGGCCAGCGGCAACTCCGACGAGTCTCGCCGGGATCGCCGCCTGGTCGCGCAAAACCCTGAACCTGCCAGTGGCAATACGCTTGTTCGATGTCACCGGCCTGACACGTGATGACATGGGCAAGATAGACCGCAAGGCCCTGCGCACCCAGGTACTCGAAGACGCACTCTGAGCTCAGGTGGCTACTTTCGGCATCCCGGATCAGCCAGCCCCGCCGTTGCAGGTGCGTGGTGATCGCTACTGAATCGATGCCCTGCCCGACCATGCCCGAATTTTCGGCTTCACGCAGGTGGATACCGTTGAGCCAGATCGCTGGCTACTTGCGGGCAACACTCTGCAGGTGGAATGCGAAACGCTTGAAGTGCATCACTGCCCCGGCCACACGCCAAGCCATGTGGTGTTCTTCAGCCGCTCAGCACAAATGTGCTTTGTCGGCGACGTGCTGTTCGCGGGCTCCATCGGCCGCACAGATTTTCCAGGCGGCGACTATGCCACGTTGATCAACTTGATCACCCGCCGGCTCTGGTCACTCGGTAACGAGGTAAATTTTGTGCCTGGACACAGTCCGACCTCAAGCTTCGGACAGGAACGGCAGAACAATCCCTTCGTGGGTGACCGGGCGCTGGCGTCCGCGCGCCAAACGTAGGCAGAAGATATTCAGGCCGAGATCGACGCCGCGCGCCCAGAACTGGTGGGCGCACTTTTTGGGAATCTCCACTTCTGTGTCAAATCGAAATAATATTGATCACTTAACGCTAGGGCAGACTTGGTTGAGCATAGGAATTCCTGGCCCAACAGAGCCTGGAAACTGCCATCCCATCTGCGTCACCGTGTTGATTACATCGCAAATCAGTGCCGCGACGTGCCGTCGTGTTTGCTCCAGCCAAGCCTTGTTGATCGGAGTATCGAAGAATTTATTCTGATTACTTACAAAAAACGGAACTGATGCGCCATTTTGATCTGGGTAACGCCACGATCCGTGGCACAAGACATTTCTGATTGTGGAGGCTGTTTTCATATCTTCAAGCAACCCGGCAAAGTTGCTGAAGTTTGCATCAGGGTGCTTTTTAACCACCTTGCCGTAAGTGTCAATCAGCCGTCCCAGTTGATCACACAATGTTCGTTGTAGCATTGGAAGCCACTGCTCGTAGGCATCGTTGATCTCGGTATCGTTATATTGTCTGGTGGCGGTAAAAACAAAGATCGCTTTGCACAAAACTTCTTCGAGCAGACCAAACGTGGCAACTGTCCGTCCGAGACTTTCCCAAAACTCAGCCGTCTGGCAATGAGTTGGAAAGTCAGTCGGCAGACTAGCTTGGTCTATGAAATAGCGGGTTACTTCGGTCATTTAAATCTTCTGAATGGAAAGGCCTAGCCGGTGCTCACGCGCGCACAGAGTGGGGCGGTTGGTTTGGCTGCTATTTCTCGGATTACTTTTTTTCACGCTGCGTCTCAATGAGATCGATCATTTCAAGCAGTTCGCGATACTGGATCGCGCGCTCTTCATCCGGACAAAGAATCCCGAGCGGCCGTTCGTTAGATCGATGCCCACTCTGCGCATTAACATTACGCAACCTACTATTCAAGTTATCGCGAATATCAGCCAATGACCCATTGCCTGACGTTGCGACAACGATCTTTTCAAGAAACCGAGCGCGATCGCGCATCATATCGAGGAAAATCGCGTTGCGAGTAGCCTTGTCAATAAACCCAGCAAACGCGAATCCACCAATGACTGAAAAAGAGGTGGCGATGACGGTTCGATATGCCTCGTACTCGCCGTCCTCATTTACGCCTCCCCATGAGTTAGGCATCCAATGCAACATGGATTCTGCGCCGGCAAACATGCAGACGAGAAAACCGATCGCGGCGAATACAAGGAAAACGTTCTGCTTCCAATTGAGCAAGCGATGATTGACTGTCGAATAGAGCGTGACACTGTCGCCACGGGCGGCGAGGTAGATATACACCGCCAAGGCCAGTAGGCTCCCGGTGCCACCAAGAGCAACGCCCGTTTGAAGTAGGTTCATAGCGACGGCTCCCAATGCAACCCAATAAGGCGGTATAAAAAGCGCCATGGCCGGGTATCGCGCCAGTCGCCGACGGAGATCAAGATCTGGCGAAGTGCCATTGAAGCGGTAATTTCTCCATGACTTGAGCCCATTATTTGTCGGAACTCCATACCCGTGTCGGCGTTCAGGGACTGCCACCAGCATCGACACGACATGCAAGAGAGCGTAACCGGAGAACACGATCTGCGGCACCGCCGTGCCAATGACCTAGCCTTCCCGCGGCAAGAGTATAGGTCATTCAAACCACCCCATCAGCCGAGTCTGCCAGCGCGTCGAACGTAGGCATTTGACCGGAAGTGGTAACCTGACCCTGCTCTGTCCCGGACCGGTTTTCATGGCACGACTGTTTGAACAAATCGATGACAACATGGCTGACTGGATACGCCGGCAGCAGATGTTTTTCGTCGCCAGCGCGCCGCTGTCTGCCGACGGCAGCATCAACTGCTCGCCCAAGGGGCTGGATACGCTGCGCATCCTCAGCCCCACCGAAATCGCTTACCTGGATCTGGGCGGCAGCGGTATTGAAACCGTGGCGCACCTCAAGGAGAACGGCCGCATCGTCGTGATGTTCTGCGCCTTCGAAGGCGGCCCACGCATTCTCCGCCTGCATGGTCACGGTACCGTGATCGAACGCGATCATCCGGAGTTCAGCACGCTGCTGGTGACCTTCCCGACACAGCCAGTCTGCCGGAACATCATCCGTATCACACTGGAGCGCATTTCAGATTCCTGTGGCTGGGGCGTACCACTCTATGACTACGCCGGGCAACGCGACGAGATAGAACGGGCCGTTGCCGGCAAGACACCGGATCAACTGCGCGCCAAGGCCGCGAAACAGAATCGTCACAGCATCGACGGGCTTGAAGGCCTGAACATCGATG
>JADLET010000127.1 GCA_020845975.1 Gammaproteobacteria bacterium | reverse complement strand
GCCCCGACCGGATCATCGTCGGGGAAACCCGGGGCGAGGAAGTCATCGACATGCTTCAGGCGATGAACACCGGCCACGACGGCTCGATGACCACGATCCACGCCAACTCGGCGCGTGACGGGGTGAGTCGTCTGGAAAACATGGTTGCAATGGCCGGGATCGAGATGCCGCTTAAGGCTGTCCGCGCGCAGATCGCCAGCGCTGTCAACCTGATCGTGCAGGCCAGCCGTCTCCAGGACGGCTCGCGCCGGATGGTCTCGATCACCGAAATCACCGGGATGGAGGGCGAGGTGATCTCGATGCAGGAAGTGTTCCGTTTCCAGCGTCAAGGGCTTGGCCCCGACGGCAGGATCAACGGCCGCTTCACCGCCACCGGGGTCCGGTCGCACTACTCCGAGCGTTTCCGCCAGTGGGGCTACGACCTGCCGGCCGCGCTGTTCGAACCCGTCGCGGCGCAATAGGAGAAACGTCCCATGGTCATCTCAGCCGAACCGATCATCTACGGCCTGATCTTCATCGCCGTGCTGGTTCTGGTCGAAGGCGTCTATCTGACGGTCTTCGGCAAGTCGATCTCGCTCAACAGCCGGGTCAACCGCCGTCTCGAAATGCTCGAAAAGGGCCAGGGCCGCGAACAGGTGCTGGAGCAACTCCGCAAGGAGATGAGCCAGCACATGAAATCGCGGTCGATCCCGCTTTATGCGATCCTCGCGTCAAAGGCACAGAAGGCCAACATCGCCTTCACGCCGCCGCAGCTGATCCTGATGATGGGGGTTCTCGGCGTGGTCGCGTTTCTGGGTCTCACCGTCGCCACCGGCGCCTCGCTCCAGGTCCGCATTGCGGTGGCTTTCGGAATGGGGATCGGCGGGATCTACGTCTGGATCAACAAGAAGGCCAAGAAACGGATGAGCATGATCGAGGAACAGCTTCCCGACGCGGTGGAGCTGATGGTGCGCAGCCTGCGCGTCGGTCATCCGTTCTCATCCGCAGTCAACATCGTCGCCAAGGAAGTGCCCGACCCGCTGGGGTCCGAGATGGGCGTAATCGCCGACGAGGCCGCCTATGGCCGTGACATGGGCGAGAGTCTGAAGAACATGGCCGACCGCATCGACACCCAGGACATGCGCTTTCTCGCCGTCGCGGTGACGATCCAGCAGCAGTCGGGCGGTAACCTGGCCGAAATCCTCGACGGTCTGGCCAAGGTGATCCGGGCACGCTTCAAGCTGTTCCGTCGCGTGAAGGCGATCACCGCCGAGGCCAAGTGGTCCGGCATGTTCCTGTCGATCTTCCCGCTTCTGGCGCTGGTCGGCATCAACGTGCTGCAGCCCGGCTACTACGACGAGGTCAAGGAAACCTCGCTGTTCATCCCCGCCTGCCTGGTTGTGGCCGCCTTTCTGGTCGTCAACATCTTCGTCATGCGCACTCTCGTCAACATCAAGGTCTGAGGTTCGATCATGGAAACCCTGAGAGAATTCTTCGGCTCGCTGAACGGAATGCTGACCGACAGCCTTGGTCCGTTCGGCCCTCTGGTGCTGGCAGGTGCGGCCGGTCTGATGCTGATCCTGGTGACGCTGCCGATGCTGTTGAAGAAGCAGAAGGATCCGCTGGATCGTCTGCGCGAGGCCCGGATGCCGGGGGCAAAAGCCGATCCCAAGGCAGGCCGCGAGAAGAACCTGCGCACCGACACCAAGAAGGACAAGCTGGAAAAATACGCCAACTTCCTCGAACCGCAGGACGAGGCGCAGTATTCGGCGATCAAGCTGAAGCTGGTACAGGCCGGTTACCGCTCGAAGAACGCTGTCCGGCATTACCACTTCGCGCAGTTTTCGCTGGGCATCATCCTGCTGTGCCTCGGCGTGATCTATGCGATCGTCAAGGCGCAGACCGCCGATGTGCCGATGACGCCGACCAAGATGATGATGGTGATTCTCGGGCCGGGCGTGCTGGGCTACATGCTACCGAAATACTGGGTGACGAAGCGCCAGCAAAAGCGTCAGGAAGAGATCACCAACGGCTTTCCCGACGCGCTCGACATGATGCTGGTCTGCGTCGAGGCCGGTCAGTCTCTGGACCAGTCGATCATCCGCGTGGCGAAGGAAATCCGCGCGGGCTTTCCAGCCCTTGCCGACGAATTCGACATCGTCAGCTACGAGGTCAAGGCCGGCAAGGACAAGGTCAACGTGCTGCGAGACATGTCGGAACGCGCGGGCGTGATCGACGTCGGCAGCTTCGTCACCGTGTTGATCCAGTCCGCCACCTTCGGCACCTCGATCGCCGAAGCGTTGCGGGTCTATGCGGCAGAAATGCGTGACAAGCGCGTGATGCGGGCGGAAGAGAAGGCGAACACCTTGCCGACCAAGATGACGCTTGCGACAATGATGCTGACGGTGCCTCCGCTGCTTCTGATCCTGATCGGTCCGTCACTCTATGACATCTACAAGACGCTGAACGGCGCGAATTTCTGACCAGCGCCCAGGCCTCGGAAAGGGGCAGATGATCAAGTCACGGTTGACTGCCCTTTTCCTCTCGACCCTTCTGGCCGCCTGCGGAAACGCGGGCGGCCCTCCGCTTGACGGCAATCCCTACGCCCCCGCCGGGCGCGGGCGGGGCGAGTCGGTTGACGGGCTGACGGTGGGGCACCGGCTGATGGCGGCGGGCCAGCATGAACTGGCGCTGAAGGCCTATCTGCAAGCTGCTGCCGAACGCGGCGTGACCGTGGACGTGCTGTCTGCCCTGGGCTCGGCCAACCTCCACCTTGGACGTCTCGGGCAGGCCGAACTGCTGTTGCGCCGGGCGCTGGAGGTGGACGAAACCTTCGTTCCGGCCTGGAACAACCTGGGCGTGGTGCTGATGGAGCAGGACAAGATCGGCGAGGCGGTCGAGACCTTCAAGCGGGCTTTCGCTCTCGACAGTGGCGAAAGTGCCCAGATCCGCGAAAATCTTCGTCTGGCCTTGGCGAAACTGAGAAACCCGGCGTATTCTGAACCCGATACGAACTTCGCGCTGGTCCGGCGCGGGAACGGGGAATACCTGCTCCTGTCCGAACGCTGACAAGCGAAGCGCATAGAGGCAGGACAAGGACGCAAACCATGC
>JADLET010000126.1 GCA_020845975.1 Gammaproteobacteria bacterium | reverse complement strand
GGGTGATGGGTGATGGGTGATGGGTGATGGGTGATTAAAACAAGATCGCGGTATCACTCATCACCCTTCACTCATCAGCAGGAGCAGTTCATGGGTACTTTCAAAAGCATTGTCCTCGGCATCGTCATCGGCCTGCTCGCCGGCCTCTGGTTCGGCGTGAACATCGGCAAGGGCCGAGCCTTCTATGCCAATCCGTTCGCCGGAAAAGACATCGCGGGCGATCTGATGGAATCCAGCGGCGACATGCTGGAAAAGAGCGGAAAGGCGCTGAAGGAACTGAAGAAGGACTAAGTTAAAAGCTAAAACCAATCGCCAGCGAAGCCGGAGATTAGACGAATGATTTTTTGATACTCAATCGTTTCCGGGGACGGATTTCAAATCCGTCCCCTTCCATCACCCATTACCCATCACGCCTTTCCCAACTTTGTTACCTCCCCCGCATAAACAGCCGGTCCAGCTCCTTCATATCGAGCTGCACCCAGGTCGGACGGCCGTGGTTGCACTGGCCGCTGCGCTCGGTGCGGTCCATATCGCGCAGCAGGGCGTCCATCTCGGGCAGGGTGAGACGGCGGTTCGCGCGCACCGCGCCGTGACAGGCCATCGTGGCGAACATATCGTCCAGATGCTCGCGCACGCGCGTGCTGTCGCCGTGGACATTAATATCGGCGACGATGTCGCGCACCAGCTTTTCCACATCGGCCTCGCACAGCAGGCTCGGAATCGCGCGTACCACCACCACCTCGGGCGCGATACGCCGTACCTCGAGCCCCAGCTCCGCGAATAACTCCTGATTATCCTCCACCAGCTCGGCCTCGCGCGCCGCGAGATTGATCGTCAGCGGCACCAGCAGCGGCTGTGTGCGCACTCCGCCCTGATGATGGGTCGCCTTCATGCGCTCGTAGACTATACGCTCGTGCGCCGCATGCATGTCGACCAGCACAAGTCCTTCGGTATTCTCGGCCAGGATATAGACGCCGTGGATCTGCGCAAGGGCGTGACCGAGAAACCCGGCCGGCGGCGCGACGGCCCCATCGGCTACGGAGACTGGCGCGGCCGCGGCCTCCGCCACGGCGGCGTCGAGGACGGCGTAAAAATTCTGCGGCGCGGGCTCCGCGGTCCGGAACGGGAACGAGGGCTGCCGATCGCGCGGCGTGGACGGATAGGCCGGCGCCGCGGGAAGCGGGCGCGCGGCGATGCCGAAATCGGACGCGGGAGCGGTATCTTCCCCTCGAGCACCCGGCCGGTCCTGCGCCAGCGCCCGGTGCAGGGTATGAAACAAAAAGTCGTAGACCAGGCGGCTCTCGCGGAAACGCACCTCGTGTTTGGTCGGATGCACGTTGACATCGACCTCCTCCGGCGGCATGTCCAGAAACAGCACATAGGTCGGATGGCGCCCCTGAAAGAGCACGTCGCGATAGGCCTGCCGCACCGCGTGACTCACCAGCCGGTCGCGGATGACGCGACCGTTGACGTAGAAATACTGCAGATCCGCCTGGCCGCGCGAGTGCGTGGGCAGTCCGATCCAGCCGCGCAGACGCAGCCCGCCCGCCTCGCCCGCGATCGCCAGGCTATGCTCGATGAATTCGCCCCCGCACAGCTCGGCGACGCGCGCCGCTCCGTCGCCGGCATCGGGCCGCAGGGTGTAGACCACGCGCTTGTTATGGTTGAGGCGAAAAGCGATCTCGAAGCGGCTCATCGCGATACGGCGGAAGACCTCCTCGATGTGGCCGAACTCGGTGCGATCACTGCGCAGGAACTTGCGTCGCGCGGGCACGTTGAAGAACAGGTCGCGCACCTCGAGCGTGGTGCCCGGCGGATGCGCGGCCGGGACAGGCTCACCGAGATTCCCCTGGCTGTCGTTGTCAATGCGCCAGGCGGCGTCCGCCCCGGCCTCGCGCGAGGACAGGCTGAGACGCGCGACCGACACGATGCTCGGCAGCGCCTCGCCGCGGAAGCCGAGCGTCGCAATGCGGCTCAGTTCATCGAGTTCGGAGAGCTTGCTGGTGGCATGCCGGCTCAGGGCAAGCTGGAGATCGTCCTTGTGGATACCACCCCCGTCGTCCGTGACGCGGATCAGGCGCAGCCCGCCCTGTTCGATGTCGATCGTGACCTCACCGGCGCCAGCGTCGAGGCTGTTCTCCAGCAGCTCCTTCACCACCGAGGCCGGCCGTTCCACCACCTCGCCCGCGGCGATCTGGTTGGCGAGCTGTGTCGAGAGGCAATGGATTCTCATGCTGGATGCCGCGGACGGTTCCCGGATTAACCTTGCCGCATTATATAGGAAAGTACGTAGTCCGAATGAAGCGCAGCGGACTTCGGGGAATGGACGTTTCCCGGATTCCAGCGCTGCGCGCCTGCATCCGGGCTACAGAAAGATCTCGTGTCACGTATCGGAAACGTGGGGAGATGGCAGGCTGTATATCAGCCCTCGCTGTCACCCGGTATGGTCAACACCTGACCGACGCGCACCTGGTCGTTCTTCAGCCGGTTGGCGGCACGCAGGCGCTCGACGCTGACGCGGTACTGGGCGGCGAGCGCGGAGAGGGTGTCGCCCGGCGAGATCTTGTGCTGACGGTTGGCCGCGGCGATCTGGGTGCCGACGGGTGGATGCTTGGAGAAGTAATCCTTGATCCCCTTGAAGATGGCGCTCGCCATCTGCTCCTGGTAGTCCGCGCTGCGCAGCCGCTTTTCGTCCTGCGGATTAGAGATGAACGCGGTCTCCACCAGGACTGACGGGATGTCGGGGGACTTCAGCACGACGAAGCCCGCCTGCTGAACCTGGCGCTTGTGCAGGGTGGATACGGGCTGCATATAGCGCAGGACCGCGTCGCCGGCCTCGAAACTGGCCTGTATGGTCGCGGTCTGCGACAGGTCGAGCAGCACGGAGGCCAGCAGGTTGTCCTTGTCGTCCAGGCTGACGCCGCCGATCAGGTCGGAGGCGTTCTCCTTCTCCGCCAGCCAGCGCGCCGCCTCGTTGGTGGCGCCGTTCTGGGACAGGACGTAGAGCGAGGAACCGCGCACGCTGCGATCGCGGAAGGCGTCGGCGTGAATCGAGACGAACAGGTCGGCGCGGCTGTCGCGCGCCTTCAGGGTGCGTTTGCGCAGGCTCAGGTAATAATCGCCATCGCGCGTCATTACCGGCTTCATGCCGGGCTCACGTTCCACCATCGTCTTCAGACGACGCGCGATCGCGAGCACAAGGTCCTTCTCATAGGCGCCGGAATAGCCACGCGCCCCGGGATCCTCTCCGCCGTGACCGGCATCAATGGCAATCACAATGTCGCGGGGCTTCGCCTCCGGAGCAACCGCCTTGACCGCGGGACGGTCGGCCTGGGCGACCGGGGGCTTCGGCGTGGCCGAAGTCTCCTGCCGGGTCTGCGCCTGCTGCACCAGTTTATCGAGTTGTGCCTGCTGGGCCTGCTGTTCCGGGCTGTACAGGTCGAACACCAGACGATGTCCATATTCATCATTGGGCTTGAGCAGGAAGGCCTTGTACTCGGACTTCTGCTTGAGATCGAGCACGATGCGCAGGTCGCTGCTGTTGCGGCGCGCATGCCGGATCGATTTCATGATGGCGTCGGTCGCGACGGGCTGCTCCACCGCCTTGGTCAGCGACACATTCGAGAAATCGAGCACGAGCCGGTCCGGATTGAACAGCCGCTCGACCTTGTATTCCACCGGCGCGCTCACGTCGAAGACGACACGGGTGTTGTCCGGCGCGGGCCACACGCGCACACCTTCGATCGCGACCCGACCCGCCCACACCACGGCAGGGACGCAGGCCAGAACCAGTATGGCGATAAACCTCTTCATTGAACGCCTGTTCCCACCCTCTTTACAGTAGGGGCAATGTTTATACAAACCTTCATCAATTGCAAGCATTCTAAAGAGATACCTGCACATGCTTGGGCAGGCCATGATGACTGCCGGGTAAGCGCTTGAAGATAGTTTTTACTTTCCCGGAAACCCCGCTGATCCTGGCGGCGGAATTTCGTCATTTCCTTAAACCCCCAATGCCCAGCGAGCCCGGCTGAGCCAGCGCTGCAGGACAGAATGGCGCCGTTAAGACCGGGAGGTCCCCATCTGGCTTAACAGACGGCGCCCCGCCTCCGTGCCCGACTCACAGCGTATTTCCCTGCCGTCGCCCCGGAACGCGATCTCCACACCGAGGTCGGGCTCGGGTAAAAGTCCCACGCCGCGCTCCGCCCATTCGATCAGGCAGATCGAATGGCCGTCGAGGTAGTCGCGCAGGCCGATGAATTCGAGCTCCTCCGGATCGGAAAGCCGATACAGATCGAAATGATGAATGACCCGATCGCCGAGGTCATAGGTCTCGACCAGGGTGTAGGTCGGGCTCTTGACCAAGCCTGACCAGCCCAGCGAACGCAGCAGGCCGCGCACCAGCGTGGTCTTGCCCGCGCCGAGCGGTCCGCTCAGGTGGATGACCAGACCCGGCATGAGTCCACGCGCCAGCCGCGCGCCGACGGCCTCCATCTCCTGCTCGGATGCGGTCTGGAACTCCATCAGTATTCCGTGCGAGGATTCATCAGCCGGTGAATCGGGCCCAGCAGGTCACCAGCCAGCAGTCCGCGCTCACCACCCTCCTCCCCGGCGGCGAGATCCCCGGCCGCGGCATGCACCGCCGTCGCGAAGCGCGCGCTCTCGGCCATGCCCATGCCCTGGGCAACCAGGCCGGCGACCACACCGGTCAACAAATCACCCATGCCGCCGCCGGCCATGCCGGGATTGCCGCCGTGGCAGAGTCCGATCCCGCCATCCGGATCGCAGACCAGGGAACCGGCCCCCTTCAGAATCACCGCGCCGCCGTAACGCGCCTGCAGGCGCGCGACCGCATGGAAGCGATCGTCCTGCACCTGGGTCGCCGTGCTCCCGAGCAGGCGCGCGGCCTCGCCGGGGTGTGGCGTCAAAATCCAGTCATCGCGCTGCACGGGATCCTGGGCCAGCAGGTTCAGCGCATCGGCGTCGACCACCAGCGGCCTGGTCTGGTCCAGTACCCGGCCGAGCAGTTCCCGTGCCCAGGGCGAGCGGCACATGCCCGGCCCGATGGCGATCACCGTGGCGCGCTCGAGCAGCGGCTGCAGCGCGGCGGCGTCCTCCACACCGTGACTCATCAACTCCGGTTGCGCCAGGCTCAGCAGCGCGGCATGGGCGGAGCGCGTCGCGATGCTCACCAGCCCGGCGCCGGTGCGCAAGGCGGCCTTGCCGGCCAGCAGCACCGCGCCGTTCATGCCATGATCCCCGCCGATGATCAGGACATGGCCATGCCGCCCCTTGTGGGCGCCGCGACCGCGCGGTCTGAGCCGGTGCGCCAGAGTCTGGTAGGAAAAACGGGTGGAAGCCGCCTCGATCCGTGAAAACTCCTGCATCGGCACACCGAGACTGCTGTAGTGGACACATCCACTGCAGTCGGGTCCGTCCGCGGTGAACAGACCCTGCTTGAGTCCAATGAAGCTGACGGTGTGATCCGCATGCACCGCCGCGCCACGCATGCGGCCGGTATCCGCGTCCAGCCCGGAGGGAATGTCGAGCGCGAGCGCCGGCGCCCCGCTCGCGTTCATCGCCTCGATCGCGGCGCGCGGCAGGCCATCGACCTCGCGATCGAGTCCGGTGCCGAGCAGCGCATCCACCACGACATCATGACCGGACAAGGTTTCACCGACATAGGGTCTCGCCTCGATGCCGGCCGCGCGCAGCGCATCCGCTGCCTCACGTGCCGCGCCGCGCAGCCGTTCCGCGCCACCCACCGCGTACACCGTCACGCCCAGGCCGGCCTCATGGGCGTGACGCGCGAGCACATAGCCGTCGCCGCCATTGTTGCCCGGCCCGCAGACCACTCCGATGCGCTGCGCCTGCGGCCATTGTGCGCGCAGCAGGCGAAACGCCGCCGCGCCCGCGCGCTCCATCAGCGCACGTGACGGGATACCGTGTTCCTCGATCGCGTGGCGATCGAGCTCGCGCACCTGGGCGGCGCGGTAGAGCTGCAGGGGCAATCTTTCATGCATACGCGCTATGATAGCGGTTATGCCCGGCAGCGCACAGAACCGAGACTCGGAATCCGGCCCGGCCTTCTTCGCCGACCTCGCCCTGCGCATAAAAACCTGGGCGCGCGAGCTCGGCTTCGCGGAGGCCGGCATCGCTGACACCGCACTCGATGAGCACGAGACCCGCCTGCTCAACTGGCTCGACCTGGGCCGCCACGGCGAGATGGACTATATGGCTCGACACGGCACCCGCCGCAGCCGCCCGCCCGACCTGGTGCCCGGCACGCTGCGCGTGATCTCGACGCGCATGGACTACCTGCCGCCGGACGGGCGCGATCCCTGGACGGTGCTGCAAGACCCCTCTCTCGGTTATGTCTCGCGCTATGCCCTCGGCCGCGACTACCACAAGGTGCTGCGCGCCCGTCTGCAGACGCTGGCGGAGCGCATCGCCGCCGTGAGCGGTCCCTTCGGGTATCGCGCATTCGTCGACAGCGCGCCGGTGCTGGAAAAGGCACTGGCGGAACGCGCCGGCCTGGGCTGGATCGGCAAGCACACCAATCTGGTCAACACCCGCAGCGGATCGTGGTTCTTTCTCGGCGAGCTCTACACCGACCTGCCCTTGCCGCCCGACACGCCGGGCGTGAACCACTGCGGCAGTTGCCGTGCGTGTATCGACGTGTGTCCGACGCAGGCCATCGTCGCGCCCTACGAACTCGATGCGCGCCGCTGCATCTCATATCTCACCATCGAGCTGCACGGCCCGATCCCGGTCGACCTGCGACCCCTGATCGGCAACCGCGTCTTCGGCTGCGACGATTGCCAGCTGGTGTGTCCATGGAACCGCTTCGCCGTCCCTTCCAGCGAGGCGGATTTCACGCCGCGCCACGGCCTCGATTCCGCCGGGCTGAACACCCTGTGTGCATGGAGCGAGGCGGAGTTCTTACAATACACCACAGGCTCCGCCATCCGGCGCGCCGGCTACGACGGCTGGCGGCGCAATCTCGCGGTCGCGCTGGGTAATGCGCTGCGCGTCGCGAAGGAACCGGACAGGACAGCCATAATAGAAAGCCTGACGGCGCGTAGCGACGATCCCTCGGATATTGTGCGGGAACACGTCCGCTGGGCGCTGGAACAACAGGCCGTGCCGGCCTAGGTCGGCGACCGGGAGGGGGATACGAACATGAAGCACTGCAAACCGCGGCGCCGGGCCGCGGGAGGGATTCGTAGTTTCAGCATCCTGGCGGTCTGCGCCGGCATCGCTCTGATGCTGCACACGGCGCCCAGCTCCGAGGCCTTCGCGCTCGACCTCAAGGCGCCGCCACTCTCCCCCCTCGCTGAGGACGGCATCCACGACCCCACCGGCGAGGCCATCAACATCCTGCAGGATCCGACGCAATCGATGAAGGACTTCCCGAAGGACAAGCGTGGCGAGGTCGACTGGGTCAAGGCGCTGGACCAGGGCATCATCAATCCACGCAAGAGCCGCACCGACGATCCCTGGGAAACCGCACTGATGCACCCCATGGACATGAATATCCTGATGACCTCCACCGCCGACATGCCATACGTGTTGTTCCCCCCCCGCCAGCACACCGAGTGGCTCGCCTGCAGCAACTGCCACACGGAGATCTTCATCCCGCAGAAAGACGCCAACCCGATCACCATGACCAAGATCCTCAACGGCCAGTACTGCGGCCGCTGCCACGACAAGGTCTCGTTCTCGCTCTGGACCTGCGAACGCTGCCACAGCGTACCGCACGGGAGGGTGGATAAATGGTGGTGACTGCTGAAAAGACAGGGCTTGGGATTGAGTGAAAATCTGGGTGATGGGTGATGGGTGATGGGTGATGGGTGATGGGTGATGGGTGATGGGTG
>JADLET010000125.1 GCA_020845975.1 Gammaproteobacteria bacterium | reverse complement strand
TAGAGAGAGTGCGCGGTCGAGGCTGGCCAGAGCCTCCGTATGACGGTTGAGTGAATTGAGGACAATTGCACGGTTCAGCAGTGCCTCTCCGTAGGCGGGGTTCAGTTGCAGCGCGACATCATAATCCACCAGGGCTTCCTCCAGGCGCCTGAGCTCGCGCAGGACGTTGCCGCGGTTTATGCGGGCATCGACATAGCGGGGGTTGCTGCCGAGCGCGTGGTCGTAACTGGCCACTGCGTCCTCGTAACGTTCCAGGGTACGCAGGGCGTTTCCCCGGTTGTAGTAGGCCTGGGAAAATCCCGGGTTGCGGCTCAAAGCCCGGTCATAGCTGGCGATTGCCTCCAGAGGGCGCGACAGCAGTTCGAGCACGATGCCGCGGTTGTTGTGCGCCTCGGCGTAATCGGGCTTGAGCGCCAGGGCACGGTCGTAACTCAGCAGGGCTTCCTGGTCACGGCCGAGTTCTCGCAGTACAACGCCGCGATTGAAATGGATCTCCGCGTAATTCGCTTTGAGGGTGAGCGCGCGATCATAACTGCCAAGAGCATCTTCATACCGCTTCATGGCCAGTAACACGTTGCCACGATTGGTTACTACGACCGCGGAATTCGGGTTAATTTTCAGGGCTCGATCCAGAAGGGGTATCGATTCCTCGCTGTGTCCGCGCTGGAATTCGAGCAGGGCCAGCATGCAGAGGGTGTCGAAATGGGCGGGGTTGGATCCCAGAATGTCGCGGTATAGCGCCGCGGCTTGCTCCAATTGCCCGTCCTGGTGGAACATTTGTGCGTAGCGGAAATGTTCCGAGATGGATGCCTGTTGTTTTCGGCTCACGGAGTCGCCCTTGTTTATGTCGTCTGATATCGCTTGTTGTGCGAGCGCCACATGAGGTCGTTATATACCATAATCCTGGCTGAGCTTCCTGCCGGGGTGATGAGGATATTCGGAGTTGCCCGGACGAGCTGAGGTCGGCGTGGTGCTATCGAGATCGATTATGCGTCGAGTGCGTGGAGCCATACTTCTTCTGGGAGGCTTCCGGGGCCTCCTTCGCGGGATGGTGCGCGCGGGAGGCGCAGCGACCATCGGCGCAGGCGATCAAGAACAGATGATTAATCAAGCGGTGCAATGCGGAACAGCCCGCGCATGGCGTTCCGCCAGAGCACCCAGGTTCCGATTCGGTTTCACGACGATAGATCCACTGCAGACGCACCGCGCCCGAATCGGCATCGGTGATCTTGAGATGGGGGTTTCCGTCGTCCAGCCAAGCGTCGATCTGGTAACGCATAATCAATCAAATCGCGAAATGAGGAGTCCATCCATGCGGGTAATTTAGAATAATAATAATCATTATCATTACAATGTCAAGCCTGAGGGATGTGATTCGGTGATATGAGGTTGTATCAATCTGTAATGTGCTCCCGCTTGCTTCTCGGCAGGCTTGTTATGCGTCTAAATTGGGATTACTTTGAGTCGTATGTCTCGCGTGCATGAGCGAAGACGGATTGGCTAAGCAATAAATTCTGGAGGAGATTGTATGAATTCGAAATCCATGCCGATCAATATCGGCATCAATGATTCCGATCGCGAAGCTATCGCCAATGGTCTGTCCAAGCTGCTGGCGGATACCTATACCCTGTATTTAAAAACGCATAATTTCCACTGGAATGTCACCGGCCCCATGTTCAATACGCTGCATCTGATGTTTGAGCAGCAATACAATGAACTTGCACTGGCGGTTGATCTCATCGCGGAACGTATTCGTGCCTTGGGGGTTGCTGCGCCGGGTAGCTATAAGCAGTTCGCAGACCTGACCCGCATCAAGGAGGAGACCGGTGCGCCGGAGGCGACAGACATGATCCGTCAGCTGGTTGCCGATCAGGAAACCGTGGTGCGGACTGCCCGAGAAATCTTTCCTCTGGTCGACAAAGCCAATGATGAGCCAACAGCCGATTTATTGACGCAGCGCATGCAGATCCATGAGAAGACCGCATGGATGCTGCGCAGCCTGCTGCAATAGTTTTTCGAGACACATCAGTCCACACCCCGGCCGGAACAGCGGCCGGGGCGTTTCGCGCGTAAATTCCCCGAGGCGTTAGATAGGCTGCACTTGTCGTGGTGCAGCTTTCCGCATGCGTTTCTCTATTCGCACGTCTACATAGCGCTCCAAAGAATATTTTGTTTTTGATAATTGTTCGTATTATTATTCCCATGCTTGGGCGCGCCGTCGGCAATGATCGGGTTCCCGCCGCGCGGTGCTTTGGCGTGCGGATCTCCATTCAATCGCTTGTCGAAATCTGGAGGAAGATATATGAAGAGAGCCATCGTATTGATTGCCGGCCTGTGCCTTGGCGGTCAGGTATTGGCCGCCCCCACGCAGCAGACTGTGCTGGAACATTACGCCGATCTGGCGCAAGCGATGTACCAGGATTCGCTGACCACCGCGAAGGCTCTGCAGGAAGCGGTAGGGAAGTTAATCGAACAACCCACCGAGAAGAATCTGGGCGCTGCGCGTACGGCATGGAAGGCGGCCCGGGTGCCCTATCAGCAGACCGAGGCCTACCGTTTTGGCAATGCGATCGTGGACAACTGGGAAGGCAAGGTCAATGCATGGCCGCTGGATGAAGGTCTGATCGATTATGTCGGCACGAGCTATGGTTCGGAGTCGGACGAGAACCCGTTCTATAGCGCGAATATCATCGCCAACAAAATGGTAATGGTGGGCGGCGAGCATATCGATGCTGGCAAGATCACCATGGATGTTCTTGCCAGCCTGCAGGAAGCGGGCGGAGTCGAGGCCAATGTAGCGATCGGTTACCATGCCATCGAATTTCTGCTGTGGGGCCAGGATCTGCATGGCACTGGTTCCGGTGCAGGCGAGCGTCCGGCGACCGACTTTGACACCAGGAACTGCACGCATGGCAATTGCGACCGCCGCGCCGCGTACCTTAAGGCCGCCACCGATCTTTTGGTGGATGACCTGGGTTGGATGACCCGGCAATGGGGCAAGGGCGGTGAGGCCCGTACAACGGTGGCCGGGGGCGGCGATCGGGGGTTGGTTACCATCCTGACCGGCATGGGCAGCCTGTCATACGGCGAGCTGGCGGGTGAGCGCATGAAGCTTGGTCTGATGCTGCATGACCCGGAGGAGGAGCACGACTGCTTCAGTGATAACACCCATTTCTCTCATTATTACGATGCGATGGGTATCCGCAACGTCTATACCGGAAGCTATGTCCGCGTCGATGGTACCAAGCTGACCGGCCCGAGTATTGCCGATCTTGTGGCCGCGAAGAACGCGGATGCGGACAAGGCGCTACGCAAGGGGCTCGATGCAACCCTGGCGAAGATGCAGGTGCTCGTGGACAGCGCCGAGAAAAAGGGCGTGCATTACGATCAGCTGATCGGCGAAGGCAATAAAGAGGGTAATGCGATGGTTATGGCCGCGATCGATTCGCTGCTGAATCAAACAAAACTGATCGAGAAGGCGGTCACCTCCCTTGATGTCTCACCGATTGAGTTCGAGGGTTCGGACAGCCTGGACAACCCGGACTCAATCAGTAAGTAATATCCGCCACCCGGACATGGGCTGGCCGCGGGGCTGGCCCATTCCATTTTGGCGTGGAGTAACGGATGAAGATCATCAGGTATTTGCTGCCGGTTGTTCTGCTGGTTCTCCATACAGTCGTCGCGCCAGGCGCTGAATCGGATTCCTGGCTGGCGGATTTCACCGTGCCTGAACCGGACGAGGAAATGCCTGCCGGGTCATCCACCCATCACATGCCGATTAACCGCGACGTATTTTCCCACGCCTCGGCCAACATGAGCTTCGAGCGCGAGCTCGATTTCAAGATTGGTAATGGGTTTTTCCGGCGTTTCTGGGTCACGGCACTATCTTCCACCCAGGCGGCGGACGGATTGGGTCCTTTGTACAATGCGCGCGCCTGTCAGAGCTGCCATCTGAAGGACGGCCGCGGTCATCCTCCCGCCGGCCCGGAAGATGCGGCTGTTTCGATGATTCTGCGCCTCAGTGTCCCGCCGCGGACGGAGGAAGAGTGGCGCTTGTTGGCGGAACACAGAGCCAATGTGATTCCGGAGCCAACCTATGGCGCCCAGCTGCAGAACTTCGCCATCCGGGGGATAAAGCCCGAAGGGCAGATGCGCATCAGCTACAAAGAAGTCCCGGTATCGTTGATGGACGGTACCGTGGTATCGCTGCGCAAACCGACGTACAGCGTAGGCGAGCTGGCCTATGGCGAGCTCCATCCCGCGACCATGCTGTCACCCCGGGTGGCGCCGCCGATGATCGGGCTTGGATTGCTGGAGATGATCGGCGAGGACAATATCCTTGCCGCCGCGGATCCCGAGGACAGCAATGGCAATGGCATCTCAGGGCGGCCGAATTGGGTCTGGAGCGTAGAGTTCGGAAAGGTGGTGCTTGGCCGTTTCGGCTGGAAGGCCGGTATCGCGACGGTGAACGAGCAGGGGCAGGCGGCATTTTATAGTGATATCGGGATATCGGTCCCCTTGTTCCCGGCAGGGGCTGGCGAGTGTACCGAGCGGCAGGCCGCGTGCCTGACGGCACCTGATGGTAACAGCGCCCAGTATGACGGACTCGAGGCAGGTTCTCAGGTCGCGCATCTGGTGGCGTTTTATTCCCGCAATCTGGCAGTGCCGGCACGGCGCGATTATTATTTTCCGGATGTGCTGGAAGGGAAGCGGATCTTTTATCAGAGTGGGTGTGCGGACTGCCATCGATCGAAGTACCGCACGCGGATAGATGCCGACTATCCCGAATTGTCCGATCAGCTGATTTGGCCATACACCGACATGTTGCTGCATGATATGGGGCAAGGCCTGGCGGATCACCGCCCGGAGGGCGATGCCGACGGCCGCGAGTGGCGCACGGCGCCACTGTGGGGGATCGGGCTGACACCCGTCGTCAGCGAGCATCCCAACTATCTCCACGACGGGCGTGCGCGCACTCTGCTCGAGGCGATATTGTGGCATGGTGGCGAAGCCAAGCGCTCGCGTGATGCCGTGGCCGGGCTGTCAGGCGAGCAGCGCGCGCGCCTCATCCGTTTCGTCGAATCTCTGTGAGTCTGCCTATGACAAATCCTTGCAAGCTCCTGTCGATTTTCGTTGCCTTATGGTGCCTGTCGCCAGTCGCTGTGCTGGCCGCTTCGCCGTGGCCGACAGTCAATCGCGCCGTGGTGAATGAGCACATCGTCCCGCGCTATCAGCATCTGGTTGAGGTGACCGCGGAGCTCGAGAAACACAGCCGGAAATTCTGCGCGGCGCCAGATGAAAACGGTCTGGCCGATCTTCGGGCCGAGTTTCAGCGCACCATGGATGCCTGGATGGCGATACAGCATGTCCGTTTCGGCCCGGTGGAGCTCTACCTGCGCTACAACCGCTTTCAGCTTTGGCCCGACAAGCACAACACCGCCGAACGGCAGTTGAGCAAGACGTTGACGGAACAGGATGTCTCACAACTGGCGGATGACAAGTTTCCCTATGCAAGCGTTGCCTTGCAGGGCTTGAGTGCCTACGAACGCCTGCTGTTCGACGGTGACGCGAATTTTAACCGTTTCCTGGGTATGGAGCAGGACAGTTATCCCTGTCGGTTGCTCGAGGCAATCGCCCACAATCTGTCCCGGATGTCGGCGGATGTCCATCACGAGTGGATTGCCGGTACGCCGTCCTACCTGGATATCGTGCTCGATGCCGGGCACGGCAATAGTTATTTCCAATCCAGTGATGAATTCAGCGCGCGGTTGCTCAACAATCTGTACACCTCGCTGCAGTTCATCGTCGACCAGAAGCTGTTATATCCACTGGGTGCGAGTCCGGCTGAAGCGAACCCGCGTCGCGCCGAATCCTGGCGCAGCCGTCGCTCTCTGCGCAATATCGCCCTCAATCTGGAGGCGGCCGAATCGCTGTATCTGACCGCTTATTCTGCGCCACTCAAGGCGGCGGACAAGCGGAACGAGGGGCTGGATCGGGAAATCAAGGTGACGTTTTCCCGCGCCCTCGATGCGGTGCGCGACATCAAGCTGCCGCTCTACGATGCGCTGCAGACTGGGCCCGGTCGTCAATCGGTAGAGCATCTGCTGGCGGTGACAAGCGACTTGAAGAGTCTGTTGGGAGGGCCGTTGCCAGCCGCGCTGGGATTGTCGTTGGGATTTAACAGTCTGGATGGGGATTGACGCATGAAGCGGCGCCTGTTCCTGAGGACCTTGGTCGGGACCCTGCTGCTTCCCGCCGCCGGGCGCATTCTGGCCGCGACTTCTGCTGAGCTGTATATCAGCGCCCGTTCGGGCGATCTGGAACATTATTTTCTGAGTGCATTCGATTCCGCAGGGAAGCTGGCCTACGACTTGCCTCTGCCTGGGCGCGGTCATGGTATCGCGCTGCGACCAGATGTCGAAGAGGCGGTGCTTGTCGCGCGGCGTCCCGGTCGCTTCCTCGTCGTGTTCGACGCCGCCTCCGGTGAAGTGATCCATACCTTGAACAGCAGGCCGGATCGCCATTTTTCTGGTCACGGGCTCTTCTCGTCGGACGGCCGCTGGTTGTTTACCAGTGAGATTGATTACGACGGGAAGCGGGGCGTAATTGGCGTGCGCGACGTCACGGACGGCTATCGCCAGATCGATGAGTTCGGTTCGTGCGGTATTGAGCCGCATGATCTGCAGCTTTGTCGCGATGGCCAAGTGCTGGTGGTGGCCAATGGAGGCATCCTGACTCATCCCGATCTCGGCCGCGCCAAACTGAATCTGGATACCATGGCGTCATCGCTGATCTATCTGGATGCCCAGACTGGCAGAGTCCTGACGGAACACAGCCTGCCATTGGCCATGCGACAGCTCAGCCTGCGTCACCTGGCCGTGCCGGCGCCTGACCTGGTTTACGTGGCCATGCAATATCAGGGGGCGCCTGAGGACCGGCCTGCGTTGGTGGCAATGCATCGCGCTGGGGAGAACGAGATTCGGCTCCTGCAGGCGCCTCCCGCGGTGCTCGACCAGATGCGGAACTACTGCGGCAGCGTCTGTGCCGATGTCCCAGGGCGCTGGATTGCGGTATCTTCACCGCAGGGAAATGTAGTGACGTTCTGGTTAGCGCAAAGCGGAGAATACGCCGGCGAGGCACGCGTGACTGATGGCTGCGGCGTCGCGGCGGGTGCGCGGGCGGGGGAATTCCTGCTGAGCAGTGGCCAGGGCGGGCTGTTTCGCTACGATGCGACAGATGCGAGCATAACACACCTCGGTCGCACAGGCCTGCCCGATGCCCGCTGGGACAACCACATGATGCGCGACGCTCACCCGCTCAGCGGGTGAGCGGGCAGCATGCCGTCTAGATCTGGGACTGCAGGTAATTTTCCAGGCCGATCTTCTCGATCAGGCCAATTGCCGTTCCAGCCAGTAGGCATGATCCTCTTCGGTGTCGGCCAGCATGCCCTTGAGGGTGTCCCGCGTTTGATAGTCATGTTCGGTCTCGCAGACGGACATCGCCTTGCGCAACGACTTTATCACATCATATTCCAGCTGCAGGTGTTCAGGTGCTGCATGACTCTGGTATCGCCTCGCATACTGTGTCTCCCGGAAGCAGTGGGGTGGTCCGGACGGTTCGTATTTTCCAGCTCTGTTCAGAGTCCGCATGAAGTTTATTGCAGGGTACGCGCGGAGTCGATTTGGATGGGAATATAACATGTTGATATTTTAGATTATTGGTGTGGGATGGCGATCTCCTGCCGATCCATTGAAAACCATTCTCATTTGTATTATTGTTGTTGCATCATCCAATCGCGTCAAGGGGCTGGAGATTCAACCGAATGTACATATGCGTTTGCAATGCGGTAACTGATCGCGATATCAAAGAGGCTGCTGGCAGAGGTGTCTGCTCCTGGATCACGCCAGCAAGGTGCTCTTGCAGGCGATCTCGGATGGCGCCGGGAATCCGTGCATGAGCGTCTAACTCGGATTAATTCACCTCACCGTTATGCTTTTGCGCCCCGTGTTGCGAGCTTGCCTGGCAACACGGGGTGTTGTGGTCTGATCTTGTGACCCGATGTTGAGGGTCGATACGAAAAGAGTGGGAGGGTATATGTTTCGTAAATTGACCGGGCGCTTCAGTGCGTGTTCTGGGGATAATCGTCCAGGGTCATGCAGCCCGCTCATCGTGCTACGGAGTATGGCGTTATCGGCATTGCTTTTCATGCTGGTTTTCCCTGCTGTGCCGATCCATGCCGCGGAACTGATTGTTTACTCTGAGCGCAATGAAAGTCTGATCAAGCCGCTGTTCGATGCCTACACACAAGAGACCGGGGTCGATATCCGGTTTATAACAGATCAGGCCGGTCCGCTGCTCGAACGGCTCAAGGCGGAAGGCGAGAACACGCCGGCCGACCTGCTTATTACCGTCGATGCTGGCAATCTGTGGCTGGCTGCGCAGGTGGGGGTGCTTTCTTCTGTAGCTTCCGAGGTGCTGACTACGAATATACCGGCACACCTGCGTGATCCCGACAACCGCTGGTTCGGTTTGTCTGTGCGGGCACGCACGATCGTTTATAGTCCCGATCGGGTACGTCCCGGAGAGCTGACGACCTATGAGGATCTGGCGTCTCCCAAGTGGAAGGGACGCTTGTGTCTGCGTACATCGAAGAAGGTGTATAACCAGTCCTTGGTGGCCATGATGCTGGAGCGGCTTGGACCCAAGGAAACCGAGCAGGTGGTGCGCGGGTGGGTGCGCAATCTGGCGACAACCCCATTCTCAAATGACACCATGCTGATGGAAGCCATCGCGGCCGGTCAGTGTGATGTGGGGATCGTCAATACCTATTATTTCGGGCGTTTGCAGCGGGAGAAACCGGATATCAAGCTGTCCTTGTTCTGGCCGAACCAGAACAGCAGCGGCGTCCATGTGAATGTCTCCGGCGCCGGGATCACCCGTTACGCGAAACATCGCACTGAGGCGGTCAGGTTGCTTGAATGGTTGTCAGCCGGCGAAGCCCAAGGCGCATTTGCCGATATGAACCTGGAATACCCCGCTAATCCACAGGTACAGCCTGATCCCGCGGTGGCTGCCTGGGGCAGCTTCACGCCCGATACCATCAATGTGACTGTTGCCGGGCGCCGCCAGGCGGAGGCTGTCATGTTGATGGATCGCGCGGGTTATCGCTGAGCCGTCCATGACTGGCGGTGATCTGGCGCAGGCCGCAACTCCCAACGCGCGATTCGTGTCAGAGCATGGCGGAAGATACCGTCTGATTCAAATATGCGCGCTCGTTCTGGCCGCGCTCGTAGTCGCGCCCTTGCTGTTGATCATCACTTCCTGGCTCGATCCCCAGACGGAGGTATGGCGGCACCTGAGGGAAACGGTGCTTGGCCAGCTGCTCCTGAATACCCTCATTCTCGCTGTTGGCGTTTCTGTTGGCGTATCAATCTTCGGGATTGGCCTGGCCTGGCTGACTTCGATGTGCGAGTTTCCAGGGCGGCGCTTCTTCGAGTGGGCGCTCATGCTCCCGCTGGCAATCCCTGCCTATGTGTCCGCCTTTGTCATGCTCGGACTCTTCGATTTTTCGGGGCCGCTGCAGACCCTGTTGCGGGGGGTCTTTGGGCCGCATGGCTACTGGTTTCCCGAGGTAAGGTCCGGCGGCGGGGTGATCACCGTCATGGTGCTGGTGCTCTATCCCTACGTCTACATGCTGGCGCGCGTGGCCTTTCTCACGCAGGGGCGGACGACGATGGACGCGGCGCGGGTGCTTGGCCTGGGGCCATGGGGAGGATTTTTGCGCGCCGTTCTGCCAATGGCGCGACCGGCGATCGTTGTTGGTGTCTCGCTGGCCCTGATGGAAGCGCTCGCTGATTTCGGCGCCGTGGCGGTGTTCAATTACGATACATTTACCACGGCCATTTACAAATCCTGGTTCGGTCTGTTCAGCCTGCAGGCGGCCTCGCAACTGTCGACGCTGCTGCTCCTCTTCGTGGCGCTGGTCCTGCTGGGGGAACGGCGGTTACGTGGACGGGCGCGTTATCATGCAGTCCAGCCCAATGCCCGGGCGCAACGTTATCTATTGACAGGTGGGCGTCGCTGGTTCGCGACGGGCACCGCCAGCATGATATTCGCTGTAGCCTTCATGATTCCGGTTGTGCAGCTGATGAGCTGGGCCTGGACTGTCATCGGGACGGAATTTTCTGCGCGTTATCTGGGGCTGTTGCTGCATACACTGACACTCGGCGCCACCGCCGCCGTGATCACCGTGACCGGCGCAATGTCGCTGGCCTACATCAAGCGCTTTCATGGTGATCGAGTGTCACGCGCGCTGGTTTCGATGGCGACGCTGGGATACGCATTGCCCGGCACGGTGCTTGCGGTCGGCATCATGTTGACCTTCACCGGGGTCGATCGATTTGTGAATTCGCTGTGGCTTGCCTCGGGCGGAGAGACTTCTCTGCGTATATTTTCCGGTACTGTTGCCGTTTTGCTGCTGGCCTATCTGGTGCGCTTCCTCGCGGTGGCCTTCGGCCCGATTGAAAGCAGTTTCGCTCGCATACGGCCCAGCCTGTCCGATGCGGCAAGGAGCCTCGGCGCAGCGCCAGCGGAATTGATGCGGCGTGTTTATCTGCCTTTGTTGCGTCCCGGACTGTTGGCCGCTGCGTTGCTGGTGGTGGTCGAGGTGATGAAGGAGATGCCGGCAACCCTGCTTTTGCGGCCCTTTGGCTGGGACACTCTGGCGGTGCGTATTTTCGAGATGACTTCCGAAGGGGAGTGGGAGAGGGCGGCGCTACCCGCGATAACGCTGGTGTTCGCTGGACTGCTCCCGGTGATCTTCCTGGTCAGGCGTTCGGCGGGAGCAGTTTTCAGCTCTGCCGCTACCGAGCCCGATTGACACATCCCTTCGACCAGGCGGTGGTGCCGGCACGAAAGAGCTGCTATGTTGGGACCATGCATGCGGATGTCCCGTGTGACTGTCCTTGCAATATTTTCTCCTGGCGGGTAGCAAAGCATGTTCTCGCTGCGTGACTGGCGCCGGGGTCGGGTGCTTCGGCGATTCCCGCTTGATGAAACCCTCTGGGCCGAGGTGATCGCGAGGCTTCCCGTTATCGATGGTCTGAATGCCGACGAGCTGGGAAACCTGCGCGAACTGTGCACGCTCTTCATGCACGAGAAATCGTTCGAGGCCACACAGGGGCTGGACGTCACACCGCGGATGCAGCTCAGTATCGCCGCGCAGGCCTGTCTGCCGATTCTGAATCTGGGGCTGGACTGGTACGATGGCTGGTCGACCATCATCGTCTATCCCGGTGAGTTCGTGCATCGGCGCGAAGATATCGATGAAGCGGGTGTTGTCCATGAGTGGGACGAGGTGCATAGTGGCGAATCATGGGAATACGGTCCCGTGATCTTGTCCTGGGCGGATGTCGAAGCATCGGGGCGGTGCGATGGTTATAACGTGGTGATCCATGAGCTCGCGCATAAGCTCGACATGTTAAGCGGTGAGCCCAACGGATTTCCCCCTCTGCAGAGTGGGATGGATGTCGGTCAGTGGAGCCAGGTATTCAGCGTGGCCTTTGAAAACATGAATCACCGTCTGGATGCTGGTCACGATACCGCGATCGATCCCTATGCCGCGGGGCATCCGGCAGAATTCTTCGCGGTGTTGAGCGAGTATTTCTTTGAGATGCCGCGCCTGCTACAGAACGAATATCCCGAGGTATTTGCCCAGCTCGAAGCCTTTTATCGCCAGGATACGCTGCGCCGCCTGGATAAGGGCCTATAATAAAACCCGCCCCATCGTTCTTGCGGTAATGATACGCAGGAGGCACGCTATGCCGAGTCACGCGGTCAATATGGTCCGTCTTGCCGGATTGGCGCTCGCATTCACATTTTCGTTACTGGTATCCCCTGCTGTGCAGGCATTTC
>JADLET010000124.1 GCA_020845975.1 Gammaproteobacteria bacterium | reverse complement strand
CTCAACTGTATGGGAGCATGCGCTTCAGCTCGGGAGTATCGGACATGGTGACCAGGGCGGGCGCGCGCAAATGACGTTTGCGCTGGCTGCTCTTCTTGGTCAGGATATGCCGGCGATGGCTCTGCTTGTGCTTGAAGCGTCCGGAAGCGGTGCGCGCGAATCGTTTGGCGGCGCCACTGTGTGTCTTTAGCTTTGGCATGTTTAATCCTTAAAATTATCCACTCATCAAACCCAGGGCGGACCTGCGACTCAACCGACCTGCTGTTTCTTCTTGCTGCTTCCCGGGGCCAGCACCATGATCATTTGCCGCCCTTCCAGCTTGGGAAACTGCTCCACCGTCGCATATTCTTCCAGATCCTTCTTGATGCGATCGAGTAACTTCATTCCCAGACTCTGGTGCATCATCTCGCGACCACGAAACCGGAGTGTCACCTTTGCCTTGTCACCGCTCTCAAGGAAGCGCATGAGGTTACGCAGTTTCACCTGGTAATCGCCCTCATCCGTACCCGGCCGGAACTTGACTTCCTTGACCTGAATCTGCTTCTGCTTCTTCCTGGCCGCGTGGCGCTTCTTGCTTTCCTCGAAGATGTACTTGCCGTAATCCATCACCCGGCATACGGGAGGATCCGCGTTCGGCGACACCTCCACCAGATCAAGATCGGCCTCTTCCGCCTGCCGGTTCGCCTCCGCCAGGGCCACCACACCTACCTGCTCGCCATCGGCACCGATCAGGCGCACTTTCGGCGCGGTGATCGCATCATTCAGGCGTAAATCTTTATCAGCGGCTATAACCCGTTCCTCCGCACTATTCCGGTAAAACAGAGCGGCCGCGGCGAGCGCTCTCGGACATTAAGCTATCCGCGCAGGCCTGCAACGACAGGCTGCCCAGATCCTTACCGTCCCGCGCACGCACGGCCACGGTCTCTTCGTTCATCTCGCGGTCACCCACGACCAGCAGATAAGGTACACGCTGTAGCGTATGCTCGCGGATTTTAAAGCCTATTTTCTCATTTCTCAAGTCTGTTATGACCCTGAGGCCGACTTTTCGCAGCGAGGCAGCCACCCGGGCGGCGTATTCGGCCTGCCGATCGGTGATATTGAGGACCGCCGCCTGCACCGGGGCCAGCCACAGCGGCAAGGCTCCGGCATGCTCTTCGATCAGGATTGCGATAAACCGCTCCAGCGAGCCCAAAATGGCCCGGTGCAGCATGACCGGTACCTGTTTGCTGCCGTCCTCGGCGATATAACTGGCCCCCAGCCGCCCCGGCATGGAGAAATCGACCTGAATCGTGCCGCACTGCCAGACCCGCCCGATGCAATCCTTGAGCGAGAACTCGATCTTGGGCCCGTAAAAGGCACCCTCCCCGGGCTGCAGATCCCATTCCAGGCCGCGGTGATTCAGCGCCTGCTCCAGGGCATGCTCGGCCTTGTCCCAGACGGCGTCATCCCCGACCCGGTTCGCCGGTCGTGTCGACAGCTTGACAATGACATGCCCGAATCCGAAATCGGCATAGGCACCGAAGAGCATGTCCATGAAGGCCGACACCTCGGCCTGGATCTGGTCTTCGGTACAGAAGATATGGGCATCGTCCTGGACGAAATTGCGTACCCGCATCAGGCCGTGCAGCGTCCCCGAGGGCTCGTTGCGATGACAGGAGCCGAACTCGGCCAGCCGCAGCGGCAGGTCGCGATAGCTCTTGAGTCCCTGGTTGAAGATCTGCACGTGGCAGGGGCAGTTCATCGGCTTGATGGCGTAGTCGCGGTTCTCCACATGAGTGGTGAACATGCCGCTGCCGAACTTGTCCCAGTGCCCGGATTTCTCCCACAGTGAGCGGTCCACCACCTGTGGTGTGCGCACTTCCTGGTAGCCGTGCTCACGCAACAGGCCGCGGATGTATTCCTCGACCAGGCGGTAGATGGTCCAGCCACGATCGTGCCAGAACACCATGCCCGGGGCCTCTTCCTGTTGATGGAACAGCCCGAGCTGCTTGCCGATGCGGCGATGATCGCGCTTCTCGGCCTCCTCCAGCCGGTGGAGATAATCCGCCAGGTCTTTCTTGTTCGCCCAGGCGGTGCCGTAGATGCGCTGCAGCATCTCGTTGCGGGAGTCGCCGCGCCAGTAGGCGCCCGCCACCTTGGTCAGCTTGAAGGCCTTGATGCGGCCGGTGCTCGGCACGTGGGGGCCGCGGCACAGGTCAATGAACTCGGCCTGCCGGTACAGCGAGATCTCCTCGCCGGCCGGGATGTCCTCGATGATGCGGGCCTTGTATTCCTCGCCCATGTCGCGGAAGAAACCGATCGCCTGTTCGCGCTTCATCACCGACCGGGCCACCGGGACATCCTGCGCGGTGATCTCCGCCATTTTCCGTTCGATCGCCTCCAGATCCTCCGGGGTGAAACTGCGATCGAAGGCGAAATCGTAATAGAAACCGTCCTCGATGACCGGACCGATAGTCACCTGCGCGTGCGGAAACAGCGCCTTCACGGCCTGCGCCAGCAGATGGGCGCAGGAATGCCGGATGATATCGAGTCCCTCGGCATCGCGCTCCGTCACGATGGCGAGATCGACGTCGCCCTCGATCAGGTGGGAGGTATCGACCAGGTGCCCGTCGACGCGGCCGGCGAGCGCCGCCTTGGCCAGGCCCGGACCAATG
>JADLET010000123.1 GCA_020845975.1 Gammaproteobacteria bacterium | reverse complement strand
ATGTTACGAATAATTGCGGAATAGGGTCTGCTCCCCTTGGGGACGCCACCTTATCCGTCAGGGGCGACTTCGTCCCGCTCGATTTCGCTATACAGTACCCACTGCCCCCCGGTTTGATCACCCTTAAGATTCTGGCGTCGTTTGATCTGCCCACAGAGCTCGCGGGTGTTGCTCTCCATCGAGCGGCAGGCCCCGAAGGATCGGAAGACCATCAGTCTTTGAGCGGTCGCTTGATACTGACGGCGCCGCGCAGGTCTCCGGCACGGTAGCCGCGCGCCTCGTCATGTGGATATTTCTCCGACAGCATGGCCTTCACGGCTGCAGGGATCCCTGCGTCGGGTCCGTGGCAGACCAGGCAGGGATCGCGCACGCCAATCGCGCGCATATAGCGGAAATAGCGCCCATCGGACTCGCTGACGATCTCGGCATGATCGACGTCGGCAATCGCCTCACCGGCCCCGATGCGCGCGGCGAATTGTGCCAGCACTTCCTGCTCCCAGGCATCCGGCATGCCGAGCAGCGGATTACGCACGCGGGTGCCGACCCGCGTCACCTTCCATCCATGCTCGCGAGAAAGTTCGCCGGCAATGCGCGGCGCCGCCTCGGTGCAGACACCGATTGCCGCGGGAGGTCCGCCGGCCTTCATTTCACGCACCAGCTCGGCGCTGAGATCTTCCATCAGGTGTTTGCTCACGGTGGCGGCCTCGATGCGATAGTCGCCAAGATCATCCGCGGCGATTGCGGCGGCGCCCGGCATGATCGCCGCCAGCATGGCAAAAATAAAAGGCCGCACGAATTCCGACTGGTTCATTACTGCCTCCTGACTATTGTGGCAACAAAGATCCCGTTCCATTGGCCCGGATCGAATCGATCGTACCATCGTTCGAGACTGGTCGCACAGGGCTGTAGTGGTAATCAGTTGTTTTGTACGGCGAGACGGAGTCTGTTATTCCCCTCAAGTCAGTTTTGCGGGGAACAGGCAGGATCGGTTATTGTCTGATTTTTCAAAGTATCACCATGCTGGCGTTTTATTTGATGATTGGCGCGGCATTTTGTCGGCGCGATAATAGGACCATACTTCACCATCGTGGGAGATATCCATGAGTCAGGCTGATGCATCCTCGATTATGCGGGAATTTCTAGACGCTCTGGCCGGGCGTGATTTCTCACGGGCGCGAGCCTGCCTGTCGGATCATGGTTTTATCTATTCCAGCCCGCTTTCCGTATTCAACGATCCAGATGCCTTCATCGCCGACATCTCCCGCCTCGGCTGCATTCTGGAAAAACTCGAAATCAGGCGCACCTTCGCCGATGGCGCGGAGGTGTGTGTCATCCTGAATCTCAAGGTACGCATGGCGGAGTTGAGCTCGATTGATGCGGTGATGTGGGCATCCGCGCACAGCGGCAGGATCGTTTCGATGGAGGCGTTCTTCGACGCGCGGAAATATGATGCCCTGTTCGAGTGACCATCCCGATGCCGCTCTGTTGGTCTGAAGAACGCAGCCGGGCCTGATCAGTGGGGTGACGTGCGCACGGACCTGGTCTGATGGAAAAATTCACGCAGTGCCACGGCGACGTTCGATATCGGATCGTTCCAGTCGTGTGCTCGCGTCTGCCGGAACAGGCGCGCGGTCGGGTACCACGGGCTGTCCTCGCGTCCCAGCATCCAGCGCCAGTCGGGGTCGGAGGGCAGCAGGATCCACACCGGTTTGCCCAGCGCGCCGGCGAGATGGGCGACAGAGGTGTCTACCGTGATGACCAGATCGAGGCATGCGATCAGCGCGGCGGTGTCGGCAAAATCGTGCAGGTGTTTCCCGTAATGCCGGAGCGCGGGCGTTGATGCCAGAGACTCCTGATCCTCATTCCGTACTTCTTTCTGCAGACTGGTGAAGCCTGCGCCACTGGCGAACAGTGGGGCGAGTTCCGCGAGGAGGATCGAACGGTTCATGTCGTTGCGGTGCGTGGGACGTCCCGACCACGCCAGGCCCCCGCGCGGGGTGTTCGTTTCGCCGAGCCTGGCGCGCCAGGCGGAGGTTTTCGCCTGGTCCACACTCAGATAGGGAATCTCCGCCGGGATTGACGACAGTTCCGTGCCGAGTGCGAGCGGCAGACTCATCAGCGGGCAGTGCAAATCGAACGGCGGCAGCGGATCGTCTTGCGCGATGACCTGCGCGGGTCCGGACAGCCGGGTCAGCAGGGAGGCGAGCGGGGGTTGTACCTGCAGGACCACGCGCGCGCCGCGATCCGCGACGAGATGGACGTAGCGGCAGAACTGGAGGGTATCGCCGTATCCCTGCTCGGCGTGGAGCAGGATAGTCCTGTCGGCAAGGTCCTCGTGCCCCAGCCACGGCGGCTGCGGGAAAACGGGCGCCGCCTCCGCATCACTCGCCTTCCAGCGCCATTCATACTCCGCCCAGCCGCGCGTGAAATCGCCATGCATCAGCCGGTGGAGGGCGATGCAGTAATGCGCCTCGGGGTGGTCGGGCCGCAGCGCGAGCACATGTTCGAAGCTGGCCAGCGCATCATCGCGCAGGCCCAAAGCATTGAGCACGATGCCGCGATTGAGCCAGGCATCGACGTAGTCCGGCTTCAGTGCCAGTACGCGTTCATAATCGGCCAGGGCCTCGTCTGGCCGCTTCAGCTCGCGCAGGATGTTCCCCCGGTTGTTCCAGGCCTCGACATAGCCGGGGTGGGCGGAGATCGCATGTGTGTAGCACGTGAGCGCATCCGGCCCGCGCCCGAGTTTGTGCAGCACATTGCCACGATTGAAGTGCGCCTGGGCAAGTTCGGGCCTGATTGCTATGGCGTGCTCATAGGCGGCAAGTGCCTCATCCGTGAGCGCGAGGGATTCGAGCGCGTTGCCGCGATTGAGCCAGGCCTCGGCGTAGCCGGGTTTCAGCGCGAGCGCCTGTTCGTATGCGGCCAGCGCTTCCTGAGATCGGCGC
The DNA here is from genome assembly GCA_020845975.1 of Gammaproteobacteria bacterium. Taxonomy (GTDB): domain Bacteria; phylum Pseudomonadota; class Gammaproteobacteria; order SZUA-140; family SZUA-140; genus JADJWH01. The sequence goes on along the minus strand of JADLET010000123.1, from coordinate 6,511 downwards.
AGCGTCTGCAGGATCACGCCGCGGTTGAAGTGGATCTCGGCGGCGTCGGGCTTCAGGGCGAGAGCGTGGTCCATGCTCGCCAGTGCTTCTTCATGTCGATGCATGGCAATCAACACATTGCCCCGGTTACAGATCACATTAACGGAATGGGGGTTGACCGCGAGCGCGTGCTCGAGCAGGCGCAGCGATTCCTCGCCACGCCCGGCTTGAAACTCGAGCAGGGCCAGCATGCAGAGCGCATCGAAGTGCTTCGGTTCGGTCTTCAGTATGTCGCGATACAAGGCGGCCGCCTGGGGCCGCTGGCCCGCGTGATGCAGCATCTGTGCCTGCCGGAAAGTCTCCAGCGTATTCATAGGCAGAGTCCGAGGCATGTGCGTTGTCGGCCGTGTCCGCTCTGTCGCGACATGACACGGAAACCTGTTGTGGTGGAACCGGTCAGGGCGGTGTGCCAGCTATTCAGCATGATTCTGTAGGGCGGATAACCCGGTTCATTGAGGTAGTCTCGCGGACACTGGATGCCGTGATTGGCGTGTCTTGACGTCAATATAGTACGGGTTGCTGTGCTAGTATGGCCACTGGATTTTGGGTAGTCCGCTGCGATCAGGGCGGTCTGGATGAAGGGCAGGCGAGGGTTGCGGAATGATGCGCGAAGGCATCGATTTGAAGGTGACTTCCAGCCGGAGGGGTGGCGCGTGAGCGGTGGACCGGAATCTTCCGCGCCGCGCGCGCACTGGCTGTTGTTGACACTGGCTTTCACCGAGGGCGCGGCCGTGATGGTCGCAGAACTGATCGGCGCCAAGATGCTCGCCCCGCTTTACGGAAACTCGCTTTATGTCTGGGGCGCGACCATCGGTGTCACGCTCGTGAGCCTGACCTTCGGCTATTATCTGGGTGGGTTATTGTCATACCGCCGCCGGCGCGTTGAGATCGTATTCTGGTTCATGCTGATCGCTGCGTTTCTGATCGCGCTTATGCCGACGCTTGCGCACAGGCTCATGACCGTTCTCGAGGGGGTGGACGCGATCAGGGCGATCCTGCTGGTGACATCGCTCTATCTGTTGCCGCCACTGCTGCTGCTCGGGGCGACGACGCCATTGATCATTTCGATCCTGTCCCGCGATGTGGCCGATGCCGGCCGGGTGGCGGGCATGGTCTACTCCGTTTCGACCGTGGGCGGTATCCTGGGCACATTCGCGGCGGGGTTTTATCTGATGCCGGAGTTCGGGCTGGCGCGGACGGCGATGGCCGGCGGCATCGTGCTCGCGATCCTGCCCTTCATTTTTCTGCTCCGTCTCAGGCATTATCCGGCCCTGCTGTATCCAGTGGCCGTCGCGCTGCTATTCCTGCCTGGCGCTGCGGAAAAGCCCCACCCGGGCGTCAAGGTGCTCTATCAATCGGAGGGCCTGCTGGGCCAGCTCAAGGTGGTGGATGTCTCGTATACCACGCCCGACGGCGGTTCCCACAGGAATGACCGGATCCTGTTCGTCAACCGCGCGGGACAGACCTGGGTCAATCTTGATTCCGGGGAGGCCGTCTGGGACTACATGCATTATCTGAAGACCGTCGGGAGCCTGTTGCCGCCTGGCGCCCGAGTGCTGTTGCTTGGGCTCGGCGGTGGTGTGACGGCGCGCAATCTGCAGGCGGTCGGACATGATGTCGACAGCGTCGAGCTGGATCCCCGCATCCCCGATATCGCCCGCCGCTATTTCGGCCTCTCGCCGGACAGTAAAGTGATTGTCGATGACGGGCGCCACTACATCCGTAGCACTCGTCAGCGCTATGATCTGATCGTCATCGATGTCTACCAGGCCGAGATTCCGCCGGCCCATATGCTGACCGTGGAGACCTTTCGCGAGCTTCAGCAGCGGTTGAATCCTGGCGGGTTCGTTGTGATCAGCTACACCGGTTTTCTCACCGGCTCGACCGGCTATGGGGCGAGATCCATCTACAGGACACTGCTCGAAGCCGGCTATACGGTGAACCTGATTCCGACGGGCGCGAGAGAAGACGCGCGCAATAACATCTACATTGCCGCGCTCGGGGATATCGATTTCAGCCGGCCGCGCGCGCCGCTCGTCGTGGAGGGCCGCGTGCGGGCACTGCCGGAGTTGTTCGTCGATCCGGCAGCGCTCGAACTGGATCAGGCCATGGTGCTGCGCGATGATCAGCCGATCCTGGAGAAGCTTAATCTGGAAGCGGCGGCCATCTGGCGCGCAGGCTATTACCGAACCTTCACCCGGCCCTTCCTGGATATGGGGATTCCCTTGTTCGAATAGCGCGAACTCGCGCTACTGACCGGTGAGTCGTCGCTCGAGGCCGGAGAAATATACCAGAGGGAAAACCGCCAGTGCCGCGGCCGTGAACAGCAGGCTTTCCCGCATGCCGACGTCGGGTATGGCGTAAAAAGCAACTACATAGGTGGCAAGTATGCCGCCCACGGTCGATACCGCATAGACCGTGCCGGTAGCGTGTCCGACCTTGCTGTCGTGGCCGCTTACCAGCCGGATGATCAGCGGGGAAACCATGCCGAAGCAGATCAGCGGTGGGCACAGGAATGCCAGGCACGACAGGGTAATGCCCCAGCGCAGGTCGAGCCCAAGTGTGGCTGTCATCACCAGGCGGGCGCTCCAGGGCATTACCATCACCAGTATTGCTGATGCCAGCATGATCAGATATAGGGTGCGCCTGCAGGGGAGGCGCCGTGATACGAGTCCGCCGAGGAAATAGCCTGTGGTGAGCCCTCCCAGGGTCAGTGCCAGCACCGCCGCCCAGACGTAGAGCGAGTTGCCGTAGAAGGGGCCGATGAGCTTGGCGCCGGTGATTTCGACGGCCATGACCGCGCCACCTTCGACGAAGGAAACGATGAACAGGAACCAGGATGTCAACAGCGAGTGACGCGTTTGTCCCATGTGGACGGAGTTCTGTTAGGGGTGTGGGTTCAAGCGGCGGATCACGCCGCCAGTGCACATGCTGGCGCCATTTAAGCAAATTTTCCTCCGCCTCGCCAGCCTCCCCCGTGCTACCCTTGTGTACAGTATTCGGGTTCGCGGACTTGATTGGTCATGCAAAAGCGTCTCATCATGCTGGCGTCCTATCCTCGCAGCGGGAACACCTATCTCCGTACGATACTCTGGCATTGCTTCAAGCTTCCCTCCGCGAGTGTCTATCAACAGGATCTGCTCGGGGCCAAGTCGCTGGAAAAATACGTCGGGCACGTTGAAGTCGCTCCGGGGGAATTGCGGAACTGGCCGGGGAAAAAGGGAATACAGGCAGTCAAGACGCACAAGTATCCAGTGGATGACACGCCGGCGATCTACGTGGTGCGCGACGGAAGAGCCGCCAGCGTGAGCCTGTGGGAATTCATCAACAGGAAGGTATCTCTGGATGAGGTGATCGCGGGCGATCATCTCTACGGCGCCTGGTCTAATCATCTGTCGGCCTGGCGTCCGTGGGAGAGACCAGGAACGTTGTTGCTGCGCTATGAAGACATGATCGCGACGCTACCGTTCGTGCTGGAGGCACTCAGCCGTTATCTTGGACTTAAGATCCTTTCGAGCAAGGTGCCTGCGCGGGACCAGGTCGCGGAAATTGCCCTGATCTGGGTGAGAAGGCAGACCGACTGGCGCGAGAGCATCAATGAGCGCCAACTTGATCTGTTCGAAAAAATAAACGGGGCGATGATGCACAAGATGGGGTATGTGTCGTCCGCAGGCTCCGCCTGAGCCGTCTCTGCCCCGCGGTCGGGAGTGTAGGTATACCACTGTAACGGCTGCTAGAATAGCTTCGGCAGATTGGCCGGCATCACAACGTTCTATGCTTCAGCGGGTTTTGAAGGGAAGGGCGATCAATGAAACAGGTTTCCGGTTTTTACTGTGTTGTTTTGGCGATTGTCGTGCTGATGTTGAGCGGCTGTGCCTCCACGTTGTCCGGGGAATCCTACTCCCGAGATGAGGCGCGCCGGCCGCAGCAGGTACAGATTGGTGTGGTCGAGTTCGTGCGTCCCGTCGTTATCGAGGGCACCAAGACACCGATCGGGGCTGGCGCGGGCGCCATCATCGGCGGAATCGCCGGTGGCGCGGTGGGGGAGGGACGTGGCAGCGCCATCAGTTCGGTGCTCGGCTCGGTGGCCGGTGGTCTCGCGGGTGCCGCGGTGGAGGAGCAGACCACCAAGCGCCAGGGCGTCGAAGTCACCGTGCGGCTGGAGAGCGGCAAGGTAATCGCGGTAGTGCAGGAAGCGACGCCGAACGAGACCTTTACCGTCGGAGAACGCGTGAGAGTGCTGTCGGTAGGAGGTGCAACGCGCGTTAGCCACTGAGTCTGGCGGCGCTGTCCGTGGCCGGGGCAATGCTGTGCGATTGTATGGTGGCGGGGTGTGACAGTGGTTCCCCGTTTAACTGCATCGATTCCATGTTCAAGAGGCGAATATGGAAAAGCACAGTCCTGTTCATGTGGGAACGCCGGATCCCGAGGCGCGAACCTCTCCAATCTTCGACCGCTCTCCCGAGCAGTTCATGTCCCCCGATCTGGAGCTGGAGGAGGGGTGCTGCTACTTCAACAACGTGAAGTACGCCCTGGGTGAGTATGTCTGCGCCGGTGATGATCTGCTGCGTTGCGAAGACCTCGGTGTCTGGGTGCGCGAAGGGGTTTGTCCGCGCTAGCGTAGTGCGTCTGGCCGCCTTCTTTCAGTCAATTTCTCGAGATTGGGGATCAGGCGGTGCTCCGTTGCGTATGTTTGTCGCCGGCCTTCTGCAGCTTGGCCTGGGCATCCCTCAGCGCGGTACGGAGTCCTTCCTCGATCACAGGGTGATAGAACGGCATTTCCAGTGTCTGTTGAACGGTGAGGCCGGCCTGGATCGCCCAGGCGAGCAGATGGCCGAGGTGTTCCGCGTCCGGTGCCATCATCTCGGCGCCCAGCAGTCGACCACTCTGTACGTCGGCGTAGACGTGCAGTAATCCCTTGTTGCGCAGCATCGCGCGGCTTCTGCCCTGATCCTCGAATGAGACGTTCCCTGTGACGAATGTTCCAGGTACGAGGTCGGCATGGCGCGCACCCGTGACCGCAAGCTGTGGATCGGAGAAGACGATGGACAGCGGCGTGCGGCGCAGTCCGGGCTGTACGGAGGGATAGGCGGCGGCGTTCGCGCCCGCGATGCGGCCCTCATCCGCGGCCTCGTGCAACAGCGGGAGATCATTGTCAGCGTCGCCGGCGATGAAGATATGGCTGGCGCCGCACTGCATGGTACGGCGGTCGAACAGGGGTACGCCGCGCGCATCGAGTTCGATTGAGGTGTTTTCCAGTCCGAGATTCCGCACATTGGGCATACGACCAGTGGCCACGATTACATAGTCGACAACGTCGCGTCGGGTTTCCCCCTTGTGATCGTCATAGTGTACGGCTACACCGCCTTCCACCGGTTCCAGTGAACGTATCGCGGCGTTGGCGTCGAGATAAAACTCGATCTGGAAGGCGAGTGCTGCGTAGGCACGTATCTCGGGGTCGCTGAAGGGGCCGACCAGGTGGTCCTTGCCGAACATGAGCACCTTCACCCCGAGGCGGTTCAGCGCCTGTCCGAGCTCGAGACCGATGACGCCCGGCCCGAACACCGCCACCGTCTTCGGCAGATCATCCCAGGCGAAGATGTCGTCGTTGACGATCGCGCGGCTGCCCAGTCCGCGGAACATCGGCGGGACGCCGGGGGACGAGCCGGTGGCAATGACGGTGCATGTGAAACGGATGCGCGTGTGGTCGTCCACCTGCAGCGTATGGTCATCCAGAAAGCGGGCGTAGCCCCGGATCTTGTCAGCCTCCGGGATGGTGGCGACGCCTTCGAGTACGAAACCGACGAAGCGGTCGCGTTCGCGTTTTACCCGCGCCATCACGGCGTGTCCGTCGACCGTGACAGATCCTTCCAGCCGAAGGCCAAATTCCGGCCACCTGGCCGGGTTATGAGCCGCCTCTGCGGCGGCGATCAGCAGTTTACTCGGCATGCAACCGACACGCGCGCAGGTGGTGCCATACGGACCGCCCTCGAGGATCACCGCGCGCTTCCCCGCCGCTGTAGCGGTCCGGTACGCGGCGAGACCGGCTGTTCCGGCGCCGATGACGGCAACGTCGACATCAAGTTCCTTCATGCGTCTCCCTTTCATTCTGGAGTGGTGCAGTAGTTTCGGCGGCCGCTGTTGCGGCCGCCTTTACCCTTATGGAGTCTGTCAGGCCGCGCGCTTCGCCCAACGTTCGAGCTCCTCAAGGCCGCCAATGCGCTCTCCATTGATGAATACCTGCGGTACGGTCTTTTGGCCCGTGACTGCACCGACCACCTTGCTGCGCGCGGTGTGTGCCAGCGGGATCTCCGTATAATCATAGCCGAGTTCCGTCAGCAAGGTCTTGGCCCTGGCGCAGTACTGGCAACCTTCGCGCGTAAAGACCGCCACCTGATCGGGTGTCTTCGCCTTCGGATTGATGTAACCGAGCAGGGTGTCGGCGTCCGAGACCTCGAAGGGATCGCCGGGT
>JADLET010000122.1 GCA_020845975.1 Gammaproteobacteria bacterium | reverse complement strand
CAATATTCACAGGCTGATCTCAACCGCGTGGCGATCCAACTCAATCAGCGGCCACGCAAAACGCTGGGGTTTCTCACCCCAGCTGAAAAATTTCGGGCGTGTGTTGCGGCGACCGGTTGAATCTGCAATCCTCCCATTAAATGGACGCCCCATCGAATTACCGGAGAGATTTGTACCAGATATCAGTTTTGTCGCACGTCATCGTTTGGAAGAGTTCAGTGATAGCAAAATAAATAATTAAATATTGTTGCTACATTTAGGGGCAACTTATGGCTAACCCTTGCGTTCTTCACGAAGACACATTTATTGAGTACTTCGAGCCTTACCGTCATCCCGATGCAATATTCGACATATGGGGTGGTATCGGCCTTGAGACGTTTGGGGAGGATTTTGAAATTGTTCGCCGACTTTCTCCGGAGTATCTATGGACTGTCATCGATGATGGTTCTGTAGAAGACCAATGGATAATCCCCGGTATCCACCATGTGAACAGGGTTTGCTATCTCGTTACAAGACATCCCCACAACTGGATAGATGTCGATTTCCGCGTTAGACATGATGGGGCATCATTGACCCCGCTTGGTTTGCGCCGTCAGATAGCAATGTTAAAGCGATTAATTACGAAAGGTGAGCGTGGAGCTGTCGCTGACCTATCCCCCGCGTAGACCAAGGATACTAGTGCGGTACCAGCTTTGATCGTTTACGCAGAGCAAGAGTCTGCTAATCAGCACTCGGTAAGACTCACCGCCAGCCCATCCAAAGCCGTTTCCTTGTATTTATGTGACATCTCCATTCCAGTCCGCTTCATCTCCTCGATACAGTTGTCTCGCGGGATGAAGTGCTCGCCGCTAACACAGGCCGGCCGTAGCCACCTTTACTGAGCAGCGCAGACTGATGGACAGACTGGATATGGGTTCAATGCCCATATTGCATCATGCTCTCAACTCTAGGCTTTGCATTACGGCGCGTGGTTCGATCCATACAGGCTGTGGTCATGCTTGACGTCTGGTATTGGCTTGTTTCCCAGCTTGGCATCCACCTCGTAGGGGAGTGTTCCACACTGGTTTCTACCACTTTCCAAAGTGCACGTCCTGGTCCCGAACATGGCGTAGAGCGGGTCCCATCCTATACCGCTCGTCAGGAACGGATAGATGGAGATCAGCATGGCATAGGGCCCCCAATTGTTTGCATCTATCATGACCATGCTAATGAACCCGCCTCCAAGTAACACTATTCCAGCCAGAACCCGTACACCCCTGTCCATCAGGCCAATATTCTGTACGACACGCAATTTCGTTCTGAAGAATTCCATGATGTATAACTCCTTTCAAATCGAGAACATTAGAACTATTGGGTAAAAACTTTATTTCCTGGTAGTGGCGACGTCCGAAAGAAGAATATCTACTTAAAAGACGATTCTATGCTGTTGTAGTCATATAGCACTGTGCGCCAGCCAACATACATGGTTGTCATCTGAAGCCCGGTTTCCGACGGCGGAGTGCGGCCTCTCTTACGGTCCCCGGCCACTGACCTGGCATTCCGCTACTGCACTTCCATCATCTTGTGCCCGGTGATACTGGTAAAAGTGATCATCACATCATAAATCCTGTTGATCACGGTGCGGTAAGGCATGATTTGTCCACCATCCGCACCCGGTGAATACAGCGAGGGAAGTCTGTAGAAGTCCTGGGTGATCTGACACCTGCGGTTTAAGCCATGCGGCTGGCCGAAAAGGCCGTACAATGACTGTCATACTGTAAATCCCCTTGCTACTCAAGGCGGGGGTGTTGCTGGTGTGTCTAAGAGGGTGCCGGTTCTTTTCGCCGCGCTTAGCCAGGCACGATAGCGACCACGAAAACCATGGATTCCAGAACCTCAGATAATTTGATACAGAATCACATGGGCGCAGCACGTTGGGCCAGGGCTGTGTCGACCATCTTAAGTTCTATCAAGGAGCATGTCATAACAATCAAAGACTTCGGATTGCCAGCGCGCATACGGAATACGCTGCGTCACGACCGGGATGCAGAGTTGCTGCGCGCGGAGTTGTACAGCATCGAGCAACTGAAGCGTCACGCGGTAATCCTGGCTGGCCAGCACAGGATCGATACGCGTCGGGGTCCGGACCGGTTGCTGCCAAGGCTGGCGGACAATGCGCGTGTACTTCTGACCGCGTATGACGTTGTCACCGCCGCTGCCACCCAGGGGCAACGAATCGTGCCGGCAGAGGCCTGGTTGCTCGACAATTTCTACCTGATCGAGCAGCAGATCACCCTGGCGCGTCGACATTTGCCGCGCGGCTACAGCCGGCAGTTGCCGCGTCTTGCGGATGGCCCGTCCGCCGGCTTTCCCCGTATTTACGACCTGGCGCTGGAGCTGATCTCGCACATGGACGGTCGCGTCGACAGCGACAACGCCATCCAGTTCATCGCCGCCTACCAGGCTGTAGAACCATTGAGGCTGGGCGAACTGTGGGCCTTCCCGATCATGCTGCAACTGGCGCTGCTGGAAAATCTGCGCCGCGTTGGTGTGCGCATCGCCCGCCGGCGCGAGGAGCGCGACGCGGCCATCACCTGGGCGGACCGCATGCTCGCGACGGCCGAAACCGAGCCGAAACAGCTGATTCAGTTGCTGGCCAGGTTTGCCAATGCCGACGTGCCGCTGACCGCGCCGTTTGTGGAGGAGTTTTACGCCAGACTCCAGTCCCAGGGGCCCGCCATGGCGTTCGTGCAGACCTGGGTCGAATATAAACTGCTCGAGCAGGGGGTGACTGCATCGCAGTTGTCGGAGGCGGCCGGCCGCATCGCCGCGACCAATCAGATCTCGATCGCCAACAGCATTGGCAGTCTGCGTTTCATCGGCGCCATGGACTGGAAGAATTTCGTCGAGTCGCTCAGTGTCGTCGAACAGACATTGCGTGCAGACCCGATGGCGATGTACGCCGGCCAGGATTTCGCCACCCGCGACCGCTACCGGCATGTTATCGAGGACATCGCAAGGAACAGTACGTGCAGCGAACTGGCAGTGGCACGCGAGGCCATTGCGCTTGCGCAGGCGGCCGCCGGGCGATTGGGTGTCCATGACCGCAGTACGCATATCGGGTATTACCTGGTCGACCACGGGCGGCCAGGCCTGGAGCGTTCGGTCGGTTGCCGTTTGCCGTGGAAATTACGCGCCGGCCGGGCGCTCCGGCATCATCGCCTGAGCCTTTACCTCGGCCCTGTCCTGTTGCTCACGCTGCTCTCGACAGCGGCCGTGCTTTCCGTATTCGACGGATTCGCGCCGTATGACTGGCGCTACTGGTTTTTCGCGGTCACCGGCCTGATCGGAGGCTCGGCGCTGGCGGTGCCGCTGGTGAATCTGGCGGTCACGCTGTGCGTGCCACCGCGTGCATTGCCTCGATTGAATTTCTCGCAGGGCATCCCCGCCGATCACCGCAGCATGGTGGTCGTCCCCACCTTGCTGAGCAGTCCGCAGGAGATCGATGATTTGCTTGAGGCCCTGGAGATACGCTATCTCGGCAATCGCGACTCAAATCTGTTTTTTGCCCTGCTGACGGATTTCCGGGACGCGCCCGAGCAGACGCTTCCCGATGATGACGCGTTGCTCGCCTACGCGCGCGCCGCGGTGCAGGCGCTCAATGAGACCTACCGCAATGATCGTGCGTGCATCTTCTATCTGTTTCACCGGCCGCGCATGTGGAATCCGGTCGAGCGGGTGTGGATGGGGTATGAGCGCAAACGCGGCAAGCTGGAGCAGTTCAACGCCCGGCTGCGAGGCGAGGCGCAAAACGCGTTCTCGGAGGTGGTCGGTGATGTGTCCATCCTCGACTCGATCCGCTATGTCATCACCCTGGATACCGACACGCAACTGCCCCGCGACGTGGCGCGCGCCCTGGTGGGGAACATCGCCCATCCGCTCAATCGGCCGGTGTACGATCCCGGCAAGGGCCGCATTGTCGAGGGCTACGCGGTCTTGCAGCCACGCGTTTCGATCAGCCTGACCAGTGCCGGCCAATCCCGCTTTACAAAACTGTTCGTGGGTGAGACTGGCATCGATCCCTACACGCGCGAGGTGTCGGATGTCTACCAGGATATTTTCGGGGAGGGATCATTCATCGGCAAGGGCATCTACGATGTCGACGCCTTCCGCCGGGCCGTCGATGGGTGCTTTCCGGATAACCTTATTCTCAGCCACGATCTGCTGGAAAGCGGCTATGCGCGTTCGGCACTGGTGACCGATGTCGACCTCATTGAAGAGCATCCGGCCAGTTATGTCAGCGATGCCAGCCGACGGCACCGGTGGATACGCGGCGACTGGCAACTGGCCGGTTGGCTGTTCCCGCGTGTGCCCGGACCGCAGGGCATTAATGGCGCGCAGGCGAAACGGCAAGCCAATCCGCTCTCGGTCCTGTCGATGTGGAAGATATTCGATAACCTCCGGCGCAGCCTCGTGTCGCCGTCGCTGCTGGCCCTGTTGGCCGGAGGCTGGCTGTTTGGCCCGGGATCGGCGTGGTTCTGGAGCCTGCTGGTCGTGGCGGTGGTGTTCCTGCCCACTCTGCTGGGATCCGCGATAGAGCTTATCCGCAAGCCGGAAGAACGGGGCTGGCAGGTGCATCTGGTGCTCGCCGGCAAGACTGTGGGCCGCGCATTGACGATCGACTTTCTGGCGCTGGTCCTGTTGCCCTACGACATGCTGATCAGCCTGGATGCGATCGTGCGCTCGGGTGTGCGCATGCTGTTTACGCAGCGCGGTTTGCTGCTCTGGCAACTGCCTTCCTACGCAATCCGCAACGCGCGCCGCACGCTCGCCGATTTCATCAGGGAGATGTGGATTGCGCCGGTCCTGGCGCTGGCGCTGGGTGTGGTGCTGGCATTGAGCCACTCGACTGCGTGGCTCTATGCGGCGCCGATCCTGTTGCTGTGGTTGCTAGCGCCAGGGGCCGGCTGGTGGATCAGCCGGCCCCTGGTGACGCCGGCGCCGGACCTGACCCTCTATCAGCGGGTGTTCCTGCGGGCGACGGCGCGTCGAACATGGCGCTACTTCGCTGATTTCGTCGGTCCGCAGGACAACTGGCTGCCACCCGACAACTTCCAGGAATATCCGACGCCGACCATCGCCTCGCGCACTTCGCCAACCAATATGGGCATGTCGCTGCTCGCGGACCTGGCGGCGACCGATTTCGGTTATCTCACGGTCGGGGAATGCCTGCAGCGCATCGGCAACACCCTGGCCTCGATGGAAAGGCTGGAACGCTACCGCGGCCATTTTTACAACTGGTACGACACGCACACGTTGACACCGCTGCACCCGCAATACGTCTCTTCGGTGGACAGCGGCAACCTGGTCGGCAGCCTGCTCACCCTGCAAGCGGGACTGACCGAGTTAAAAGGTCAGCCGGTACTCTCAGTCAGCGCGTTGCAGGGCCTGCAGGACAGCTTGCAGGTGTTTGCCGAACACGCGCACGACGGCCCGGATCTTGCGAATAAGATCAGTTCGCTGCAGGACACGCTGCAAGTCTGCACACAGGACGGACCACCCCGGGCACTGGCTGCCGTCGAACGCGCGCTGGATGAGATTCACCGTGCCGGCGGGGATCTGGTTGACTGGCTGCCGGCGGGCATCAATGTCGATGACGAACTGTATTACTGGGCGCAGGCATTCGACCGGCAATACCGAGCTCTTCGCGATGAGCTTCGGTTCCTGAGGTCCGAGCCGTGGTGCCTCAGCACTATCCCGACACTGGCGGAATTGGCCGGAGCGGGCGCAACGGTCACCGGGACGCGCGCGTCCGCCGCGGCTGAACGGATGGGCGTGATCGACGATTTGGTGAATCGTTGCCGCGCACTGGCGGCGATGGACTTTGAATTTCTCTACGACACGTCGTCCGGCTTGCTGGCCATCGGCTACGACGTGGGTGAGCGGCGCCGTGATCCGACCTGCTACGACCTGCTGGCATCGGAGGCGCGCCTGGCCAGTTTTCTGCTGATCGCGCAGGGACAGGTCCCGCAGAAGCACTGGTTTTCGCTCGGCCGACTGCTGACCAGTCACGGCGGCGACATCAGCCTGATTTCATGGAGCGGCTCGATGTTCGAGTACTTGATGCCGCAGCTCATCATGCCGAGCTACCCGAACACCCTGCTGGAACAGACCTGCAAGGCCGCGGTTTCGCGCCAAATCGAATACGGCCGGCAACGCGGGGTACCCTGGGGGATTTCCGAGTCCTGCTACAACGCCACTGACATGCACCAGGTCTACCAGTACCGCGCCTTTGGCGTGCCTGGCCTCGGTTTCAAGCGCGGGCTGGGCGATGACCTGGTCATCGCTCCCTACGCCAGCGCCCTGGCGCTGACGGTGCTGCCGCGGGAAGCGTGCCGTAATCTGCAAATGCTGGCCGACCATGGATTCCTCGGCGCCTATGGATTCTACGAAGCGATCGACTACACGTCATCGCGTGTGCCGCGGGGCAAGAACCACGCTATTGTGCGCACCTTCATGGCGCATCACCAGGGCATGAGCCTCTTGTCCTTTGCGCATGTCCTGCTTGACCAGCCGATGCAGCGCCGCTTCATGGCAGATACCCTTGCGCAGGCGACGGAATTGTTGCTGCAGGAACGCGTGCCGAAGAAGGGCGGGACGTTGCATCCGCATGCGGCGGAGGTGAGTGCGGCCGCGCGGCCGCCGGACGCGGAAGCCGGCGAGATCATGCGCGTGTTCACCGACCCGAACATGCCGATCCCCGAGGTTCACCTGCTGTCGAACGGACGCTACCACGTCATGGCGACCCATGCCGGCGGCAGTTACAGCCGCTGGCGCGACCTCGCCGTCACCCGCTGGCGCGAGGACGCCACCACCGATGGATGGGGCACCTTCATTTACCTGCGCGATCGCGACACAGGGCGTTACTGGTCAACCGCCCACCAACCGACCCTGCACCGTGCCGACCACTACGAGGCGATCTTTGTGCAGGCGCGCGCCGAATACCGGCGGCGCGATCACGCGATCGAGGCGCACACCGAGATCAGCGTCTCCCCCGAGGACGACGTAGAAATCCGTCGGGTCACGCTCACCAACCAGTCGGCGCATACCCGTCATATCGAGGTGACGAGCTACGCGGAAGTGGTGCTGGCGCCGTTGAATGCCGATCTCGCGCACCGCTCGTTCAGCAACCTGTTTGTGCAGACCGAAATCCTGCCCGGGCGACAGGCGATCCTCTGCACCCGGCGGCCCCGTACACCGGGGGAACAGACGCCCTGGATGTTCCACCTGCTGGCGGCGCCGGGCGCCAGGACCGATGCACCTTCCTGCGAAACCGATCGTGCCCGCTTCATCGGTCGCGGCCGCACTGTGGCCAACCCGCTGGTGCTGGACAACAACGAGCGTCCGCCCACCCTGTCGAACACAGCGGGCCCGGTGCTCGACCCCATCGTCGCGATCCGCCGCATGCTGACCCTGTCACCCGACGAATCGGCGAGCGTACAGGTCATCTCCGGCGCGGCGGACACGCGCGAGGCCGCATTAGCCTTGATTGAGAAATATTGCGATCGGCACTTCGTCGAGCGAGCGTTCGAAATGGCCTGGTTCCAGAGCCAGGAGGTGCTGCGCCACCTCAACGCCAGCGAAACCGATGCCCAGGTCTTTGGCCGCCTGGCCAGTTCGGTCATTTACAGCAATGCTTTGCGCCGCGCCGCGCCCGCCATCATTGCGCGCAACCAGCTGGGGCAATCCGGACTGTGGCGCTTCGGCATCTCGGGTGATCTGCCGATCGTCAAGCTGACGATCCGCGACCTCAGCCGCATCGATCTGGTCAAGCAGTTGCTGCAGGCGCATGCCTACTGGCGCATGAAGGGCCTTACCGCCGATCTGGTGATCGTGAACGAGGATTTCTCGGGTTACCGGGCGGAGTTGCATGACCTGATCATGGGGCTGATCAACGCCGGACCTGATGCACAAGTGCTCGACAAACCGGGCGGGGTCTTCGTACGCCGTGCAGAAGAACTTTCCGAGGACGAGCGGGTGCTGCTGCGGACGGTCGCCCGCATCGTCTTCAGCGATAGCTCTGAGACCTTGATCGAACAGGTGGAACGCCGCGTGTCGGCCGAGCGTACGTCGAAACGCCTGGAAACCACGCAACAGGCAGCGGCTGAAATGGTGTATCCACTGGTGGCGCGCAAGCGCATTTTCAGCAACGGTCTGGGTGGGTTCACGCCCGACGGGCGCGAATACGTCGTCACCCTGGAGCCGGGTCAGACCACGCCGGCGCCCTGGGTCAACGTGATCGCCAGCCCGCACATCGGCACGGTTGTCAGCGAGAGTGGCAGCGCGTACACCTGGGCGGAAAACGCGCACGAGTTTCGGCTCACCACCTGGCACAACGATCCTCTGTCTGACACCAGTGGCGAGGCGCTCTATATCCGCGACGAGGAGACGGGGGTGTTCTGGTCACCGACGCCGCTGCCCGCCCGCGGCCGCTCCGGCTATGTGTGCCGGCACGGCTTCGGCTACAGCGTGTTCGAGCACTTCGAAGCCGATATCGCCTCGGAACTGTATACCTATGTCGCCATGAACGCACCGGTGAAAATCGTCGTGGTCAAGCTGCGCAACCGGTCGCAGCGCGCGCGCCGTTTGTCGCTGACCGGGTATTGGGAGCTGGTGCTCGGCGAGTGGCGGCATGCCAATCAGATGCACATCGTTACCGAAACGGATGCGCACAGCGGGGCTCTGTTCGCCCGCAATGCCTATGGCCGCGAATGCCGCAATCGGGTGGTGTTCGCCCATGTCAGCGAGCGGGACCGCACGGTGAGCGGAAATCGCACCGAGTTCATCGGCCGCAACGGTTCGCTGGCCAAACCTGCGGCGATGCGCCGCAGGCGCCTGTCGGGCAAGACCGGGGCCAGCCTGGATCCGTGCGCCGCGCTACAGGCTCATTTCGAACTGGCCGAGGGGGAAACGCACGAGATCGTGTTCGTGTTCGGTGCGGCCCGCAAGACCGATGATGCGCGGAATTTCATCCGGCAATACGGTGGGCCGGCGGGCGCGCGCCAGGAATTGGAGGCGGTGTGGGAGCACTGGAACCGCATTCTGGGCGCGGTGAATGTGGATACGCCGGACCCTGCGCTGAACGTGCTGGCCAACGGTTGGCTGGTCTATCAAACCCTGTCCTGCAGGTTGTGGGGACGCAGTGGCTATTACCAGTCCGGCGGCGCCTACGGCTTCCGCGATCAATTGCAGGACACCATGGCGCTGATCCATACGACACCGTGGCTCGCCCGTGAGCAGTTGCTGCGTTGCGCCGGGCACCAGTTTCGCAAGGGCGACGTGCAGCATTGGTGGCATCCGCCCGGCGGGCAGGGCGTGCGAACCCATTTCTCCGACGACTATCTGTGGCTGCCGTATGCAACCTGTCGTTATGTGCGGATGACCGGCGATACGGGCGTGCTCGATGAGTCCATCCATTTCCTGGAGGGACGCGAGCTGTACCAGGAAGAGGAGGCCTACTATGATCAACCGCAACGCTCGCCCGAAGCGGCCAGTCTGTATGAGCACTGCGTGCGTGCCCTCAAGCACGGCCTGCGTTTCGGCGCTCATCAATTGCCGCTGATCGGCTGCGGCGACTGGAACGACGGAATGAATCTGGTAGGCAAGGACGGCAAGGGCGAAAGCGTGTGGCTGGCATGGTTCCTGCTCGAGAATCTTGAGCTGTTCTCAAGCCTGGCGCGCGACCGCGGTGATGCCGATTTCGCCGAGCTGTGCAGAACGCAGGTTGCCCAGCTGCGCAGCAACATCGAAGCCCATGCCTGGGATGGCGATTGGTACAAGCGCGCCTGGTTCGATGACGGTACGCCGCTCGGCTCGTCCAGCAACGACGAATGCCAGATCGATTCGATCAGCCAGAGCTGGGCGGTTATCTCGAACGGCGGTGATCCGGTGCGGGCCCGCCAGGCGATGACGGCGGTCGACCAGCGCCTGGTGCGACGCGACAAGAAGATCATCCAGTTGCTCGACCCGCCCTTCGACAAATCAGATCTGGAGCCCGGCTATATCAAGGGCTACATCCCCGGCGTGCGCGAGAACGGTGGCCAATATACCCATGCCGCGATCTGGACCACGATGGCGTTCGCCATGATGGGCGATACACAACGCGCGTGGGAATTCTTTGGCATGCTCAATCCCGTCCATCATGGCAGCACGCGCGAGGCCATCGAACGCGACAAGGTCGAGCCCTACGTCATGTGCGCTGACATCTATGGGGTAGCGCCGCACACTGGACGCGGCGGCTGGACCTGGTACACCGGGGCGGCGGGCTGGATGTACCGGCTGACCGTGGAAACCCTGCTCGGCCTGCAACTGGAAGTGGACCATTTGCGCATTGCGCCGTGTGTCCCGGCCCATTGGGATTCCTACAAAATCCACTACCGCTATCGCAATACCGTCTATCACATTACAGTCAAGCGCGCAGGTGAACCATCGGGGCACGTCATCCGCGTGAGGGTGGACGGCGCCGAACGTCCCGATACACGCATTCCGCTGGTAGACGATCGTCAGGAGCATTTCGTCGAGGTGGACCTGGGCTAGATGGCCAGGTAACCGTTGGTATGTCGTATCTTGGTATCGAGGAGAGGTCAGGTTCTTCCCGATTTCCTAAGCTGTTGGTGATACTGAACGCGATGATGAAGCATGATCAAGCGTGGCGTTATGAAGCCGCCTAAGCTGCTTGTTCAGTGAGCCTCATCAAGACAGTTACTGTCCCTGGTTTCGCACGTTGCATCTGCTGCTGACGCCCTGCAATATTATCTGCGGGCCACGCTGTGGCATATGCCGGAGCGCAACGCGTTCACCTCCCTCGTTGTAGCCGGATGACGCATTATCATGACCCTGGTTTGAACATCGACCTGCTCGTTCCGCATACCTGGACTTGTCTTCATGAAGTTTTGTCATGGGATAACAGGCCTACCTTCCATGCCCTGCCGTCCGGTATAATTGGCCGCCTATGAGCGTTTCTGATTCGAATGCGTCCGCTTCCGCGGACGACCCTCCCAGGGCTGCAAAAGGGCGCATGACGATGCGTGCCCGTTCCGTATCGGAGACCGTCCGATGAGTCTTTGGATGATCCTCGTGGTCATCGTGCTCATCCTGGTCAACGCGCTGTACGTCGCGGCGGAATTCGCGGCGGTCGGTGCAAGGCTGACACGAGTCGAACAGCTGTCCGCTCAGGGCCATCGCTTGGCGGCGGCATTGCTGCCGACCCTGCGCGACCCCGCACGACTGGACAACTATATCGCCGCCTGCCAGATCGGGATTACCCTGTCGAGCCTTGTGCTCGGAGCCTTCGGACAGGCAACGATTGGCTTGGCCCTGGGCGCTTTTCTGGACGAGCATACGCGGCTTGAAACACCCGCAGCCTTTGCCGTGTCAGCCACCATCACCTTAATGGTGCTCACATCGACCCAGGTCGTCTTCGGGGAACTCATTCCCAAGACGGTTGCGCTCCAATACCCCGTCGGCACCGCCATGTACACGTACCTGCCACTGCGCTGGTCGATAATGTTCATGGCGCCATTTATCACACTGCTCAATGGCAGCGGCAGCCTGGTGCTGCGGTTGTGCGGCGTAAGCGGCGAACAGAGCCACCGCCACGTGCATTCACCCGAAGAGATCGATCTCCTGATCCGCGAGAGTCGCGCTGGCGGGCTGCTGGATAAGGAGGAAAGCAAACGCCTGCGCGAAGCCTTACAGCTGGGCCAGTACCAGGCACGCCAGCTCATGGTGCCCTCGCGACGGATCGCCAGGCTCGATCTGAGCGCGTCACTGGATCAGCTGCTGGCCGATATCGATGCTTCGCCATATACGCGGCTGATCGTTCATCGGGGTACTCCTGACGAAATACTCGGTTATATCCATGTGAAGGATATCGCTGTCGCCATCGCCGCGGGACGCGATCTGACCAATCCGCAGTCTCTGGTACGGCCGCTGCTGATTCTGCCGTACACCTTGACCATCGACCGCGCACTCAGTCAGTTGCGCAGTCAACGGGCCCGCATTGCATTGCTCACCGATGAATACGGCGACATCAAGGGTCTCATCAGCCTCCAGGATATTATCCGCGAGCTGCTCGGTGGATTGTCTGACGAGTTCAAATCCGGCGCCGAGGCGGCGCCGAAACGGCTGTCCGATGGACGTTGGCGTCTACCTGGGCGGTTACCGCTCAACGATGCTGACGAATTGATCCGCTCTGCCGGCGGTCCGCCATTGAAGCCGGGCCAGGCGGATACCCTGGCCGGCTGGCTGCTGGAGCGTCTTGATACAATTCCGGAGGTCGGCGTCCGCCTGACGATCGACGGTATCCAGTTCGAGATCGAGGCCCTGGATGGTCTGGCTATCGAGTCGGTGCTGGTGAGGATTCCGCAGAGCGGTACAGGAGGCGGAGATGCCTGACCTGCTCATCGTCCTGTTGGTGATCATGGCCCTGGTCGTCCTCAATGGGCTGTTCGTCGCGGCAGAGTTCGCCATCATCGGCATACCCCGTGCGACCGTCGCCGCCCAGGCCGAGTCCGGGAGTCTTCCAGCCAGGCAAATCGCGGCCATTCTTGACGACCCGACCCGGCTCGACCGCTACGTCGCCACTGCCCAGCTGGGTATTACGTTCGCCAGCCTGGGGTTGGGCATGTACGGTGAACACACCCTGGCCGCTTTCTTCGAGCATTGGCTGACGGAGGCGGGCTTCACCGGACTTGACGCTCAGATAACGGCGCACGGCTTGTCCGTCGTTCTGGCCATTCTCGCCATCACCTACCTGCCATCGTCTTCGGCGAGATGATTCCCAAGGCGCTGGCGCTCGGTCACGCCGCGCGCGTCGCCTTGTGGGTGACGCCCATCATGCTGATGATCGGGCTGGTGCTTTTCCCTCTGGTGCGGGCGCTCAATCTGACAGGCAATAACCTGCTGCGCCTGATCGGTGTCGT
Source organism: Gammaproteobacteria bacterium (assembly GCA_020845975.1). GTDB lineage: Bacteria > Pseudomonadota > Gammaproteobacteria > SZUA-140 > SZUA-140 > JADJWH01. Next base: position 43,919 of record JADLET010000122.1, on the reverse strand, counting down.
ACGCAGCCGCAGCGCCGAGCACTATCTGGAAACCGAGGAGCTGGAGTCGCTCGCTCGTGAGAGCCAGCAGAGCGGCTTGCTCAGTGCGGAGTCCGAACGGATTTTCCGCGAGATTGCCGATTTCAGTGAGATCACGGCGGCCGAGGCCATGATACCCAGGGTGCATGCCTATGGGATACCGGTTGGCGCGACGGTTGCGGAGCTGCGTGAGATCCTGCCGGTCCACCGGCATACCCGTTATCCTGTCTATGACGGTAATCTCGATCACATTGTCGGCACGGTCCATATCAAGGATCTGCTCCACCTGCTGCATGAGCGTAGCGGGCTGGTGCTCGCCGTGGTGCGCAAGGCCGCCTATTTGCCCGAGACCGCCACCCTCGACGATGTCCTGAAAGCAATGGAGAGGACCCGTAATCAGATGGTGATAGTCATGGACGAGCACGGCGGCACCGCGGGCATCCTGACCATTGAGGATATCTGCGCAGAGGCGATCGGTGACATTGAGGAGAGCCTCGATGATGTCCCCGATGTGTTGCCGGTCGGGCTTGGGCGCTTTCAGGTACAGGGCTCGGCTCGTCTGGGCATGATCGGCGCACTAGTCGGAAGGGAGCTGGATCACCCGGCGGTGGACAGTGTCTCCGGCCTGATCCTGAGTGAACTCGGAAGGCCGCCACGGCTGGGAGATCAGGTCCGGTGGAACGGCCTGATCTTCGAGGTGTTCAGCCTGCACGGTCGTGGCGTGCGTCAGGCTATCGTGAGTCACATCGACGATGACAGTCAGTTGAATAGCGGATCAGAACCGGAGTAATCGTTTGCAGGTCTTGAACAACCGCGATCAGCCGGGGCAGGCTACGGTTTAATAAAACTGATGCTGATAGAGCCTGCCTTTCATCTCCAAGAGACAAGCAAAGTCATCCACCGGAATCAACTTACGGTCAGCGCACAGACTGTAATGAAAAATGTGGTGGAAAACATTATGAATAATTATTTCATATGAGAGTACAGAAATTCCGCGCGGATTATTGGCCCGACGAGGAATAGGTGTTGGAAGCGAGGCCGAAACGACGGTCCAAGATGCCAATTAAGCCATTAAGGTATTCATAATATTCTTCTGATTTGATTCAGTCGCCCTGATTAGTCAGGGAGTATATCCCGTTTTCATCTTCTGGTATTTTGGTGTCATAGCAAAAATGAATCGGGTAAGAATCGCTTTCAAGTTGAGCACAGGGAAAGCGAAACATATGACTGACACGACCCATGGAGAGCGCAGCGAGGGTGAGGATCCCCGGCGGGTGCGTGAACGAGAGATGAACACAGAGAGCAAGGTGCGAGCATCGCGGCGTTGAGCCATTGTGCAGGAGTCGCGCAGTGTCTCCGGACGCAGGCGATCCTTGGGCAGAAGGCAGTCGCCAGCGCAAGGTGTGGGTTTGAGCTGGGGGTTCCTGCGCACAGCGCACCCTTTGCAACACTCAGGCAGTCCCATGACGGGGTGATAATATCCCAGGAAAGGAGCAAGCCATGAGAAAAATCATCACCACCACATTCGTTACGCTCGATGGCGTGATGCAGGCGCCGGGCGGGCCAGACGAAGACCGCGAAGGCGGTTTTGAACACGGCGGCTGGTTGTTCGGGTTCGGCAACTGGGACGAGGTAATGAGCGGCACGATGGACGGTTTTATGCGACTGCCCTTCGAGCTCCTGCTGGGACGGCGCACCTACGATATCTTTTCCTCCTACTGGCCGACGGCGACCACGGACCAGAATGTCGCGCAGCCCTTCAATCGCACCAGAAAATACGTGGTTTCCAACGGCCAGCCGCAGCTGACCTGGCACAACTCGACACTGGTCACGGGCGACGTGGTCAGCGAGATCAGGAAACTGAAGCAGATGGATACGCCGGATCTCTGGGTGCATGGCAGCAGCAAGCTCATCCAGACGCTGCTGGCGAACGGGCTGATTGATGTCATGCACCTTTGGATATTTTCAGTGACGCTGGGGGTGGGGAAACGTCTGTTCGCCGAAGGCACTCGTCCCGAGAGGTTCAAGCTCGTCGACTCGAAGGTAGCTGCGAGCGGCGTCATTATCGCGAGCTATGAACCTGCCGGTGCGATCAAAACGGGTTCATTCGTCTGACGACAAGGGCGCACTGCATGACAATCTAGAACGGCTCGCGGTAGAAAAGTCATGTCCATCCAGCTCGACCATGCCATCGTGCCTTCGCACAGCCAGGTTGCCTCCGCGAAACTGCTGGCGCAACTGCTGGACGTGCCGTGGGCGGAAACTAGTGTCGGGCCGTTCGTCCCCGTGTATATCAATGACGGATTGACGCTGGACTTCCAGGAAACAGACGAGGTGTTTCCCGTCTACCACTTCTGCTTCCGCGTCAGCCCTCAAGACTTCGATGCGATCCTGGGGCGCATCAAGGCGGCCGGGATTGAATATCGCAGCACAGTGCACGGCCCGGTAGATATGCAGGTCGATCCGCAGTACGGAAACGTCTACTGGAACGAACCCGACGGTCATCAGTGGGAGATGCTAACCGTCAGCTACGCGCGGCAGGTCAAGTGAGCCTACTTTTACATGAGGCTGGTCAACAGCGGGCGACGACCAGTGGCACATAGTTTTCCCATATGATGTCTCCTGCCATGAACATGCTGCCACTACGCCTGACATCAGCGCGCATTACCGGAGAAGGTTTGCAGGCTTCTGTCAAGGAGCCCCATGTTTTGAACTACTGTCTGCTTGGTGTTATTACGTTTCATGATAATTCCCTCCATCATCTCCGTTTCGGGGTTAATGCCTGCGCCTCTTGCGAGTGTTCAACATCGACCTCGAAACTATCCATCTGCACCCCTTTAAATACTTCAATGAAGTAACTTTCACTCATCGAATAAAGTCGGAGGTGTATTAATAAGTAAAGTAAATGGCTCTGTTCGTCTTCAGTAACGTAGTCGTATGCGAGGTCTGGACGCAACCCGATTGGCAGGCCGCAATAATATCTACCGCAACCGGAGTTGGAGATGGCCGGTAATCAGGTGACATGGATACTGGCATGCGATAGCGGCAGGGCGAGACTTTTCGTCAACCGCAGCATGCAGGACGGCGTGCATGAAATGCAGGATATGATCCATCCTGTACCAAAAACCTCTGAGTTAGTGACCGGGAAGCGCGGACGTAACAAGCCGGGATACGGATTTCTCAGGCGCCATGCCTATGATCCCGCATCTAACCCGCGCGAGAAGGAAAAGGAGGAATTTGTGAAACGGTTGGCGAATATGCTCAATGAACGGGAAGCGGAATACCACCGCCTGATAGTAGCCGCGCCGCCTCCCGCTTTGCACGGGCTGCGCGAGGGCCTTTCGCCCAAGGTGAAGGAAAAAATCATCGGTGAGATCAATAAGGATCTGACCAAGGAGAATGAAAGCACACTGCAGCAGTATATAAAGCCGTTCATGTCGGTGCACGATCCCTTGCACGATTATATCTAGTGCCGAGCGCAATGGTTCTGCGCACTATGACAAAGTCACATCACGAGATGAGCGGGCAACCGGAAAATATCAACATATATCGTGGTGCGATTGCGCCGGGTCGTTCAATCGATGAGCTCCTTCTGCTTGCCATGGTACTTTGTTCCCTGAAACGAGAATTCCGGGGGAAGGTTATGTTAGCGCCCTGCATTGGTGGTGGAATGGGTATCGCCATGCGCGTTGAGCATACGTAATGTCTGCGACACCGAAAGGGGCGGTTCTGGTCACAGGCTGCTCGGGCTTCATCGGTGGTTCCGTTATAGAACGGCTTGCGGCGGATTACCGGATAATCGGGCTGGATTGGAAGGCGCCGGACGATGAAAGCATGGACTTCATCGAGATCGACTTATCTTCTGACATAAGCGTAAAAAAAGCGCTGAATGAGGTTAAAAAACGCGGTATAACACGCATCTCATCCGTAGTGCATCTGGCGGCCTATTTCGACCTGACTGGCGAGCCCAACGAAAAATACGATGAGATCACGGTGCGCGGCACCGAGCGGTTGCTGACGGGGCTACAGGAATTCGATACCGAGCAGTTCATCTTCGCCAGCAGCATGCTGGCGCACGCGCCGTGCAAACCGGGAGAGACCATCAACGAGGAATGGCCTCTCGAGCCGCGCATGCCCTATGACCGTTCAAAGGTAAAAACCGAGCACAAGCTGCGTGAGATGCATGGCGATATTCCTATTGTGCTGCTCAGGCCGGCAGGCGTCTATGACGAACTCTGCCGCAACGCATTTCTTGCCCATCAAATTGCACGTATATGGGAAAAAAGACTGATCGCCCATTTCTATCCCGGTAATCTTGCCACCGGGCAATCCTTCCTGCACCTTGACGACCTGACAGACGCCATAGCGGGGCTAATCAAACAACGGAAACATCTTCCCGTGGAAATCTCGCTGCTCCTGGGAGAAGGTGATGCGATTGGTATCGAAATAATGCAAAGCGAACTCGGTAAACTGTTGCACGGCGAGGAGTGGCAGACCTGGGAGATTCCTAAAGCCGTAGCCAGGACAGGCGCCTGGATGCAAAACGAAGTGGTGGGACTTAATCGCTTCATCAAGCCGTGGATGGTGGATATCGCAGACGATCATTACGCTCTCGATACCAGCCGCGCGCGCGAACTCATCGGCTGGAAGCCGAAACACTCCTTGAAAGAAGAGCTGCCCAGAATGGCTGACGTGTTAAAGGCAGACCCGGCGACGTGGTATGAGGTTAATAGGCTTACCGCGGAAGTGATGGAGGCCCAAAGCGCCGAAGAACCACCGCCACCCACTAAAAGTGAGAAAAAGGAACATCATGAGGAAATGCGGGACGAGCATTACAGTACACTCTGGGCGCATTTTTCCAATATCATGCTGGGAATTTGGCTGGCGACAAGCCCTTTCGTATGGGATGGCTTCAGTCAAACCGAATTCCGTGAAGCAATATGGCGCGTTACCGAAGACAGAAACCTTTTGGAGCCCTCCTTGCGCAGCGAGATGCTCGCCTGGAGTGATCTCGTCAGCGGATTGTTGATCGTAGTATTTGCCACGCTATCCCTGTTTTCGCGCTTCGCCTGGGCCATGTGGGCAAATACGGCGGTGGGCTGCTGGCTGCTGTTCGCACCGCTCCTATTCTGGTCGCCCAGCGCCGCGGTCTATGCCAACGATACGTTGGTCGGCACACTCGTGATCGCCTTCGCCATTCTGGTGCCAATGATGCCGGGCATGAGCCATAAGGGGATGATGGACGAGTCATATATTCCACCCGGCTGGACCTATAGTCCTTCCACCTACGCGCAGCGTATTCCCATAATTGGGCTGGGACTGGTCGGATTTCTGATTGCGCGTTATCTCACCGCCTTTCAGCTCGGTCATATTGACGCTGCGCGGGATCCGTTCTTTGGCGACGGTACGGAGGTCATCATCACCTCCGATGTATCCAAGGCCTGGCCCGTCGCGGATGCAGGCCTGGGCGCCATATCGTACCTGTTCGAAGTGCTGATGGGTATCATGGGCGACCGTCGACGCTGGCGCACTATGCCATGGATGGTGCTTGGGTTCGGTGTGGTGGTGGTACCACTCGGTGCGGTGAGTATATTCTTCATCGTTATTCAGCCAATCGTGATCGGCACCTGGTGCACTCTCTGTCTGATCACAGCCGCGGCAATGGTAATCATGATCCCCTTCACGCTCGACGAGGTGGTGGCGAGCTGCCAGTATCTTGCCGAAGGATTCCGCCGCAAGCAGACTTTCTGGCGCAATTTCTTTCAAGGTGGTCAAATGGCAGGCGGGACCATGGAAGAGGAAAAACCGCAACGTATCCAGGATTATTTCAGCATCTCCGACCTGACGCACGGCGTGACCTGGCAGTTGCTCGTATGCTGTGGCATCGGCATCGCACTGATGTTTACGCGGCTTATTTTCGGGACGGAAGGCGCAATGGCCGACAGCGACCATCTGATCGGCTCATTAGTGATCGTGGTGGCTGTAACGGCGTTTGCCGAGGTGGCGCGGCCTGTGCGCTTCATCAATATCTTCTTTGGTCTGTGGCTGATCGCCGCACCCTTGTTTCTGGATGGTGAAAGTGTGATCGCCGCGTGGGCAAGCATGACTGCCGGACTGTCACTCATGGCGCTTTCCTTGCCGCTCGGGAAGCGTAGTGACGAACATTACGGGAGCTGGGACCGGTATGTGCTATGAACTCGCATCATGTTCCGCAGAATGTATCCGACCGGTTTGCTTTTTATGCCGTCAAGGCCATGCGGTGGATGGCGGACAAATTCTTCGCCAGGCGCTACGGAAGCAGGGCAGTGGTACTGGAGACAGTGGCCGGTGTTCCTGGCATGGTAGGCGGCATGCTGCGACATATGCGGTCCTTAAGGCGGATGGAAGACGACAATGGAATGATAAGAACTCTGCTGGACGAAGCGGAAAACGAGCGCATGCATCTGATGACGTTCATCGAGATAGCTCAGCCGACCAAGTATGAGCGCATTATCGTTCTGATCGTGCAGGGCGTTTATTTTACGTTTTATGCACTGGTTTACATATTGTCGCCGCGTACGGCGCATCGCATCGTCGGATATATGGAAGAAGAAGCGGTAGTTTCCTATGGACAATACCTGAAAGAAGTGGATGAAGGACGGATAAAGAACGTTTCCGCGCCGAAGGTTGCCGTGGACTATTGGCGCCTTGCTTCCGACGCCCGTTTAAGCGATCTGATAAAAGTCATACGCGCGGATGAAGCGGGACACCGCGATGTAAACCATCAGCTGGCGGATGCAAATGAATAATGGGAGGGTAGAACGGCGTTGTGTAACCTGATTGTTCCTTTCGATTATCTCGACAGGCAGTCTGCTGACCCGGCTGGCGGATAATGCCAGGCCTGGGCGTTTACTCATCAAAACATTCAGCTGTCGGGGCGCCCGAGATCTTCATCGATCTCAATACCCTGCGTATTGGGCAGCCGACCTCGCTGTGGGCGATTGTTTCGGAAAACCCCTATTCAATTGCTGATCCAGCTGTCTGGGCGCAGATCGCTTCGGACTGCCTGATTGGTCACAAACCGGCACGACCGGAAATACGCACCTCGGCAATCAGCGGCAAATGATCGGAGGCGATGCGCGCCAGCTCCGAATCGGGGACCTCGATCCCGGCCACATCAAGGCCGGGGCTGATAAAGATGTGATCAATGCGCACCGTCGGAAAACGGCCGGAAAAGGTGCTTTTAGGGCGGTGGTGTCGCGCCTCGGTTTGCGCGTCGTTGAGCCGATAGGCGAGGAGGCGGCACACCGGCGATGCAGGCTGTGCGTTTAAGTCTCCGCACAGAATCACGGGTGCGCGGCACTGTTCGTGTCCCAGCCAGTCGCTGTCGAGCAGCGCCGCGACCTGCGCCATGCGCTCGCGCTGGTATAGTCCAAGGTGTGTATTGATGACCTGGACCTCCTTGTTGTGCAGCTCGATGGCGACCCAGAGCGCGCCGCGCGGTTCCAGATGTGGTTTTCCGGCGAGCCCCGGCAGCGGTCCGGCCCTGACCAGGCGCTGCGGCAGGTGTGTCAGGATGGCATCGCCATAACGTTCTTCCTCCAGATGCAGGGCGGGGTGGAAATGGAATTCCATCTCCAGATAACGGGCGATCTGACGCGCCTGATCCATGCCGCCAGTGCGCGCGCGCCCCACATCCAGCTCCTGCAGCGCCACCACGTCCGGTCGGGCGCGGGCAATCACGCGGGCGATGCGTTCGGCATCGATTTTGCCATCCATGCCGAGACAGCTGTGTACGTTGTATGTCATGACTCGCAATGTATCCATGTGCGTGGAGGCGGTGCGCGTACGCACGCCGGAAGACGTGCGATCCTGCCGGCCAAGATGCTGTAATGCCGCATTGCGGAGGTCCATGGGGCGTAAATACACGTGATCGTGTGCCGCCAATGGCGCGTCCTGGGGAAGCAGTGCAAAACCGTTTGTTTCTTCGGGCGTCACGCCGGCATGAGCGCCGTTCTCATCGGCAAAGCTGACCGGCAGGACACCTTCTCTCCAGCCCAGCACAACGAAGTCACCGGCATCCGGGTGTTCGCACAGGCGCACGAGGTCCTCGCCGATCACATCAATGAATGGGTGTTGTGCGCCGAACAGCGTGGCGCAATCGTGCGGCAAGCAGAATTCGCCGGCCGTGGTCCAGGCGCGCAGCGTGTCAGGGGCCTCTCTGGCGAGCACGACCGGGATCATGTGCGCGCGCACCAATTCACGGGCAATGAAATCGCGCTCATCGCCGCCCAGTGCCCGCGGTGCATAGACATGGCCAACGGGTCCAAGGGCGGCGATTCCGGGCTTCTGATCGCCCGCGTCATCTCCATTCATGCCGAAGACCGCGAACAGGCGCTGGATATTATTCCCGCCCAGCAGGCGCACCCGCTGAGTCTGGATGCCGCCCACGCCCCTGGTGCTAACGCCGGGGATGCTGGCGCTCGACTTTTCAAACGCCGCTGTTACGGCCTCGGCCAGGGTGTAGCCCTGGACACGATGGTAGGGCCGGGCCTGGGCCTGCCCGTGATCGGAATAGATCCAGACATCGTAATGCCGCCAAGCCGCATGGTTTGCGGCGCGCCACAAGCGGGCGACGGCATCGTCGATCCCTTTCAGCGTCCAGTGCGCGAACAGTGCGCGCGGGCCACGGCGATGTGACTGTTCGTCGTAACCGAGGAAGTTGATATGAATGATGGGCAGGCCGCGTGCGATGTCGATCTTGCCGCCGATTACGCACAGTTCGCGCAGCAGGATGGAAATGGCGACCCGTGTCGGGATGAACTTCAGTTCCAGAGCGAAGTCCTGCCCGCGAACAAGGCCGCGCACGAAATCCACCAGCGCCAGCCCGAATTCCAGCAGCAGCAGGACAGCGAGGCGCGCAAAGCTGTACAGGTTGCTGAACAGGAAAATCAGCAACACCAGCGGATTGGCCGCACGCAGCGCTGGTCCCCAGCCCATCGATGAGGGACAGAAATGCGGCTCCGCCGCGCCTCCGGTGAAATTGTCCAGATAGGCACTGCCGTCCTTGAGCAGTGCCACTCTGCCAGCGGCGGCGTGCAGCGCCTCGATGCGTGCCGCTGCGTCCGGTTCAATCATGCGCACGAACCGGTGTGATGCATGATCCCGGAAGGAGAATGCCGGGACGGCGCCCTTGACCCCGTAGAAAAGTTCGGCCTGGACAGCGGGTGTTGTCGATGGCAGGCCGGAATAGTGGCTGTGGAGCCGATAATGCTCGCGCTCGATCAAGCGACGCAGGAAGGGCAGCTCACCGCGATCCAGCGCGCGTTCGAACTCCGGCTGCGAGAGCCAGTCGATCTGGACCATGATCAGCCCCGGCCGTGTCGGTGATCCTTCGGACACCGGCAGTCGCAACAGGCGCGCCTGCCAGACACTGCGGCTGAGGGTGCGGCTCAGACGACGGAGCATGGTCTCGATCCGGCCAAGCATCGGTCAGCCCGTGTTGTCCGCGACTGCTGGTGATACATGGTATAGACGTAGCATCAGTCTTCCTTGTCGGTATGCAGGCGGGCGCCGAGGGCAGCACTGCCCGCACCGGCTACGCTTTTCAGGATGTCCCATTCCGTCTTGATCCATGTAAATACATCTTCCCAGTCGGTTGCGCCCGGGCGGGTATCGGCACCCGGTTTGGCCCTGGTGGAGCCATAGCAGGCCAGGGCCTTGTCCGCAGTGCGAGGCATGGAAAATTCCACGGCGGTGTCGAGCGCGCCTTTACTCAGGCTGCGCATTTGGTCCGGCGAAAGTCCGGCCATCCAGTGCAAGGCGGCGCTTAACGCCGCGGGAGTTGCGTCCTGCAGCAGGCGGCCGTTTTTACGGTCCTTGACCACTTCCCGCGCGCCGGACGCGTCCAGGGCCACGACCGGCAGACCACTAGCCATTGCCTCCGTCAGCACCATCCCCTGGGTCTCGCTTTGGGATGCGAAGGCGAACACATCCATCGCGTGCAGGGCGTCAGCCAGCTGTTGTTGCTGCAGGATCCCGGTCATGTGCAACCTCGCTGTGATGCCGGCACGCGTGAATGTGGCGCGCATGGCGTCTTCGGAAGGGCCGGTGCCGATCACCAGGAAATGTGCCTGCGGGTGTGTTCCGATGAAATCGGCGACTGCCCGGGTCAATAACTCCAGATTCTTTTCCGGCGCCAGGCGACCCAGGTGGCCGACCACGAAGGCGGTGTCGGGAATCCCCATACGCCTGCGCACGGCGCGGCCGTCGCCCCGCGCGAAGCGTTCGAGGTGGACGCCGGTAGGTACTATGGCGATCGGCGTGGTGACGCCGCGCTCCCGCAGCAGGTCGCGGATGCTTTCGCTGGGTGCGAACACCTGATCGGTGAGATTCGCATAACGGGTCGCGAGCTCGATCGCGAATCGTTTCAGGGCAGGTGAATCGCCGGGAACGTAGTGCGTAAACTGTTCGTACAGCGTGTGATGGGTGAATACCAACGGAAGCTCCCGGTGGCGCGCGATCCGCAATGCGGTTATGCCCAGCAGGAAGGGATGCTGGGCATGCACGATGTCCGGCCGGAAGGCCTCGATGGTTTCGCTGAGCTGTGGATGTAGCGGGAGCGCGACGGAGAAATCACTGGCGTTGAAATTCTGGATGGCGTTGATGCGCACCACGCCGGTTTCGTGCTGCGGCATGTCGGGAAATTCGGGGGCCACGACCAGTACCTGATGGCCGAGTTTGCGGTATTCCGCGGTGAAAGCCTCCACCGAGCGCGCCACGCCGCCTACATGCGGGGTGAAGGTGTTGGTGAAAATGAGGATGTTCATGCGTCACGGTTCCTGTCTGACGAGAGTGACCGCATGGACGCCTGCGTCGGCCAGTGCTGGTGCGCAGCCGGGCAGGCGTATCTCGATCGGGGGCGCGCGGCGATGCCAGACACCACGCCACTCGATGCGCGGCGCGGATGCGGGATCCGGCGTGATTTCGATCGAGATTGCGCCGAACGTCGTCGGTGCCGGTCCGAAACGGATTGGCGTGCTGTGCCCGAGCCAGCGCGGCGGTATGCCCGCGCACAGGATGAGACGCTCGCCTTCCTCGCGCACGAAACAGTTGCGCAGCATCAGCACCCACTCGGCGGCGGCCCAGACATGATGACCGTCGCCCATGCAACCGCCGCCGGTACGCGGATGGATCGCCTCCGGCCACTGGCCGGTCGGCGACGCCAGGGCGGCGACCGTGTCCATCAGTTCGAGGTGGCGCGGATCTCCGGCGCGCAGCAGCGCCTGGGCGACGTGCAAGGTCAGATAGGCATTGAGGCCGGAGTGAATCATGTCCTGGTACAACGCGCCGTTCACGAAGCAGCGGCTGAGCAGAAACTCGACGCAATCGAGCAGGCGGGGATCATCCGGCGCGCAGAGCTGCACCGGATACCCGAACGCCAGCGAGCCGATCGCGCCGGAATCCAGGCGGCGATTGGGCGCGGCGGGCATGGCCGGGCGGCCGAGACGTTGCGCGCAGCTTGCAAGGCTGCGCTCCACCGACGCCGAGAAATCATCCGCCGCCTGTGCGAATTCCGCGCTGTGACCCGGATCCGCATCCACGAGCATGGCCGCCGCCGCGCGCAGACCGGCGATACCCCAGAAATCATCCCAGTAGTAGTAATCGTTGGGCCCCAGGTGTTCGGCGCTGAATCCGGCCGGCAGCAGACCGGCATGGGGCGTATCCTGATCGTCGGCGATCCGCTTGCGCATGATCCAGTGGGCGCCGCGCCGGATGGGGCCGTGCCAGTAGGGCGAGGGTTCGCGTCCGGTCAGGGCGAAGAAGCGTTGCAGGATCCATAGCACCTCGCCGTTGGCATCCCATTCGCCTTCCTGGGAGCGGAAATAGCCGAGCGCCGTCTGACGTTCAGGGAAGCGCGCCAGGGCGCGTTCTGCACGTCCGGTCAGGCCGGCGCACAGCAGTGCGTGAATGATGAAGGCGGCGTCGCGGAACCAGAAGCGCTTGTAGGTGAAGGGACCGGGATAGACATCGTCAGGCGAATGAAGGATCAGCGAGGTGACAGCGGCATCAAAGAGATACTGGTAATGTGGTTCCGGGCAGCTCAGCGTGCAGTGATCGCGCTGTGAAGTAGTCCAGGCGTCGGCGACGAGCAGGCCGGGCTCGGCCGCGAGCGGTACGGTGGCGGTGACCTCGGCGGCTTCGCCGGCCTTGACCTGAAACAGCGCCGCCGCGGTGACCATGCCAACGTCGCAACGGCCTTCGGTCTGGTCGTCCAGGTCCGTGAGATGTATATACACGTCCCCGTGACGGTAATCGGCGACATGATGGCGCGCGGCGGTGGCGCTGAATTCGATACGCAGGCTGTCATCGACCGTCCAGGATCTGCGTTCGTTCGACAGGCAGACCTTGTGGATGAAGCTGATGCCTTCAGGGTTATACGGGCGCAGCGCCAGTACCAGCCAGGCCTGCGTGTCGGCTCGCGCCTGCAGGCGCAGCTTGCATACGGGGATGCCCGCCTCGAGCTGTACCCAGGCGCTGCTGGTGAGGGCGAGTCCCGTCATTTCCGTTGCGGTAGTGATGCGCACGCCCGGGTCCATGTCCTGCCACTGCCGGCAACTCGCGGCCCGCGAGGGCAGCAGGCAGCGGCCATCCTCGGCCAGCAGCCAGCCGTCCAGTGACCAGCCGTCAAGAATGGGTGTCAGCAGACCGCGGGGATCGACGATCGGCAGTTCCTGGCAATCCGGATAACCGATCGCGGTCCAGTTGCGGTGGGTGAGGTTGATATGGGTGATGGAAAAGGCGCGCGGGATGAACGACTCGTCGCACGGATCGAACTGGCGCTCGATCCAGTAGGGCCAGACCCAGTCAAGATTGTGCTGGATGACGCGGCTGTTGATCAGGCCGCGGGCGTGAAACACCACGCCGGCGCGCAGCAGCTCGATGGGCTCGCCCACTTCGGATGGCTGCGCGAAGCTGTGCAGCCGCGCCAGCAGGGCAATGGGATCGAGGAAACCTTGCTTGCGCGCGATGTATCGAATGACAAAACGCCAGGGCAGCCATTTCATCCAGCTCACGGCAGTTTCTCCTCAATGGCGCCAGTATCCTGATAGCGGGCCAACGCACGGCGCGCGAGCCGGTTGAGGTAGATAACCGTGCTCACGGTGGCGATGAAGCCGGCGCCGTACAGGCCCCATTCCAGCGGGGTGCGGCCCAGGTCGCTCACGCCCAGGGTGGAGAGGTCGGCCACGATCGAGCCGAGATAGACGTTGTGGACCGAGAAGGGTATGAAACCCAGCAGCGAACCCGCGGTGTAACCGCGCAAGGAGAACGGAGTCAACCCGAAGAAATAGTTGGAGATCTTGCCGGGGAAGAACGGGATCAGGCGTGTCAGCAGTACGATCTTCCAGCCATGCGCCGTTAACTCATTACTTACCACGTGCAATCTGGACCGTGCCAGGATAAATCGCCGGGCGCGCTGTCCGAACAGATAGCGCGCGATCAGGAATGCCAGCACCGCCCCGAGCGTAGTGCCTGTCACGACATAGATGGAACCTTCCACAATGCCGAACACAAATCCGGCGCCGGTGGTAAACAATACGCCCGGCAGTACGAGCACCACCACCGCAGCCATGGTCAGGATGAACAGCAGCGACACCCATGCGCCCTGTGCATCAAACCATTTCAGAAGCCGCAGTATCTGTTCGTGCGCGCCGAAATGGACCAGGACACCGAGTATTACTGCAACGATTAGAATGCTGGCCCCGATCCCCAGGAGCGGAGACTGTATGCGAGCGCCGGGACGTATGTGCGCAGTCTGTTTCATCGACAGGAAAACGCCTAAGTATTTCCCTCATCCCAGCCTCTCCCCGGAGGGGGGAGGAGCATGCTTTCAGGATAATCTATTGTACTCAGAGTCTGAAGTCACACCAGTCGTCCTTCCTCTGTCCTGCAGCGGAGGTGTAACCGGGCTGATAATATCTCATGACTATGGATTGAAATATTTAAAACCAACGTTGTTACTCATAATGCAAAATACATTTGTGAATCACAGGGACATTGGCGGCAGTCGGGCACGGTCGGGCATGCCGGGAATAAAGAGTGGGATCAGGCTTATTCGCGGGTTAGAGCAGATCAGCTTACTGAATTACAGATGAAAATAAGGTGAATGGACCGCTGGTTGCCATCTGGTCAGATTGGTTTTTCAGTGATAAGTGGCTTTATACCTCCTATGCTCCTGAGGGTGAGGCGAATATCAACGAATCAGGCTCGTAGCGGAATGATTTCGCTGCCGGCGAGGAGAGCAGACATGACTTATATCGATGGTTTTGTACTCGCGGTCCCCACCACCAACAAACAGAAGTTCATCGAGCACGCCAATGTCGGAGATTCGGTCTTCATGGATCACGGCGCGACCCGGGTACTTGAATGCTGGGAAGAAAACGTGCCAGAAGGGAAGGCCACCGACTTCTTCGGCGCGGTCGAATCCAGGGACGATGAGTCAGTCGTGTTCAGCTGGATCGAATGGCCCGACAAGGCCGCCCGCCAGGCGATGTTTGAGCGCATGAACGATCTCATGAAGACGGACGAGCGGTTCAGCCCCGAAAAGAACCCGATGCCCTTCGACGGTATGCGGATGATTTATGGCGGCTTCGACCCGATCGTTGAGGAAGGCACGCCGACATCCGGCGGCTACGTCCAGGGTTTCATCGTTCCGGTCCCCGAAGGCAACAAGGAAGTCTACCGCAAGATGGCCAGGGACATGTGGGGCATCATGAAGGACTACGGCGCCGTGCGGGTCGTCGAGGCCTGGCAGGATGACGTGCACGCAGGCAAGCAGACCGACTTCTTCCGCGCGGTCAAGGCAGAGCCCGGCGAGATCGTGGTCTTTTCATTCGTCGAATGGTCCTCTCGCGACGTCTGCGACGCCGCGCATGACAAGATGATGCGGGACGCGCGGATGAAGAGTTTCATGGAACAGCAGCCAGACGCGCAGCCGCCCTTCGACGGCAAGCGCCTGGTTTATGGCGGCTTCCGTCCTGTTGTTGAACTGAACCGCAATGAAGCAGGGGCATAATCATGGCGAATCCCTCCGGCAGTTTCATCTGGTACGAACTCATGACCACCGATAGCGACGCCGCAGCCGCCTTTTATGGCGCGGTCGTCGGCTGGACCTTCGGTGAACCCGTGTCCACCGACCAGTCCGGGCCGGTGGACTACCGCATGATCGTCCGCTCCGATGGCGGTTTTGCCGGGGGCGTGCTCAGGCTGACTGAAGAGATGACTGCCGGTGGCGCGCGTCCGGCCTGGATGGGTTATCTCTACAGCCCCGATGTCGACGCCACCGTCTCGGCAATCGTAAACGAGGGCGGCCGACTGTACATGCCGGCCTTCGATATAACGGTTGGCCGTATCGCCATGGTTGCCGATCCCCAGGGCGCGCCGATCTACGTCATGACGCCTGTCGCGCCCGATTCTCAGGAAGGTATGCAGAGCGATGTCTTCGACCAGGAGAAGCCCCAGCATGTTCGCTGGAACGAGCTGATGAGCGCCGATCCCGAGGCATCGATCGCTTTCTACAAGAAACACTTCGGCATCGATCATGAAGGCGATATGGACATGGGCGAGTTCGGAAAATACCGCTTCATCCAGCACCACGGCGTCCCAATCGGCGCGATTATGCCACTGATGCCAAAAATGTCGATGTCGGTCTGGAACTTTTATATTGGCGTCGATGATATCGACCGTGCCAGCGCCGCTGTCGAGTCAGGAAGCGGCAAGATCGTGAACGGCCCGATGGAAATCCCAGGCGGTCAATTCGCCCTCAACGGCATGGACCCGCAAGGCGCGGCATTCGGCCTCGTCGGCCCCAGACAGCGCTGACAAAATCGGATTGTGCTCGCAACGGGGTACACTTCCTGTATTCCGGAAGATAACAGAACCGGGATAGACTGCGGACAATATCAAGCGGCCGATGATTACTAAAGAGACCATGGCTTGCCTCAAGTCTCGCGAGCATCAGGAATGAGTAGTGGTCTGGAATTGCCCGACTCCCGCGTGAGTCGTATCGCCCGGATGGATGGTGCTGTATACGTTCGATTTTCGCATGCCTGTATTCATAAATCAGGCAGGAATGGCGGGGCAAGGTGGAGCCAGGAAGCGGTGCTGGTTCTGGAAGACGCCTCGCTATTGGATGCCATGCCATTATTGCCCGCTTCCATCACTGATGGGTTTCTGGAGGTAGGAGGCATCAGGCATGAGATCATCCCATTGCCATTCAAACGTAAAGTCGGCGCCAGGCTCTTCCTGATGTTTACAGACGGGGCTCGAATAGAGATTGCCGGCAACAGGCCCCATATAGAATTGCTGGGGAATAAGATTTATCTGGACGATATCCCGTGAAACCGAATCCGGTGGCGCATAATCAGGCGCAGATTAAAGCGCTGGTTCATTGTGTTACCCATGGTTATATTTAATGAAAAGAAAAGAATATGAAGGCGCTGATTTATTTCTGTATCGTTATTTCTGCGGAAGCGGAAATCCAGTAACCCACTAAACTGAAACCGCCTGATTCCGGGTCAATGCTTCGCTTCGCCTGGAATGACGAATTAATCAGAGGCTCCCTAATAGACATTCTTCCCTGAAAACCCCCGGATCAGCGTCAACAGTATTATTTTGACATCCAGCAGAAATGACCAGTTATTTATATACGCAAGGTCATGCTCAATACGTTTTTCCATCTTGTCCAGGGTGTCAGTCTCTCCCCGCCAACCATTGATCTGGGCCAGGCCGGTGATTCCAGGCTTAACTTTATGCCTCAACATATAACCGTTGATGAGCTTGCGGTATTCCTCATTATGAATTACGGCATGAGGCCGAGGCCCTACGATTGACATACTGCCTTGCAGCACATTAATAAACTGGGGCAACTCATCCAGTGATGTCCGCCGCAGAAATGCGCCAAATGCGGTGATGCGCGCATCCGATCGCCGCGCCTGCTTCACCTCGCGTTCGCTTTCGCAGACAGTCATGGTGCGAAATTTCCACACCCCAATCTTGTTTCCACGCAAACCATGGCGGTATTGTTTGTAAATAACCGGTCCCGGGGACGACAGCTTAACCCCCGCCGCGATAAGCGCCATGGGAATACTGATCACTGTCAGCATCAGGCCGGCCAGGATAATATCCTCCAGGCGTTTGATCCATCCGTCTATCCCGTTGAACGGGGTTTCATGAATGCTGACGACAGGAAATCCGCCGATGTTGCTCAAGCCGGCATTCAGCAGATTATAGACGAAGAAATCCGGTACCAGGTGCACTGAAACTGTGGTGTCCGAGAGTTGATCGACTAGAAATTTAATACGATTCTCGGCACGCATAGGCAGGGTGATATATATGGCGTCTATCTTGCCCTCCCGCGCATGCCTGACCAGCACGCCAAGATCACCAATCACCTGGATCGGTTCAGTCGCCAAAGGACGATTGCCCGCCAGTTTTCTATCGTCGTAGAATCCAACCGGCAACAAACCCAGCCATTCGGAATCCAGGATGGAGCGGGATAATTCCGCGCCGAGGTCGTGCGCACCGACTATGGCTACCTTGCATATGTTAAATCCCCGTTTGCGCAATGCGCACATTGCGTAATAGACAAAGCCGCGCCAGATAATGAGTATTACAGGCGCCGCGGCGATCCATGTCAGGATGATGTCCCTTGGATAGTCTTCTGAGATATTTGTTGTATAACCGATTAACATCAGGATCAACAACACCCCCATCCAGACCATGCAAAGCTGGAGCGACACACGGAATATGGATGAGCCGCGCCGCGCGGGATGGATATCCATGAACTGGCCAAAAACAAAAAATAATCCCGCGGACAGAAGGGCGGTCGCGGTATAGCGATATTCCATCGCCTCGCCATACAGCCATACCACTACCCATAAGACAACGCCGGTTAAAACAGCGTCAATAACCTGAAACAGTGTGGCGATATCATAACGATGCCCGCGTAGGATCCCTCTGAATGATGAGAAGTTACATTCTGCTGTATTATTCAGGGCAGGTAACTTTTCTATTCCGTCCATGACATGCTCCGTTCTCATATTGAAGGCGGATCATTCCAAGGGAAACCATGATCGCTTACCACGCAATCCGCCTTGTTTAGTCAAGTAGGCGGGATGACTCCAGTGGCGATCGCAGTTTCTGTGCATCCGGCACTGCATGCCTCTCGACCGGTCTATCGTTCAGATGACGCCAGAATCAAGCCCGGCGATTGACTGGTCCGGGCAAATCACTGATCGTCTACTCGTTAATCTTCGCGTCCTGCCGCGTCGCCATGCTGAGGAGGAGCGAGGCGACATCCGGGCCAATCTTGTGCATCTGGTCACAGACATCCATTAACGCCACGGATCGTCCTGATTGCGTCAAAGCAGGCCTCGCGCCGGTTGCCACGGGCTTTTCGCCCTTGCGTATTTCACATGTTCATCGAGTGATGGACGCCCCAGACCCGGCATTTAATTACAGCCGACCAAAAGTGTCTATGCGGGCTGCTACGTACGTAAAACCCCATATCGAAGCTGTCCAATCGCTGTCTATAAGTGTGGTTAAGTACGTCGGATTGGTTATGGATTGCAAGATGAAAGGGTGAAGGCGAAATGATGACGCATGATACAAATCAGGCGCCATTACATTATGAAGGGACGTTGCTAGATACTTGAGGAACGGGTGAAAATGCTCCGGGTTCAGAACCACTCTACACGTTGATCGAACAGTCTGGGAAACAGATTGGCGGAATTGTTACTCTGCACCAAAATTGCTGCGAAAACCTGCGGTTCGATGGCTGCCGTCGCAGAACGGCTTGTTTTTCGACTGCCCGCAACGGCACAGCCAGCATTCCGTGGCACGATCCACCGTCCGGCCCGTGCCGGTCACGATCTCGAGGTTGCCGGTCACGTGCAGGGGTCCGTCGGTGATCAGCTCGATCGCGAGCGGACCGGCGCGCTCGGTCAGTGGCGGGGATTCGACTGTGGCCGCCTCGCCGCTGGCGGTGAAACCCGCCGCGCCATGACTGTTATCGCAAAAGGGCTTGCAGGTGGAGGCGCCACAGCGGCACAGCGTCAGGCGGAAACCCTGCGGGCTGCCGTCGATGGTCAGCGGCGCCCGGAACGCGAGCGGACCGTTCTCGCGCAGCCGTACCGTGTTGACCTGCGGCGCGCTCTCCAGGGCAGAACCATCCATCCCCTCGCACTGAATCGCACCGGACGGGCAGTTGTGCGCCAGCTCCAGCACCTCCGCCGGCGTGATGTGCTCGGGATGTACCCACGCCCCATTGACGTTGGGCACGAAGACATCCGGACGATCGAGCACACAATGGCGTGAATGAATGCAGCGGCGACCGTCGAAATGGATGATCACCTCTGTGCCCCGAACGGTTTCCTCGCTCATGCGAACCTCCCGCTGACGACATTTTGAGTTATTTTGGAGTCAGAGTAAAAATGCTCCGGGTTCAGAACCGCTCTTAAGCTGATCGAACAGCCAAGGATACAGATTAGCGGAATTATTGCTCTGACCCCAAAATTAGCCCCGGATTGCCGCTTGCGGAAAACAACAGCTGGACCTGGGCGAAAAGGGCGCTTATTCTTCCTATACCCCTCCCATTCATGATGGTCTCCGTTGCTGGGTGCGGGTATCGGCAAGCGACGGCACCCAGGTGAACTGGTGGCCGTCGCTGACAACAGGTGCAGGTTCAAGGCGGGCGGACAGATGCGGAGCCACCCTTGTCCAATAGCCGGGTTAGGTGCCGTTTCCGCGCTGGACGGCAGGCGTGGATCAGTGTCGCTGCCATGCCCGAACGCCATGAAGCGCCTGTTCCTCCTTGTCATGATGTTGCTAATGCCGCTACCGGCCATCCCGGCGACGGTGACAGTCGCTGAAATCCACGGCGCGATCAGCCCGGCCAGTGCGGCCTATTTCCTGCGCGCGCTCGACGACGCGCGGCGCGCCGACTCGATGCTGCTGGTGCTCAAGCTCAATACGCCAGGCGGGCTCGATACAGCCATGCGTGAGATGATCCAGGGCATCCTCGCCTCGCCGGTGCCGGTGGCGACCTGGGTGGCGCCTTCGGGTGCGCGCGCCGCCAGTGCCGGCACCTATCTGCTCTATGCCAGTCACATCGCCGCCATGGCGCCGGGCACCAATCTCGGTGCGGCCACGCCGGTGGCGATTGGCATCGGTGGCGAAGCGGGCAAGCCAGGCGCCGATAAGCCGGAAGAGGGCAAGGGCGGCGGCGCCAAGGAACGCAAGTCAATGCACGATGCCGCTGCCTACATCCGCAGCCTGGCGCAACTGCGCGGGCGCAACGCCGAGTGGGCCGAGCGCGCCGTGCGCGAAGCGGAAAGCCTCTCCGCCGAGGAGGCGCACAGGCAGAAGGTGATCGACTTTGTCGCCGCCGATCTGCCCGACCTGCTGCGCCAGGCCGAGGGCAGCAAGGTCAAGCTTGCCACCGGTGAAACCACGTTGGCGCTGGACGGCGCCAGCGTGGTGACCATCCAGCACACCTGGAAGGAACGTCTGCTCGCCGCTATCGCCGACCCCAACATCGCGCTGATCCTGATGATGCTCGGCATCTACGGCCTGTTGTTCGAGTTCTACTCGCCGGGCTTTGGCGTTGCCGGCATCGTCGGCGCCATCTGCCTGCTGCTGGCGCTCTATGCGCTGGCCATGCTGCCAATCAACGCCATCGGAGCCCTGTTACTCTTGCTCGGCATCGCGCTGATGGCTATGGAGGCCTTCATGCCCAGCTTCGGCGCCTTCGGCATCGGCGGCGTGGTCGCTTTTATCGCCGGTGCGCTGATGCTGATCGACGGAGACGTGCCAGGGCTGGAAATATCGCTGGCCTTCATTGTGCCGTTGGCCGCGGCCAGCGCCCTGCTGCTGTTCGCCATAGGTACCTTCGCCCTGCGTGCTCGCCATCGGCCGTCGGTCGCCGGCGTCGAGGCGATGGTCGGCGCGACGGCGGTCGCGCTGGAGGACATCACGGACGAAGGCTGGGTGCAGGCAAGCGGCGAGCGCTGGCGGGCACGCAGCGCGGTTCCGCTAAAGCGCGGCGCGAAAGCGCGCATCACGGCGGTGGCCGGATTGACCCTGGAAGTCGAACCGCAAGACAAAGGAGGTGCATCATGATGATCTGGGACTTCGGCTGGGCTGGTGCACTGCTGCTGCTGGTCGTGCTGGCGGTGTCCAGCATCCGCATCCTGCGTGAGTACGAACGCGGCGTGGTCTTCCTGCTCGGACGCTTCTGGAAGGTCAAGGGGCCAGGTATCATCCTGATCGTGCCGGGCGTGCAGCAGATGGTGCGGGTGGATCTGCGCCTGGTGGTGATGGACGTGCCGAGCCAGGATGTCATTTCGCGCGACAACGTTTCGGTGAAGGTCAACGCGGTAGTGTACTTCCGCGTCGTCGATCCGCAGAAGGCTATCATCCAGGTCGAAAACTTTCTCGACGCTACCTCACAACTGGCGCAGACGACCCTGCGTTCGGTGCTCGGCAAGCACGAACTCGATGAGATGCTGGCTGAACGCGAGCGCCTCAACGTCGATATACAGAAGATCCTTGACGCGCAGACCGACTCCTGGGGCATCAAGGTGGCCAACGTTGAGATCAAGCACGTGGACATCGACGAATCCATGGTCCGCGCCATCGCCCGCCAGGCCGAGGCCGAGCGCGAGCGGCGCGCCAAGGTCATCCACGCCGAGGGCGAACAGCAGGCCTCTGAAAAGCTGCTGGAGGCCGCCAAGGTACTGGCGCAGTCGCCGCAGGCCATGCAGTTGCGCTACCTGCAAACGCTGGTGAACATCGCCGGCGATAAAACCTCGACGATCGTGTTCCCGATGCCGATCGACATCATGGAAATCGTGGCCAGGATCGTCGGCGAAAGGGACGCCGGCAAACACTGATCGGGCGAGGATAATTGAGGTCAGGGTAAAAAATCGCTTTTCACATACACCCTTGATCCTCTCTTCAGAGTTGCAACGCGCCGCCCGCCAACTGCCCGACTTCGCGCCTGGATCGGTTGCTCCCAGCGCCATTCCGCGATTCATGGCCTGGCGAATCTGATTCAGAATCGGAGCATCAAGGTGTCCCTTGAGTAGTTCACGACAGGCGGCAGTCCTTTCGTCCGCGGTATTGCCAAGTCGAAGATACACATCATGGAGTTGCCATAGCCTGGCGGGTTTCCCTGGTCCATGGGCATGAAAACTGGACCATGTGCAGTTGCCCGGCATGTCCACCATTCCTGTCCTTACAGGATTGAGTTCGATATACCTTTGGCAGGCTAGCAGATGGTTTTCCGCTTCCACCATACATGACTTGAATCGACCTTCCCACAATGTGCCGCTACTTCGTACGCATGATTGAAGTGACGGTCGTAATGTCGCTCGAGTGACTGCATCAGTCAGGAGGCGCCATCCTCCGTTTCGGTGGTGAGCAAAAGATGGACATGATTGGTAAAGAGCACCCAGGCATGGGTAGCCACCCGGAACTTCCAGGCGTGCTCATACATCCAATGGGCATGAGCGGCATTATCTTCGTCAGAGCCGAAACAGGCTTGACGATTGTTGCCGCGTTGTATGACGTGCTGCGGAATTCCGGGTGGGCAAATCCGTGGAAGCCTGGCCATTTATCATCCTTGATAATGGTTTGGTCCAGGTAATATAACGAACCTGTCATGGTCAAAAAAGCGGTTTTACTCTGACCCGAAATATTCCAGGTATTACCCCCTGGTTGTTCCACAAGCTGGGCATGCCGCGCCAGATATCCACCGCCCGGCCTCCGGCGCGCACATTCCGTCTATCGTCACGATTATCAAGCTTCATCGATACGCGATAGCAGTAATTACGTAGTCGTACCGCTGTACCACTGTCAGATCCCCGCTTGTCCGGTTGACGCGATACAGCGTGCTGCCGGCATCCGTCGTGGCTACGCCATACAGCGTATCGTTGTCCGGATCATAGGTGAGATAAAAGATGCGTCCGGTTCCGGTGGGGCCAATGTTCGTGGATACGCCGGTGCTGGTATCGAAGGTGTACAGATCCGTCTCGATGATTCCGTAGAGCCGGTTATTACGGGAGTCGAAGGCCAGGCCCGAGAGTGGGTTCGACAATGGTGCGCCCAGCGCGGTGGTCTCCCCGGTGGTGGTGTCGATTGTCAGCATCTGCCTGGGATTGATGTCGTAGCCGTAGAGCACGCCGGTATTCGGATCGTAGGCCAGCTGGTAGACATTAGGTGCATCCATCGGGGCGATGCCGGTCGCCGATCCGTTGTCGGGGTCGATACCGACCAGATATGATCCGGTAGACGAGTAGTAGCGATGGTTCGCTTCGTCATAGGCCAGACTCTCGAGACTGAAAAGGCCCGTATGGTTTATGCCCGAGGCCAGCCCGGTGTCGGGATCGATTTGGGTGAGGGTATCGGCCCCCGCGTTATTGGCGTACATCACGCCCGTGCCCGGTTCAAACGTCAGGGCCGTGACGTTGAACGGCCCGATGGTGCCGGCAATCGTCGCGGCACCCGTCGTGGTGTTGATCGCGAGGCGTTGGCCGTTGCCATCAACATCGGTATTGATCCCGTACAGTATGTCGGTGCTGTTGTCATAGGCGAGTCCCTCTACCCCTGATACGCCCAGATTGCCGATGGTCGTGGCACTGCCGTCACTGGTGTCCAGTGTATACAGCACGTCGTCACCGGTGCCGGTGCTGACGCCGTAGAGTACGTCGTGATTCGGATCGTACGCCAGCGACCGAATGCCGGTGGGCAGGCTGCCAGCGATGATACTGCCATCGCCCGTGGTGGTATCGATGGTGATGAGGAACTGTCCACCTGTATCGACACCGTAGAGGGTGCCGCCGTTGGGATCCCAGGCCAGCCCCTGGACGTCGCTCAGGGGCAGGCCAAGCGGGCCGATCACCGAGGGTTGTGCCGTCGCGATGTCAATGCTGATCAGGTTGTCGCCCGAGGTCTCCGTCGCGTACAGCGTTCCGCTCGCAGGATCGTAGGCCATGCCGGTGATCGGATTGAAGCCGAGATGGGCCGCGATCGTTGCCGAGGCATTGCCGGGATTTACCTTGATCAGGACGTTTCCGTTGGAATTCGAATGCCGTCCCGAGACATAGAAGCGGTCGTCGGGCGGATAGTAGAGCATTGCATCCGGGGAGGCGTAGCCGGTGACGCCAAAGGCGGTAGTCAGCGCCGTTGTCTTGTCTATGGTCATGACCGCGTTGGTAGTGCGGTTCAGGCCGTAGAGGACTCCGTCCTTCACGGCGAGCAGCCCGGGATCGTTGTTCAGGTCGTTTACCTCGGTGCCCGTACCATTGGCGGGGTCGATGCGGATCAGCGTGTAAGGCGAGGGGAAGAACCGAACGCAGAAGAAGACATCGGTCGCTGCATCATATGTCAGCGCGCCCAGGTTGTCGTATCCGATTTCGCCGACGACCGTCGCCGTCCGCGTGTCGGGGGCGATACTCACCAGTTCGTCGTCCAGGTTGATCCCGTAGAGGGTATCGTTCGTCGTGTTGTAAGCCAGCGAGACCAGCGGCGAAGCGTTTCTGAGCGGGCCGAGGACGGTGATCTCTCCGGTCGCTAGATCGATGGTCGCAAGTTCATAGCGGCGGCTAAGGTAGGCGTAGACGATACCCGCATCGGGGTCGTAGGCGAGACCGATCACGTCGATATAGCCGAACAGGCTCTCACCGGTGAGCCGCGTGACATCGCTCGATTCTGCGGTGACTGTGCCAATGAACTGATCCGAGGGTCCGATGATTACGGTGAACTCGCTGGCCGAGTTCGTATTATTGTCATCTCCACTGCCTCCGCTTCCACAGGAAACAAGCGCCGTAAAAACCAGGGTCAGGACCAGATATGCCAGTGTCTTCAGTATGGAGTTTTTCATAACATCCCCGATGGATGGGTATCCCAATTTACCTTGCAGAGTGTACTTGATCGCCATTGTATGGAAAACAGTAAAGGATCGGCGGTGTTGTTTATGTCCACGGAAATCCAGGGACAATATAGCCCGCCCGAAGGTTGATCCAAAATCCCCTCGTTATGCGCCACTCGACGCGCGCGGCGCCGACTGCGGCGATGTCGATGCCTCTGGCTCAGGGTGGTCGGCGAATGGAGTGAGGGGCGCGACCTCAATCGCATCATGCACGGGCAGCTGCGCCAGCTCATCGCGCCGGCGTTCCATGCGGATGTCATGAAAAAGGTCTGGGGTAGCGACTATGACAGCATGTCAGACCGCGACCGCGCCTCGGTATTCAAGTCGCTGAGAGAATGCTCGCGCGAGCCGTGGGTGGCGACCTTCCTGACCGTTCCGTTCACGAACCCTCCGGAGAGTGTCAAGCGGGGTCACTGTACCGACTTCGCGCAGCGTTTTCTGAAATGATGGCGATGTATACGGGCTCGGCCATGGACGGCATCGCAAGGATATTCCTGGGTGAGTCCGGGTCGCAAGCGCTGGGCCAGAGGCTGCAAACCGCGGCGGGAAATCTAAGTATGGCGCCGGGTGTGGCAGGCGCGTACGTCCTCTACTACGAGCACGTCTATCCCGGGTGCATGGATGACAATCCGCTCGCTTACGAACGTACGGTCGACTACGAGTGGGTTACCAGTAATGCAATGGGCACCGTGTTATCGCGCTCCCCGGCGTGGTCGGTGACGCAGGAGTTCCATATCAACAGACGCTTTCAATATGTGTTCGAGCACATGGGGGACGTCGAGAAGGGCAATGCGGTTGTGACCGACATGTTCCTGGGGCGGCCCGGCGCGATTCGCCTGGTAGATGCTATGGGCGCCGTGACGAGTTCAATGCACCAGTTCGGCTGCGACAGCGCCGAGATCCGCCAGCTTGAGACCAATGTGCTGAGCTATTTCGGTGAAGCGATTGTACGCATGAATGGTGCAGGTCCAAGATAGCGCGTGAACGCCGGGTTTCATGGGCAGGGAAAAGGCTCACTTCCCCGGGAATTACCCCGGGTCGAAGGGAGTGAAAGCGTTTATTACGCCGACCCCGAGATATCGATTTATAAATACCCGGATCCAGAGGATATCCGGGGGTACGGAATCAATAGCGTCCGTGAATCTTGGAGACGTAATTGACCAGCTCCTGGCTTTCGTCGCGCATGCGCAGCAGATTCGAGTGGGTGATCCGGAACAGCGCGCGCATGACCTTGTAAACGATGTGCGGATTTGAATCGAGCAAGGACTCGAACGCGGCAGGTGTCATGGTGTACACCGTGGCGTCTCCGATCGCGCGCAGGGTGGCCTTGCGCGGTGTGCGGTCGACAAAGGCGCGCGTGCCGGCGCACTCGCCCTTGTGCATGGTATAGACCACGAGCTCCTGTCCGAGCACGGAACCGATTACCGCAAGCTTGCCTTCCATCAGGACAAACAGCGTGTTCTCTTTCTGGCCCTCTGACACCAGAAGCTCTCCGTCATTCAGGCTCCGCACGCCCATGATCCCGGCAAGCACCTGACATTCCTGGGCGGTGAGTTCCTCCGCGATGGTGGAAGAAGCGAGTAGCCCGGTATCCGACTGATCGATCGACATGCAAATCCTCTCCTGAAACGACTGACATTGGCGGGCAATTCTAGTGGAAATCCCGGCAGGAAAATACGGGTAGCCTGCAAGCGTAGGCTGGTGGATTCAATAACAGAGCAAAACGGTCGGAAATCGCCTGTGCTTCACGCCATAAGAACAGATGACATCATTGTGCCAAAGCTCGTAATTTGTCGAGGCGGCGCGCGAATTCGGGCTCTCCGTTGTCAATGGCGTGGCCTTCGCGGGATGCTCCCGCCAATTTACCTGTGCAACTGGTGGCAATTACGGCGCCTGAATGCCGCCTCGCCGGTTTTACTCGACCAGCGCAGGGCGATGTCTGATTATCATGAATAAAATAATGAATATATCTTTAATATTTGATGATATTTCGAGATCATGATCAGCGTTAATCCGATGGGGCAGTGTCGCAACATCCGATTAGAAATTGATTGGGCCGGCGGTTATTATCGGTTTAACCAATAACC
The DNA here is from genome assembly GCA_020845975.1 of Gammaproteobacteria bacterium. GTDB lineage: Bacteria > Pseudomonadota > Gammaproteobacteria > SZUA-140 > SZUA-140 > JADJWH01. The sequence goes on along the minus strand of JADLET010000122.1, from coordinate 16,844 downwards.
AGCAGCGGAAGTTACCCCTTAAACATTCGATGCATTTCCCAACCATAGAAGAAATCTCAAGCTCACACGTCGTAAGCATCGAAATCGATGCGTCCATTCGCCAGGCCATAGACAGGATGATCCAGAACGATCATCGCAACATTGTCATCGTACGGGATGGCGGTTTTTCCCTGTTGCGCGCGAGTGATGTCCTGTTGTCGACGCTGCATGGCCAGGATATGGAGCAGCCCGTCCATTTGCTCGAGCTTCACGAGATGGAGACGGTCCACAAGGGTTCCAATATCGTCGACTCGATTGATCTGCTGCAGAGTGAACTGGAGATCATCGCCGTGGTGGATGACGACAGCTCCCTGTGCGGGGTCGTCACGCACACGGATATCGTCTCGAGCATTGATCCTGAAACGCTGATGGAGAATTACCGGCTTTGCGATTTTGTCAAAGGCAATAAAAACAGCCGGTGCGTTGAGAGAGGCGTCATCACGCGGGATATTCTCCGTGACATGCAGCTTTACAACCAGGATTCGATCATCGTGCTCGAATCCCAGCGGCCGATAGGCATATTGACGACCAAGGATATTCTGCGCCTGCTCAGGGAATGCAGCGATCTGTCCCGGCCGATTGAGCAGTTGATGACATCCCCGGTTGTTTCCATAGATTCAAAATGCACGGTCAATGAAGCCCTCGCCTTCATGAAGGACAAGAAATTCAAACGCATCGTGACGGTTGACGATGACAGGAAGCTCGTGGGAATCATCACCCAGCGTGAACTCATATCGCTGACATACAACCGCTGGGTTGTCATGCTGAAGGAGTACCATAAGGAGCTCAACGACATTAACAGCATGCTCCAGCAAAGGAGTGACCGCTATGAGCGTATTGCGGGGACGGATCCGCTGACCGGGCTGTACAATCGCATCAAGTTTCTCGAGCTTTATGTGTCCCAGTATGCGGTGATGACCAAGCGCCATAACCGGATGTCCCTGATTATCATCGACCTTGATCATTTCAAGGAGATCAACGATCAATATGGCCACAATGTCGGCGACATGGTGCTCAAGCAGGCCTCCATCGTCCTGCTGAAGGCCCTGCGCAGTGTCGATGTCCTGTGCCGCTGGGGCGGCGAGGAGTTCGTGGCGCTGTTGCCCGCGGCATCACTGCAGCAGGCGGAGCATATTGCCCAGATCATCCGTCAGGCACTGGATGATCTGCGACGCGATGACATGCCGCATATCACCGCCAGCTTCGGTGTCACCGAAGTCAGGGAAGGGGACACGCTGGGCAGCGCCGTCGAACGTGCCGACGCCGCGCTGTATGAGGCAAAGTACGCGGGACGCAATACTGTCCGTTGTGGTTGACGCCCGCCAACGGCTGGTTTCAAGCAAAATACCAAGGCGACCTCTTCGCGGGGCTTCTGGCTCCGGCGAACGGCGCTCAATCGTCATAACTCCATTGTCCATGCGTGCCCGTCTTCACGGGGACGGCACCCGCCTTTTGCATCAATGGCCAATACATCTATTGGATAACACCCTTACTGGTGTCTCTCGTCACCACCATCGATTTACATCTCGATTTTCTGACGCCTTCATACAACTATTGTATTAGTCGATCTGGGTCGGAATGAGAAAAAATCCAGAATTAATAGTCACATAGCATTAAATGGCGCGATCTTTGCTTATTGTCCGGTCCACAACCCATAACAAGGATGGAACGGCATGGACAAAAAGGTTGATGCTCATCGACTGACCCTGGGAACCCCCCCCGCGGCGAACAACTTGCTCGCTTTCGCGCTGGCCGCCGCGATATCGCCGGCCTCGTTGACGGTTTTCGCGCAGACAGCGCCGGATGCCGGTTCCCTGCTGCGTCAGCAGGAACAAATCGAGCAGCAGGTTCCGCCGCAATTACCAGAGCCGGAAGCGCCGGTGGATGAGAGCGCCGCGCCTGAGATGCTGGCTTCCTCTGTGAAAGTCACCGTTCGTGAGGTCCGCTTCAGCGGCAATCTCGAGCTGGCGCCGGAGACCGAGCTGCAGGCGGTGATCGCTGATGCTCAGGGCCAGGAACTGGATTTTTCCGGTCTGCAGGCGCTGGCCGACAAGGTTACCGCGCACCTGCGTGAGGGCGGCTGGCTGCTCGCCCGCGCCTATCTTCCACAGCAGGATGTCACCGAAGGGGTCGTCGAGATCGCCATCCTCAAGGGACGGCTCGACGGTAATGCCACGGAGGGCGGTGGCTGGGCGATTTCGCTCAATGAAGGCGCCCGCGTCGATGCCGGCACGCTCAGTGCAATCGTCGAGACTGCCGCGCCGTCCGGCAGCACGGCGCGCCAGGGTGAACTGGAGCGCGCCCTGCTGCTGATGAACGACCTGCCCGGCGTCAGCGTCCGCTCGCGTCTTGCGCCCGGTTCCGAGACCGGTACCACCCGTGTCAATGTGGATGCCGTGGAGGGTCCGCTGTTCACCGGCATCGTCTGGGCCGACAACTACGGAAATTCCAGCACCGGCGAAAATCAGCTCAGCGCCGCGCTCCATCTGAATGACCCGAGCCGCCGCGGAGACCATGCCAGTCTGTCGGTCACCGCCTCTGAAGGCGTGCGGGTGGGCCAGCTGGGTTACAGCATCCCGCTGAATCCGAATGGCCTGCGCGCCAGCGCCGGCTATACCACCATGAACTACGAAGTGAAGAACGGCAGTGGCGTTGCCGCCGGCCTGGAGGGCGACTCCAGGATTATCCATGCCGGTCTGGCTTATCCCTTCATCCGTACCCGCGCCCTTAACCTGCACGGTGATCTGGATCTCGCGCACAAGGCGCTCAAGGATGACAGCGATGCCGGTGACCTGCGCGACAAGCGCGTCGATGTGGTCACTCTGGGCCTGTCCGGCGACAGACTCGACGGATGGAAAGGCGGCGGGCTCAATAACTTCAATGCCAGCCTCACGACGGGCGACCTTGATCTCTCGGGTGTCCCCGCTGACGAAGCGGCTGATGCCGCCACGCTCGACACCCAGGGCGGATACACCCGATTCAATGTTGACGCCTCGCGCCTGCAACGATTGCCGGGCAGCTTTACCCTGTTTGGACGCTTATCCGCCCAGTGGGCGGGTGACAACCTCGATTCCTCGGAGCAGTTCATCCTCGGTGGTCCCGGTGGCGTGCGCGCCTATCCCGTCGGAGAGGCCCAGGGTGACAGCGGCTGGCTCGCCAGCATGGACCTGCGCTACGACTGGCCGGATGAGACGCCGCTGGGGGTACTGCAACTGAGCGCCTTCGTCGATACCGGTCGCGTCCAGTTGCACGACGATCCTGGCGCTGTGGCCATCGCCACCGCCACCGGCAAGAACGAATACCAGCTCAGCGGGGTCGGCTTCGGTGTCAATGTCGGTGTAACAGGAAGTCACAGCCTGCGTCTCGCCTGGGCGCACACGCTCGGCAATAACGACGGTCGCTCTCCCAACGGTGATAACGCCGATGGCGACAGTGATGACAGCCGTTTCTGGCTGCAGGGCGTGGTCTGGTTCTGATTTCCTGAGGGGGATAAAACACAATGAACAGGATACATCGGGTCATCTGGAGCCGTGTCAGAAACGCGTTTGTGGTCGTGGGGGAAATCGCGCGCAGCGCGGGGAAGACGTCCACCCGCTGCGATGACCGGCGCGGTCCGCTCTCCCTGAGGGAAATGGTTTGCGGGCATTGCCCGCCGCCGGACCTTCGCGGGGCGGGACCCCTTCTGGCCGCGGTCCTGTTCGCACTCTCGACACCGGTCTTCGCGGATATCGCGTCCAACGCCTTACCCGCCGGCGGCCAGATCAGCGCCGGTTCCGGCAGCATCAGCAGCGCGGGCAACGCCATGACGGTGCAACAGCACACCGACAAGCTGATCGCCAGCTGGCAGAGTTTTGACATCGGCCGCGAGGCCAGCGTCACGTTCAAGCAGCCCGACGCCGCCAGCGTCGCGCTCAACCGCGTCCTCGGCCAGGACCCGAGCCGGATCCTGGGTCACCTGAACGCCAACGGCCAGGTCATGCTGGTCAACCCGGCCGGCGTGGTATTCGGCCAGGGCAGCCAGGTCAATGTCGGTGGTATCACCGCCACCACGCTGAACATCACGGACGCCGACTTTCTCTCCGGCAATTATCACTTCAGCGACGGCGCCAACACCGCCGCTGTCAAGAACCTTGGTCATATCCTCGCCAACGGCGGTGTGGTCGCGCTGGTCGCGCCTGTCGTCACGAATGACGGCAGCATCGAGACACCGAACGGCGCGACCGCGCTGGCCGCCGGCAATGACGTCACGCTGGACTTCAGCGGTGACGGCCTGGTCAGCGTCACGGTCAGCCAGGGCGCACTGGACACCCTGATCGAGAATCAGGGCGCGATCCGCGCCGACAACGGACTGGTGATTCTCAGCGCCGGCAGCGCCCGCGACCTGCTCAGCGGCGTGGTCAACAACAGCGGCATCGTCGAGGCCAAAGGCATCAGCCAGCAGGGCGGCCGCATCGTGCTCGACGGTGGCGCTGTGACCAACACCGGCATCCTTGAAGCGGGCAGCGACGTGCACGACGGCGGCAGCATCGGCATCGACGGCCGTACGGTCATGATGGGCGGCGACGCCGGCGCCGATGGCGCCGATGGCGCCAATGGCGGCGCGATCGACATTCACGGCGAAGGCCTGTTGTCCCTGGCCGGCCGGGTGCATGCCAAAGGCGTCAGCGGTGACGGCGGCATCATCAATTACAGCGCCGGACGCATCATTGAAAGCACTTCGGGCAATACCAACGCCAGCGGCCGGGCCGACGGCGGACAGGTCCACGTGGATGGCGGCAGCCAGTTTGTCAGCTCGGGCCGCTATTCGGCCGACGGTGAACAGGGTGACGGTGGCCGCATCGACATCAGCGCCGACGATGTACGCCTGTTCTCGACGCAGGTCAGCGCCACGGGTGGCGACAATGGCGGACGAGTGCGAATCGGCGGCGCATTCCAGGGCGGCAAGACACCCGATACCGCCAGGGAATATACCGAGAGCTTCGTCTCGCGCTGGGGTGACAGCGCGGACATCGGCAATGCCAATCAGACCTTCGTGAATGATGCCGCCGCCATCGATGTGAGCGGCGGCGCGGGTGAGGGCGGAACGGCGGTGGTGTGGTCCGACGGGCAGACCACATTCCTCGGCGGCATCGACGCCACCGGCGCCACGGGCGGCACGGTGGAGATTTCATCCGCGGGCGAACTGCGCCAGGCCGCACTCTCCGGCGTGAAGGTGGGTGACGGCCATTTGCTGCTGGACCCCAAGGACATCGTCATCGGTGACGCCGAGATCTGGACCTATGCCGCCATCATGGGAATCGCCTATAGCAGTGGTGACAATGACCTGAGTGTGTCGGGGCTGGGTGCGAATGACAATTTCGGTCAGTCAGTCTCGCTCAACGCGGCCGGGGACCGGCTGGCGGTGGGCGCGATTGGGGATGACGGCAACATCAATACAACGGACTCCACCGGCGCGGTGCACCTGTTCAGCTTCACCGATGACAGCTTCTCCGGCGGCGCTCTGGAAGCGACGGCGGGCAGGGGTTACAGCGGCGGCAAGAACCTGAACGTCTCGACACTGGAGGCGACCGATCAGTTCGGTTCCGCGGTCTCCCTCAATGCGGCGGGTGATCGGCTGGCGGTGGGTGCGCACCAGGACGATGGCAGCGGCAATACGACAAACGGCAGTGGCGCGGTGTACCTGTTCAGCTTCACCGACGATGACTTCTCTGGTGGCGCGCAGGAAGCGGTCCTGGGCAAAGGTTACAGCGGCGACAAGAACCTGGATGTCCCGGCGCTGGCGACGACGGACAGTTTCGGCGGTTCGGTTTCGCTCAATGCCGCGGGCGACCGGCTGGCGGTCGGAGCGCTTGGTGACGATGGCAGCGGCAATGCGGTGAGCGACAGCGGCGCGGTGTACCTGTTCAGTTTCAGCGACGACAGCTTCACCGGCGCGACGCTGGAGTCGACCCTGGGCAGGGACTACAGCGGCGGCAAGAACCTGGATGTCTCGACGCTGGGGGCCACTGACAATTTCGGCCAGTCGATCTCACTCAATGCCGCGGGTGACCGGCTGGCGGTGGGCGTGCCGCTGGACGATGGCAGCGCCGATACGGTGGCCAACGGCGGGGCGGTCTATCTGTTCAGCTTCACGGACACCAGTTTCTCCGGCGCCGAGCAGAAGGCGGTGCTCGGCAGGGGATACACCAGCGGCGATGACGTGGACGTCTCGACGCTGGAGGGGAGCGACAACTTTGGCGGGGCGGTCTCGCTCAATGCCGCGGGCGACCGGCTGGCGGTGGGCGCGCCGCTGGACGATGGCAGCGGCAACGCGGTGAATAACAGCGGGGCGGTCTATCTGTTCAGCTTCACCGACAGCAGCTTCTCCGGCGGCGCGCTGATCCTGAACCTGGGCAAGGGATACGCCAGCGGCAGTGATGTGGACATCACCGCTCTGGAGGCCAATGACCGCTTCGGGCAGTCGGTATCGCTCAATGGTTCCGGATTCCGGCTGGCGGCGGGGGCGCCGCTGGATGATGGCAGTGGCAACACGTCGAGCGGCAGCGGCGCGGTATATCTTTTCATCAGCACCTCGAATCCGACGCTGGGCGATGGATCGAGCTACGGCGTCCTGAATGGTCAGACAGTGACCGTGGTGGCCGACGATGTGGCCGACCAGATTTCCGCCGGGACCAACGTCACCCTGCAGGCTTCAAACGACATTACGGTCAACAGCGCCATCGTCGCCGACAATCCCTCGGGCAGCGGCGGCAGTCTGAATCTGATGGCCGGCCGTTCCATACTGGTCAATGCGAACATTGTCACGGACAACGGAGGAGTCAATCTGTCAGCCAACACCCCGCTCAGCGATGGGGTGGTGGATGCGGATCGCGACGCCGGCCCGGCGGTGGTGGCCATCGACGATGGGGTCGACATCGATGCCGGCACTGGCGTCGTGACGATCCTGTTGCAGGATGGTGATGGAAAGACCAACCCGGGCAGCGGCGATATCACCGTGGAAGGCGCGATCACCGCGGGTGAGATCAGTGTTGTCAACGAAGGCCCGACCGCCGGTTCCGGCGTGGTTCTGGGCAGCAACGCGACACTCGCCGCGAGCGGCGCAGGCGATGCGATCTCTGTGGCGGGCGATACCTTCACCAATAATGCCGGCGCCTCGGCCTTGTCGGCCGTCAACGGTCGCTGGCTGGTCTGGTCGGGCGATCCCGCTGATGATAATCGCGGCGGAATGAACCACGATTTCAAGCAGTACAACGCGAATTACGGCATCAGCACGGTGCTGGGTACTGGCAACGGCTTCCTCTATACGCTGGCGCCGACGATTACGGCCAGCATCACCGGAGCTGTCAGCAAGGTCTATGACGGCACGACGGATGCCGAGGTGTTGGCGGGGGATCTCACCGCCAGCGGCGAAGTGGACGGCGACACCGTCACCTTCGCCACGCCCCCGGCGGCCAGCTACGATGATAAAAATGTCGCCACGGACAAGACGGTCACCGCCACGGGCGTGAGCCTTACCGGCGCAGGCAACGGCGCGGTCACGGTCTATGGTTATGAGATGGCCAGTGCTACCGCCACGGGCGATGTGGGCGAGGTCACCGTCCGCACGCTGACTGTGGGGTACACGGGCGTGGACCGCGTCTATGACGGCACGACCGATGCGACGGTGACGACCAGCGATGACCGTGTGGCGGGCGATGATCTGAGCATCAGCGAGACGGCTGCCTTTGAGGACAAGAATGTCGGCGCGGGCAAGTCGATCGATGTGAGTGGCGCCAGCCTCGGAGGCGCCGACGCGGGCAACTACGTGTTGGCCAGCACCACCGGCGCCGCGACCGCCGATATCACCGCACGCACGCTGGGAGTCAACTACATCGGCCAGGACAAGGTGTATGACGGCGATACGACGGCAACCGTCCTGACGACCGATGATCGCGTGCTGGGCGATGTGCTCACCGTCAGTCAGGACGCGGCCTTCACCGACAAGAACGTCGGCGCGGGCAAGACGATCGATGTCACCGGGGCCAGTCTCAGCGGCACAGATGCCGGCAACTACGTGCAGGCCAGCGCTACCGCGAGCGCCACGGCCGACATCACTCCGCTGGCGATTGTTGTCAGTGGAATCACCGGAATCAACAAGGCCTATGACGGCGGCACGGATGCGGTGGCCGATTCCGGCGCCGCGATCTTCACCGGCATGGTGGATGGCGATGATCTCGGCGTCAGCGCAACAGGCGTCTTCGACGACAAGAACGTCGGCGCGGGCAAGACCGTTACACTGTCCAGCAGTTACAGTGGCGCGGACGCCGGCAACTATCTCTTCACCGACCAGGCCAGCACTACAGCGGACGTCACACCGAAATCCCTTGGCCTCGACCTGCAAGGGCAGGGCAGCAGGGTCTATGATGGCACCACGGATATCGATCTCTCTGGTGTCACCCCGACGCTGACAGGCGTGGTCGGAGGTGACACGGTCGATCTCGACACGGGCGCCGTGACCGGGTTCGCCGACAAGAATGTGGGCGTCAGCAAGGCAATTACCTTCACCGGGTTTGACCTGCTGGGCGCCGATGCGGGGAACTACATCCTGGTCTCCGGCAGCGCCGGCACAAGCGCCGACATCACGGCCAGGGCCGTAACGGTTTCGGGCATCACCGCCGATGACAGGGTCTACGACGGCACTACAGATGCGGTTATCGATGTCAGCGGCGCGGTTTTTGACGACCTGGTGTCCGGCGATGACCTCACTGTCGACGCGACGGGTACCTTCTCCGACAAGAATGTAGCTGCTGGCAAGACTGTAACGCTTGCCAGCAGCTACAGCGGCGATGACCTTGGCAACTACACCATCACCGACCAGGCCAGCACCACGGCGGACATCACCGTCCGGACGCTGAACGTCGGCTACACCGGCGTGGACCGGGTGTATGACGGCACGACCGACGCCACGGTGACGACCAGTGACGACCGCGTGTCGGGCGATGCGCTGACCATTGATCGCAGCGCCGCCTACGTCGACAAGAATGTCGACACGGGCAAGACCGTGAACGTCAGCGGCGCCAGCCTCTCCGGGACGGATGCCGGCAACTATGTGCTGGCGAGCGCCACCGGAAGCACCACGGCGGACATCACCGTCCGGACGCTGAACGTCGGCTATACCGGTGTGGACCGGGTGTATGACGGCACGACTGACGCCACGGTGACGACCAGCGACGACCGCGTGTCGGGCGATGCGCTCTCCATCAGCAGGACCGTCAGCTTCGCCGATCGAAACGTCGGCGCCGACAAGGCAGTGAGCGTGGCAGGCGCCAGCCTTTCCGGGACTGATGCCGGAAATTATGTCCTGGCCTCGGCCACCGGAGCCTCCACGGCCGACATCACGCCGGCCGCGCTGGTGATCAGCACGACCGATGTAATCAAGGGATACGACCGCACGACTACTGCTTCCGGCACGGCGATCGTCACCGGAGGGACGCAACTGTACGGCGCGGACGCTCTGGACGGCGGCACCTTCACCTTCGATACCCGCAACGCCGGGACCGGCAAGACCGTGACGGTGTCCGGGGTGACGGTGAACGACGGCAATGGCGGCGACAACTACGACGTCAGCTACCAGGCCAACAGCAACGGCGAGATCACGCCGAAGGAAGTCTCATTGACGGGCCTGACCGCTCAGGACAAGACCTACGACGGCGACACCAGCGCCCTGATCGACAGCTACGGAACGCTCGAGGGCGTGATCGCCGGCGACACGGTGGCGCTGGACGAGGGCAATGTCAGCGCGAGCTTCGCCGATCCGAATCCCGGCATCGGCAAGACGGTGACGGTGGCGGGGCTGCAACTGGCCGGACTCGACATGGACAACTACGCCATCGATGCGCAGCTGATCACCACGGCGGACATCAACAGCGCAGAGAAGCCGCCCGTCATCCCGTCGGTCGCTCCCGGGACGGACAGCGCTGGCATGACGGGTGGCAGTGGAGGCCATGATCCTTTCAACCCGCCGTCCTTGTTCGAGACGGGCGCCGGTGCCGGATCCGGTGCGGGTGGAACAGACCCGGGCGCGGACACCGCCGCCGGAACCGACGCGTCGGGTCCTGGCCAGGCATTCCTGGTCAGGCTGGGAATCGACGGCGATACGGCCACGCTGACGCATGGCGCGGGCGGGGCGGGTGCGGGCGCGGCGGAAGGCGAGTCTGTCGAGGCGACGATCCCGCTGTTCCGGCAGGAAGGCGAGGCGATGATACCGGTCGAACAGTTCGTGGTGACACAACAGGGCGATCGCGGGACCGCCACGCCGACCGGCACGAGCCCGGTGAGCGAGCAGTTCAGCCTTGGAGAAGGCGGCGTACGCACCACGACGGCGCCGGTGGACCTGCCCGATTCCACGGTCAGTCAGTTGAAGGTGAGCTTCACGTCTGACGGTGTGCTGATCGTGAGCGTACCCGCCGCGATCAGGCAGGCCTATGACGAGCGGCACATCCTGCTGCTTGCAGTGGCAATTGCGGATCGGCGTCTGGATGTGAAGCTCAGCGCCATCACGGCGGTGGTCTTTCAGGAAGAGGGGGAATAACTGCCAATCGGCGCAATCGTTCCGGGGACCTGACGGGGCGATGAGCACGCCGTCATGGATGGATGCCCCGCGGCAGCGGGGCATGGCGCAGGGCGTCCGCCACCGTGATAACCGCAGTTACGGCGATTGTCCCGGCCGCGCAGGGAAGCCCGGCGGGCAGGCGAGACGGCGTCCCGGATTCACATATCCGCCGTGTCCTCGATCGGCGCGGGTGGATTCGTGCTCCGGCATGTGTCACTATAAGCCCCCTTTTTGCTCTGGCTGGAAAGTCTGGCCCCGAAATCTCCCTTGGACATGATTAGATCCCGGCAGTCGATCACTCCGCCATAACGCCCTCATCGGCGCGTCCAGCCGTATCGTCTCGCTTGTGCATCCATGCTACCCGCCGCGCGGGGCATGGCCGTTTTGTTTGACAGGAAATTTATCATGCTCCACTCCATTCGTACCCAGTGGTTCACCAATATCCGTGGCGACCTGCTCGCCGGTCTCGTCGTCGCCCTGGCCCTGATTCCCGAGGCGATCGCCTTTTCGGCGATCGCGGGGGTGGATCCCAAGGTGGGCCTTTATGCCTCGTTCTGTATTGCCGTGGTCATCGCCTTCGTCGGCGGCCGCCCTGGCATGATCTCCGCCGCCACCGGCGCCATGGCCCTGCTGATGGTGACGCTGGTCAAGGAGCATGGTCTGCAATACCTGCTGGCCGCCACCCTGCTCACCGGCGTGCTGCAAATCCTGGCGGGGTATCTCAGGATGGGTTCGCTGATGCGCTTCGTGTCGCGTTCGGTGGTCACCGGCTTCGTCAACGCGCTCGCCATCCTCATCTTCATGGCGCAGCTGCCGGAGCTGAACCCCAATACTATCGGGGTAACCTGGCATGTCTATGCCATGACCGCCTGCGGTCTGGCGATCATTTATCTCTTTCCCTATATCACCAAGGCTGTGCCTTCACCGCTGGTCACCATCGTGGTGATGACGGCTATCGCCATGTTCCTGGATCTGGATATCCGCACCGTGGGCGATATGGGCGAGCTGCCCGATACCCTGCCGGTCTTCCTCTTTCCCGAGGTGCCGCTGAACCTCGAGACCCTGGCGATCATCTTTCCGTATTCCGTGTCACTGGCGATGGTAGGCCTGCTGGAGTCGCTGATGACGGCGACCATCATCGACGACCTGACCGATTCGGGCAGCGACAAGAATCGCGAGTGCAAGGGACAGGGCGTGGCCAACATTGCCTCCGGCCTGCTGGGCGGCATGGCGGGCTGCGCGATGATCGGCCAGTCGGTGATCAACGTAAAATCCGGAGGACGTACGCGGCTTTCCACCCTGACGGCCGGCGTCTTCCTGCTCATCATGGTGGTTTTCCTCGGCGAATGGGTGGGGCAGATCCCGATGGCGGCGCTGGTCGCCGTGATGATCATGGTCTCCATCGGCACATTCAGCTGGGAATCCCTGCGCAATCTTAAGACCCACCCCAAGAGCACCAGCCTGGTCATGATTACCACCGTGATCGTGGTGGTTGCTACCCACAACCTGGCCTGGGGCGTGTTCGTGGGCGTATTGCTGGCGGCGATGTTCTTCGCCAACAAGGTCGCCCAGTACAAGCATGTCACCTCGCGGTTGAGTGACGATGGCGCCATGCGCACCTATCAGGTGGTCGGCCAGGTATTCTTCGCCTCGGCGGAGAAGTTCGTGGAGTACTTCGATTTCAAGGAGGCGCTGGACAAGGTCGTCATCGAGCTGACCCAGGCGCATTTCTGGGATATTACCGCCGTGGCGGCGCTGGACAAGGTGGTCATCAAGTTCCGCCGCGAGGGAACCGAGGTGGAGCTCATCGGCCTCAACGAGGCCAGCGCGACCATCGTCGACAAGTTCGCCGTGCACGACAAGCCGGACGCGGTGGATAAATTAATGGGTCACTGACCGGGGGATGGGAGCGCCATGAGCAAGACCAATGTCATCGCCTGTATCGACGGCACCGAAGTTTCCACAGCGGTCTGCGACTACGCCGCCTGGAGCAGTTTGCGGCTGGGGGCGACGCTCATGCTGCTGCATATCCTCGACAAGTCGGTCTACCCGGTACAGAGCAATCTCAGTGGCAACATTGGTCTCGGGAGCCGCGAGACCCTGCTGCGGGAGCTGGCGGACTTGGATGAAAGGCGCGGCAGACTCGCCCTGGAGCAGGGGCGCATCCTGCTCGAGACCGCGCGGCAGCGCGCGCTCGCCGACGGCGTCAGCGCCCCCGTCATGCACCAGCGTCACGGCGACCTGCTGGAATCCCTGCAGGCCATCGAGCAGGACACGCGCCTGCTGGTGCTCGGCAAGCATGACGAGAACCTGGGTGCGCACGTGGGCAGCCGGCTCGAAACCCTGGTGCGCAGCCTGCATCGACCGATGCTGGTGTGTCCACCAACGTACAGGAAACCGGAGCGCGTCATGATCGCCTTCGACGGCAGCCAGACGACCCGCAAGGCGGTGGACATGGTCGCCGGCAGTCCGCTGTTTCGCGGGTTGCCCTGCCATGTGGTGCTGGTCGGCCCAGGCGACTCGGCCAGCCGGGAGCAGCTCGACTGGGCCAGGCAGGCCCTGGCGTCGGCGGGTTTCGCGGTCACCGCTGTCCTCCGGCAGGGCGATGTCGAGAAAACGCTGTGCGATTACCGCGGTGAGGAGAATATCGACATCATCGTCATGGGCGCCTATGGTCATTCGGTGATCCGCCGCTTTCTGGTCGGCAGCACTACCACCGCTGTGATCCGCAACGCGCAGACTCCCGTGCTGTTGCTGCGTTGAGTGGGGGATGGGCTCACCGGCGTCAATTCTCCCTGGATACCGCGGCTGACAACCTTTATGCGGGCGGGTATGCTGGCATGCGACCGCACACCAGGGAGGCCGTAACATGGCAGTGGCAGCTACCTCGCAAGATGCCGACAGCGCGATGATGCGCCACGCGCTCGCGCTGGCCAGGCGGGCAGCGGAGGCGGGCGAGGTGCCGGTCGGCGCGGTGCTGGTGAAGGACGGTGCGATCATTGGCGAGGGCTGGAATCATCCGGTCTCCGGACACGACCCCACCGCGCACGCCGAGATCGGCGCGCTGCGCGCGGGCGCCGCGGCGGTGGACAACTACCGTCTTGTCGATACAACGCTGTACGTGACGCTGGAACCCTGCGTGATGTGCGCGGGCGCGATCGTCCATGCACGCGTGAAGCGACTGGTGTTCGGCGCGACCGACCCGAAGACCGGCGCGGCGGGCAGTGTGTTCGATGTATTCGGTTCGGGAAAGGTCAACCACCTCGTACAGGTCGAGGGCGGGCTGCTGGCCGGGGAATGTGGCGCGCTGCTGAGGGATTTTTTCCGGCAGCGGCGCTGAAATCCCCGCCGCCGGGCGGAACTATATGAGTGTATCGACCCGCGGCCTTGTGGCGCCGCGATTCATGGAGATGTCATGGAATCCGGACAGAGCCCTTCCCGATCCGTCTTCGGCCTGCGCAAGCTGCCGGCGCGCTATACCGGCATCGTCATGCCGTTCCTGCTGTCCCTCTTAATGAGCGGCATCGTTTCCTTTGTGAGTACGCTGCATGGCATGGGCATGACCCATGGCCTGCTGCATGCCTGGGTCGGGGCGTGGAGCTGGTCCTGGATGATCGCCTTTCCGGCCGTGCTGCTGGTCCTGCCGATTGTACGTGCCCTGACCCGGCTGCTGGTCGAGACGCCGTAATCGGGTCGGGGATGACCCGCATTCCGGTTGGGATCCTGTTACACACCCGGTGACAGGTGAAGTATCCTCCATCATCCCCGCGCAGGCGGGAACCCGGTGACTGTATTTCGTTGAGAACCACGATGCGGGATTCCCCTGCGCGGGAATTACGGCCAGGTCCGCGCGGCGGCCTTGATGTCCTTCAATCCGCCTGTTGAACGGTATTTAAGGTTCGGAGACTGTAGTCAGGGGCTCATGAATTGATGTTCGGGCAGCAGGCGGCGCAGCCTCTGTGCGTCCACCCGTTTTCCGCAGGCGCCCGCCTGACTCTCCGCCAGGACGAAATCCCCGGGCAGCCGGCCATCGTGTTTGAACCGTGCGACCAGCTCGCGCCAGGGCAGGGGCTCGCCGTTGGCGACGCTGATGCGTGCGCCCGGCTGCGGGTGGGCCAGCAGATGAGCGATTACCGCGACGATGTCGTCGACGTGGATCAGGTTGACCAGCTTCGCGCCGTCCCTGATAAGTCCCTTCCGCAGCCAGCCAACGGGATCGCGCCCCGGTCCGATGATGCCGGCCAGTCGCAGTACCGTCGCGCCGCGTTCGCGCAGCCACTCCTCGCCCTGTACGCGCGGCTGATTCATGTCCAGCGGCGATTCTTCGGTTACGGTGAGGTCCGATGAGGATGCCTCATCAGCGAGTCGATACGCCGAGGTGCTGCCGAGCACGATGAGGCCGGCGGCGTCCTTCAGGCGCGCCGCATGAAAGGCCTGTACGTGTGCGAGCGGTTCGGCGGGAAAGGTCCACACCACCGTGCGGCCCGCGAGTGGCGGGTTGTCCCAGGTGTCAGGGTTGTGCAGATCGAATGTCGCACTGGCCGGCGGCAGCGCCCGGCGGCGCGTCGGGGCCGCGGTCGGGAAGTGCCGCAGCAGGGCCTGGCCGACATAGCCGACGCCGAGAATGGTGAGGGCGGTATGTTCCGATGTCATCGTTTTCATGATGTCGTCCATTAATACGTGTCCGCGCGGAAAAGCGCAATTTCCGTGTCTGTCGCGGAGCTGTCATATCGGCGGGCGGAGGGCTTTCCCGGCGGGATGTGGTAGTCTGCCGCATCATCATCTCTGTCGAGTCGAATCCATGCCCTCTGCCTCCTTGCCTTCCTCTCCCCTGGTCGCCGTGATCGGCGGCGGTCCCGCCGGGCTCATGGCGGCGGAGGTGCTGGGCGCGGGCGGGATGCGCGTCGAGCTGTTTGATGCCATGCCGTCGGTGGGACGCAAGTTCCTGCTGGCCGGCAAGGGCGGGTTGAACCTGACGCATGCCGAGGCGCTCGAGGCGTTCCTGGGTCGTTACGGGACGCGGCGCGCGCGAATCGAACCGCTGCTCGAGGCCTTCGGGCCGGAAGCCTTGTGCGCCTGGGCGCACGGGCTCGGCATCGAGACCTTCGTCGGTTCATCCGGCCGCGTGTTTCCCGCGGAGATGAAGGCGGCGCCGCTGCTGCGCGCCTGGCTGCACCGCATGCGCGGCGCCGGGGTGCGCATCCATGTGCGCCATCGCTGGCGCGGCTGGAATGATGAGGGCGCGCTGCTGTTCGATACGCCGCAGGGCGTGCATGCCGCACGTGCCGACGCAGTGGTGCTGGCGCTCGGCGGCGGGAGCTGGCCGCAACTGGGTTCCGATGCATCCTGGGTGAGCGTATTGGGGGCGCGCGGCGTGGCGGTGATGCCGCTCAGGCCGGCGAACTGCGGCTTCGATGTCGCCTGGGGCGCGTATTTCAGCGAGCGTTTTGCCGGACAGCCGCTCAAGTCGGTCGTCCTGACGTTCACCGACCCGGCGGGCGTCACGCACCGGCGCCGGGGCGAGTTCATCATCACCGCCGGCGGCGTGGAGGGCGGCCTGATCTATGCATTGTCAGCGCCCCTGCGCGATGCCATCGCGGCGGACGGCGCCGTAACGATCCAGCTCGATCTGACGCCCGACCGCGAACCGTCGCGAGTGATCGAGGCGCTGAGCCGGCCGCGCGGCTCGAAATCGATGGCGAATCATCTGCGCCGAGTGCTGGGGATCGATGGCGTGAAAGCGGGGCTGTTGCGCGAGTATGTCTCGGCGGCGGATTTCGCCGAGCCCGAACGGCTGGCGGCGGCGATCAAGGCCCTGCCGCTGCGTCTGAATGCAACGCGCCCGCTGGCCGAGGCGATCAGCACCGCGGGCGGTGTCGATTTCGATGCGCTGGACGAAGGCCTGATGATTCGCGAAATGCCCGGGGTGTTCTGCGCCGGGGAGATGCTGGACTGGGAGGCGCCAACGGGCGGTTATCTGCTCACCGCCTGTTTCGCCAGCGGGCATGCCGCCGGTCGCGGCGCGCTGGCGTGGCTCGATGCGCAATCGAAGATCAACATGTAGCCCGGATACAGCGCAGCGGCATCCGGGGGGAAGTGGACCACGCCTCCCGGATGCCGGCGCTGTGCGCCTTTATCCGGGCTACATGTTGTTGCCGGTGTCATTACCGCCGAGCGGGGATGATGTCGAAAGGGAAACCCGTAGCCCGGATAT
>JADLET010000121.1 GCA_020845975.1 Gammaproteobacteria bacterium | reverse complement strand
CGGGATACGGCGTCACGTTATTCGGACGGCCGGTGGCGGTGATGTTGATCTGCCGGCCTTCGTCTCCGCCTTCCATGCAGATCCCTATAGATATGGCCGCGCCCCCGTTCAGGAATCCGGCCGCCGTGTACTGCACGCTGTCCGCCGTGCTGTCGATCGTGGGATTTCCCTTCATCGGCGAGAAGACCTGGATCACTTCGTTCTCGTCATCGTCCAGCACGATCCATCCATCGTCCCAGCTGTCCCCATTGCAGCTTGTCTGGTCCGTGCTGGGGCAGATAGTGACCGTGCTGCGTCGCTTAACGGCCTCGGATCGGGCGATGTTGAACGCCGTGACGAGGTTGTTGGCCTCGGCAGTCAGCCGGTTGTTCCGTATCGTGGATGTGAAGGACGGCACCGCCATGCCCAGCAGCAGTCCCGCGATGACCAGGGTGATCATCAGTTCGATCAGGGTGAAGCCTGTATGTGATTTTTTCATGGCTACAGTGATACCACTCGCCTTCCGGCCGGTCATTTGAATTCGGACGGACGGTCGCGGCCACCGGACAAGCGGCTTTATTGCCTGAATAATCAATGAAATCTTCTCCGGTTGAGCCCTTTCGTCCCTTTCATATCGGCCGCATTTGTGAAATATTTCATATTCCGGTGCGGCGTCCGCGCCGGGTAAGCAAAGGTCTGGAGTCTTAATGGAGTGCATCGTCGTAGGAGGCGGAATCATTGGCATGTTAAGCGCACGCGAGCTGGCGCGGGCCGGGTGTCGTGTGCGTATCCTCGAGCGCGGGCCGCTCGGCGGCGAGTCCTCCTGGGCGGGTGGCGGTATTCTTTCGCCGCTCTATCCCTGGCGCCTGCCCGAACCGGTCACCGCGCTGGCCGCCTGGGGGCAGCATCAATACCCGGAACTGGCGCGCGATCTGGTCTCGGATACCGGTATCGACCCGGAATGGGAGCGCAGCGGCCTGCTCGTGCTCGATACGGACGAGGCAGACGCGGCGATGGAGTGGGCGACGCGGCAGCGCGTCGCGCTGGAGCTCATCGAAGATTCGGTCCGGATCGCCGCGCTCGAACCCGCCTGCCGCCCGGTCGAACGCGCGTTGTGGTTGCCGGACGTGGCGCAGATTCGCAATCCGCGCCTGATCCGCGCCTTGCGCGCCGATCTGGAGCGTCGTGGGGTCATGCTGCATGAACGGACCGCCGTGACCTCCATACTTCAGCGCGATGGCCGCATCGACGGCGTGCGCACAGAGCGGGATACCCTGTGTGCCGATATTGTCATTGTCGCCGCCGGGGCATGGAGCGGGCGTGTGCTGAATTCGCTGGCCATTCATGTCGACATCGGTCCGGTGCGCGGGCAGATGCTGCTGTATCGTGCCGAGCCCGGCCTTCTCCTGCGCATCCTGCTCGCCGCGGGACATTATGCGATCCCGCGCCGCGATGGCCGGATCCTGGTAGGCAGCACGGTTGAAAATGCCGGTTTCGAGAAGGTGACCACGGCGGATGCGCGCGCGGAACTCCGGCACGCGGCCGAGTCCCTGGCGCCGCGCCTCGCCGGGTGCGAGATTGAGCATCACTGGTCCGGCCTGCGTCCCGGCTCGGCGAGCGAGATACCTTATATAGGTGCTGTTCCGGAAATACCGGGCCTGTTCATCAACACGGGGCATTTCCGTAATGGTTTGCTGCTCGCGCCGGCGAGTGCGCGGCTGATGGCGGATCTGGTGCTGGGGCGCGCTAGCGAGCTGGATGCAGCGCAATACGCGCTCCATGGATAAGATTTCCAGCCAGGGAGGCGCTGATTTATTTTCATGTCGACATTCCCGTGCGAGCGGGGATCCAGTAACCCGCTGAGTTGAGGCCGTTGGATTCCGATTCAGGCTTTGTGTCGCCTGGAACGATGAATTAATCAGCGGTGGCTTATTGATGACGACTCTCGGAGTCTGGTCGAGTGAGAACCTCTGCCAGGAGGTCGTGCCGGCTGTTCCGATGTCATCCTTCCTGTTTATTCAAATTGAACTCCTCAAATTTTATTAGATCATCATAGTTAGAACTCATGGGTGATAGATCCGGGCGCAAAATTGCGCCATAAATAAACCCGTCGCCCGGCAGCAGCGGGCGAAGACCCACCCTCAAGGATGAGGGTGCGATGACAGGGAGCGTCATGTAATGGGTCACTTCAGCCTCCGGTAGTTCTTTGATCCCCATATGCGTGGATCCGGTTATCAGGCCGGATTTACCTGTGGCGCGCTGATATGAATGGTGTCCGACCCGGATACCCCGCTCCCAATGTACCGCTTTCGTTTGCCCCTCATATTCCCGATGGGCTGGTCGGAAGCCTGGTAACTGCCCAAGGAATCTGATCGTGGGAGGGAGGATGAAAGTGCAGGGACGTTTTTTCATCGCGGGCATATGGATGGCGCTTTGTCTGGGTGTGCTGGTGGCGAATTCGCGCGCACATGCTGCGGTTTCCTTCAGCGGGATGCAGCAGGAGGGCAATGTCTCCATAAAATACACCAAGACCGACTTCAATCCATTTAACAACTATGAAACCTATGTGGTTACATTCTTCAATTCGGGGAAAAAACGTATTAGAGGGGCCACGTATCTTGCCATCGAGGACGTGTCCCCCGGCGGTGTTTCAGTAGTATGGCCGGGGTCGGTCAGCGCGGAAGGGATTCCGTTTCATCGTATCCTCGATCCCGTGCTCGCGCCCGGGGAAAGGCATGCGCGTGTTGTGATTTTCAGGAAACCGAGGAGAAATGCCGTGCTGGCGTTCACTCCGAGGATTTATCGCCCTGTTTCCGAATCTCCGAATACACCGCCCGTGGCCGAGGCCGGGTCGGATTCCACGGCATATGTTGGCGAGACGGTCGTGCTGGATGGCTCCGGATCGACGGACATAGACGGGGATCTATTGAATTATCGTTGGAGGTTTCTCTCCGTACCCGCGGGAAGTGCCGCCGGGCTGTCCGGTGACCATGGTCCGGCGCCGAGTTTCACGATTGATTCGTTCGGAGACTATCTCGTCGAACTGACGGTCAGTGACGGGAGGACGGACAGTGTCCCGGACACAGTGAGGATATCTACGCTGAACTCAAGCCCGGTGGCCAACGCCGGTCCGGATCAGACCGTATTCGTGGGGGATACTGTTCTGCTCGACGGGGCCGGGTCCAGTGATGTGGATGGTGATCCGCTGGGATATCAGTGGATTTTTGCGGCGCGGCCAGAGAGCAGTGCCGCCGTTCTGGATAACCCGTTCATCGACCGCCCTGCATTTTATGTGGACCAGACTGGAGTATACGAGCTGGATCTCCTCGTGGATGATGGAAATCTCGTCAGCACGCCTGATCGTGTTGTGATCGCCACGCAGAACTCACGCCCGGTCGCGAATGCCGGGACTGACCTCGATGCGTTCATCGGGGAGATAGTAGCGCTGGATGGAAGCGGGTCCACGGACGCGGATTCGGATTCCCTGGGCTATCGGTGGTCGCTCGTGAGCATTCCTTCCGGTAGCAGTGCGGTAATTCAGAATGGAAATTCGGAATCCCCCAGCCTGATCGCGGACATTCCGGGAATATATGTTGTTCAGCTGATCGTCAGCGATGGGTTCCTGGATAGCGAGCCTGATACCGCGCAGATCAACATCACCGAGTATGTCATTCCGGATTCCGATGGCGATGGTCTTTCCGATGCGGAGGAGCTGGAGCTGGGTACCAATCCAGGATCTCCGGACTCCGACGGTGATGGACTGGATGACGGTGATGAGGTCGGTATTCATCATACCGATCCGCTTGATCCGGACTCGGATGGGGATGGTCTGTTCGACGGGGCGGAAGTCGGTCAGTTTTTCACGAATCCCCTCCAGGCCGATACGGATGGGGACGGGTTTAATGATGGAGAAGAGGTCTCGGAAGGAAGTGATCCCAATCAGGCTGACGACATTCCAGGTGTGCGACTACCTCCCGACCCGGGTTCAATTGCACCGCCGCTTGATCCGACAGTGGCAACAAATCTTTTTGTCTCCACGGAATTTCTATACGTCGGAACCAGCCCTGTTCAGACAGGCATGGCCGCGGAAATAATTGAGCCTCGACGAGCCGCGGTTGTTCGCGGTCTTGTTGTTGACCGGAATAATGACTCCATATCAGGAGTTAAAATCACGGTACACAAGCATTCTGAGTATGGTCAGACCCTGACGCGCGCGGATGGCATGTTCGACCTGGTGGTCAACGGTGGAGGATATCTGACCATTGATTACCGGCGGGAAGGATATCTTCCCGTACAGCGCACAGTAGAAGTCCCATGGCTGGACTACACGATTCTTCCTGATGTCGTGATGGTGCCAGTTGATTCAGCGGTCACGACGATCAATCTGGGTGTTCCCGCAATGCAGGTCGCGCGCGGCAGCGTGATGACAGATGTCGATGGTATCAGACAGGCAACCCTGCTTTTCCCTCGGGGGACGACGGCGGAAATGAAGATGCCTGATGGATCAATGCAGGTATTGACGACCCTGCGCGTACGAGCCACGGAATATACGGTCGGTGAGAGCGGTCCCCAGGCCATGCCCGGAGAACTGCCGCAGACGAGCGGATATACCTATGCGATTGATTTCAGCGTGGACGAAGCACTGACTGCCGGCGCCGAGAGTGTGCAATTCAATCAGCCGGTAATCTCCTATGTGGATAACTTCCTCGACTTTCCGGTCGGGTGGGTCGTTCCTTCCGGATACTATGACCGGAATAAGGCCGCGTGGATAGCGTCCCGGAACGGATTAATAATTCAGATTATTGATATCAGTAACGGCATGGCCACTCTCGATGTAAACGGCAGTGGCGATCCCGCGGACGCCTCTATCCTGGCGGAGCTGGGCATTGGTGACGAGGAGCGTCAGAAACTTGCATCCTTGTATTCCGTGGGGCAGAGCTTGTGGCGCGTTCCTGTCCTTCATTTCTCTTCCTGGGACTTTAACTGGTCCTATGGACCGCCCGCTGATGTTGCAAGTCCAGATGTCGAAATTCTTGATGATGGTTCTGAAAAGCTGGATGAGCCGGAATGTCAGGGTGGTTCGATTATCGAATGCCAGAACCAGATTCTGGGAGAGTCTCTGGATATTGCAGGAACCCCGTTTTCACTGCATTACCGCAGCGATCGCGTCCCCGGCCGTACTGCCGCGAACAGGCTGAGAATAAGGATCAGCGGCGATACAGTACCAGCGTCCCTGAGGAAAATAATTTTGAGTGTTAATGTGGGCGGGCGGAGAATCGATCAGATATATCCGCGCGAGACGAATCAAGTAGTAACCTTTACATGGGACGGGATGGATGCCTATGGTCGCCGCATGCAGGGTAATCAGAAAGCGTTTGTCAGAATCGAGTACGTATTCCAGCTGATTTATTATCCACAAACCTTGGAAGGTCTTATGGCATTCGCCCGTTTACCCGATGTCTACGATGAGGCTCGTAGTCGTGTGCTCGGAGAAGTTCGTACGACTTATGCTAAATCGAAGTGGCTGGCTCCGGCGGATACCTGGGGCAGCCGAGGCCAGGGTATGGGAGGGTGGACTCTTTCCGCTCATCATTTCTATGATCCTAATGGGCAAGTGCTGCACAAGGGTAACGGAGAAAGACGCAGTGCGGATAACCGCTATCTGAATCTGAACCGGATTATTGTGCCTGTGGCCGGTAACGGGGACTTCGGGTATGGCGGCGACGGGGGAGCCGCGATGAACGCCCGGCTCACCAGTCCACGGGATGTCGCGGTCGGAAATGATGGCAGTGTCTACATCGCCGATCCCTTTGATTATCGTATCCGGCGCATTGCGCCGGATGGGATTATCTCCACGTACGCCGGCAATGGAGCCGCCGGCTTTGGCGGTGACGGTGGACCAGCAACATTGGCGGAATTCGATGAGCCCTCTCGGGTCGAGATCGGGGCGGATGGGGCGCTCTATATCAGCGATACCGGAAACAACAGAATACGCCGCGTGGACGCCAGCGGTTTCATTACCACGGTGGCCGGGTCTGGTGCGGTTCCGAACGATGGTTCTACAGAATCGGGCTGTCCGGGCGAGTTGAATCCAAGGACCGGGCAGCCATCCGGGATCAGCGCCACTGACGGTTGTCTCGCAACAGATTTCATTCTGTACTTCCCGCGCGCGATGGCGTTTGGGCGGGATGGGCGCATGTACGTCTCAAGCAGCGGGACGGAGGGTAACAGGATATTCGAGATTACGCCGGACGGTCACGTCAGGTATTTCGCGGGTACCGGGGATAACGGCTATAACGGTGACGGGATACCGGCGTCGGAGGCGTGGCTGACAACTATCGGGGATATGGTCGTCGCATCCGACGGCAGCGTGATATTTTCCGAGCCAGACAATCAACGCATTCGCCGTATTGATACCACTGGCATCATACACACCTACGCCGGAACTGGCGTGTTCGGATTTTCCGGCGATGGAGGACCGGCGACCCTGGCGACATTCCGAAACCCGGACGGTCTGGCCCTGAATGCAGATGGCGAATTGCTCATTGTGGATTCCTCCAATCAGAGGATTCGCAAGATTGATTCTGGCGGGGTGATTACGACCGTCGTCGGTAATGGCGAAAGTGGCAAAGCATTGGACAACAGGCTGCCAATCGATTCGTCACTGACGTTCACGGACAGCATCGCGACAGGGCCTGATGGGGACGTCTACATCCCGCAACCGGAAGACGGAAAAGTTTATATCATTTCAGCACTGTACCCGCGTTTCAATGGAGAGGACATCACCATTCCGTCGCGTGGGGGTGGTGAGATCTACCAGTTTGACGAATATGGGCGTCATTTGAGTACGACGAATGCCTATACGGGATCAACTATTTATCAATTCAGCTACGATGACGCCAACTATCTCACGGGGATCGTTGACGGCGACAGTAACACCACGCTTATCGAGCGTAATCCGACAGACCATGGCTTTGTCGCAATTAAAAGTCCGGACGACCATCGTACGACTGTCAGTCTCACATTCGATGGCTATATGGCCGGCGTTACGAACCCGGCCGGTGAGACGCATGCCTTCACCTATCTGCCTGGTGGACTCCTGCAGAGGGTGACGGATCCTCGCAATAACAGTTCCCTGATGCAATATGATGCGTTTGGAAGGCTGATACGAGATGAAAATTCTCTGGGCGGATACTGGGATCTCTCCAGGTCTTCTCTGGGCAGAGGTCATCAGGTAGACATGACGTCGGCGCTAGGCAGGACAACCGTCTATCGGACGGAAGAGATTACCGTCAATCCTCTGTTCGCCCTGCAGGTGAGTGGCGAAAGAAGAAAGATCACCCATCCCGATGGCACTCATACTGAGCGAGCCTCTTATGATGACGGCCGGAGTGTTTCGATCAGCGCCGACGGAACCACTGTGACGACACGCACAGGCCCTGATCCGCGTCTTGGCATGCTGGCCCCGATCATGGCGAGCAAAACAACTACAACACCCTCGGGCTTGAGTTCCAGCATCAGCGCAGAGCGAATTATCATTCCCTCGGATGATCTGATTGTCAGTGATTCCATCGACATCAACGGACGCGTCTCGACCACTACCTACGACGTCGCGGCGAAGAGTCTCGCCGCATTCAGCCCGGAAGTACGTGCCACCCTGACGAAGGTGGATGATCAGGGGCGCATGCTGGAGAGGACGATCAATGGGCTCGACCCTATATCATATGAATATGATGCGCGTGGACGGCTCGCGAAGATCGTCCAGGGCAGCGGCACGGGTGCGCGAACGACCACTGTGTCTTATGATGCCAGTGGTTTTCCGGATACGGTCTCTGACGCCCTGGGTCGTGTCACTGATTTTGATCATGACCTGGCAGGGCGCATTACACGTCAGATGTTTCCCGACGGGCGCGCGGTCGACTATCGCTACGACTCTGGCGGGAATCTCATATCGATCACCCCGCCGGGCCGGGAGACGCATCTGTTCGAATACACTGCGCTCAACCAGGCGGAGCAGTATATTCCGCCGGATCTTTCGGGTGTCGCCACCGTCACGCGCTATCACTACAACCTTGACAAGCAGCTGACCCGGATCGAACGGCCGGATGGCCAGTCGGTGACATTCGATTATGACATCGGCGGACGACTGAGTGTGCTGGGCTCATCCCAGGGGCAATATCTCTACGCTTACGAATCCGAAACAGGACGATTGAGCCAGCTCACGACCCAGGGAGCAAGTCTGGGCTACATTTGGGATGGATTCCTGCCGATGTCCGAGACGATGATCGGAGAAGTGAGCGGCGCGGTGAGCTATGTCTATGACAATAACTTCTGGGTGACCGGGATTGGAGTCAATGGCGATATGATTGATTACGGCTACGATAATGATGGACTGATGACCCGTGTCGGAGGGTTGAGCATCACCCATGACGCTTCCAGCGGCCTGTTGAGCGGAACCGCACTGAATGACATCAGCACATCTGACACCTACAACGGCGCCGCCGAGCTGATCGGGCATGCGGCGAGTATCGATGGAAGTCCGATTATTGAGTACGGATACGTGCGTGACGCCCTGGGACGGATCATCAGCAAGGGCGAATCCCTGGAAGGTGTCAGTGTCACGGAGGAGGGCTACACATATGACCCGGCGGGTCGCCTCACAAGTGTTACCCGCGACGGTGTTGT
Source organism: Gammaproteobacteria bacterium (assembly GCA_020845975.1). Taxonomy (GTDB): domain Bacteria; phylum Pseudomonadota; class Gammaproteobacteria; order SZUA-140; family SZUA-140; genus JADJWH01. Next base: position 1,091 of record JADLET010000121.1, on the reverse strand, counting down.
CACTACCTGGGGCTATGACACCAACGGCAACCGCACTCACCAGAACGGCATACCGGTCGCCTCATACGATGAGCAGGACAGGCTTCTGACCTTTGGCAGCAAGGCGTACACCTATAGCGCCAATGGTGACCTCATGGGCAAGACAGCGGCGGGCGCGACAACCACCTATGACTACGACGCATTGGGGAATCTGCGCCATGTCAGTCTGCCGGGTGATATCGACATCGAGTACGTCGTCGACGGAAGAAATCGAAGAACCGGGAAGAAAGTGAATGGCGTTTTAGTGCAGGGTTTCCTGTACCAGGACCAATTGAATCCGGTGGCGGAGCTGGATGGCGCGGGCGAGATCGTATCCCGTTTCGTCTACGCCGAGAAACCCAGCGTGCCCAGCTATATGATCAGGAACGGCGCGACCTACCGCATTCTTTCAGATTATCTGGGAAGCCCGAGGCTGGTTGTCGATGCCAATGATGGCTCGATCGTTCAGCGCATCGACTATGACGTCTGGGGCAGGGTCATCAATGACACGAACCCTGGCTTCCAGCCCTTCGGTTTCGCCGGCGGAATTCACGATCAACATACTGGTCTGGTCAGGTTTGGTGCGAGAGACTACGATCCGGAAACGGGAAGATGGACTGCGAAGGATCCGATTAGATTCCAGGGTGGTGATGCTAATCTTTATGGGTACGTATTGAATGATCCGGTAAATGGGGTGGATTTCACTGGTGAATATTATCAGGCGCTTGCGGGCGCAGTTGGTGTTGGGATAGTTGTGGGCGCTGTACAAGGCGCCATCTCGTCCGCTAATGGAGGTAGTTTTTCGCAAGGGTTTGTTGGTGGTTTTGGGTATGGGTTTATTGCAACTACTACGGCTGCAATTAGCGGGGCAACCCTGCTCAGCACAGGGTTAGGAACTGCAGTAGGTTTTCTCGTTGATCTATTATATGCAGGGGGAGCTGTTGCTGATCAGGTTACTCTGAAGGCGGTTGAAGAAAATTCATCAATTAAAGCGTGCTACTTATCTAACTAATGGAAAACAATCTACGAGGTTTCGCTAATGGGCGGGTGCACGATCCAAAGATAATATGTCT
>JADLET010000120.1 GCA_020845975.1 Gammaproteobacteria bacterium | reverse complement strand
GTGCACCAGGTGATCGCGTTTGCACAGCCGTTGGCCGCGCCGAAAGTCGGTGATGCGCGCACCGTTCTGTTCGAACAAAACCTCTACACCAGCCGCCTGCAGTGTCGCGATCAGAAAGTAATTGCAATAAAAGGCATCGGCGAGCATCACATCCTCAGCGGAAAATGCCGCACCCAGACCACGCAGCAGTCCCAGTTCGCTGCTGCCTTTGCCCGAATAGGCTCCCATCGCAGCATCTATGATCGCTCCGGTGGACAAACAAATCACCGCGACAATCCGTGCGAGCGGAAAGCCCACCCCCTCGGCCTGACTGCTCGGCTGTGGATAGCGCGCCTGGTTCTCCGGCGTATCCGGCATCGATATCCCGCTTCCGTCCACAAGCTTTATCGTCCGTCCCCGCCAGCGCCAGCCGGCCTGCGCCCGTGCGCTCAGCAGTTGGCCTGTCTCTCGCGTGAGCGCCATCGCCATCTCAACGGGCAGGCGCTGCCGCGCTTTACAGTACGCCCCGGTATGTACGCTGTTTGCACTCAACCCTTCGGCCACACGCCGCGCCGCCCAGCCATTGACCGCTTTCTGGCACGAGCCGTCCTCGTTCAGCGCTTGCATCATGAACATGGACAAGGTCACCGTCGGCGGGTACAGCCGCTCGCGATGCTCCGGCAAATACGCTTCGGTCTTGTCCAACAGTTCAGGTCCCGTGAGTACATTGAAAAAATCCACCGCCTCGATCTCTCGAACGTGCCGGCTAATCCTCTTTCGGTGTTGCTGCGATTCAAACTCCGCACTATGATCTGTCAAGGCTGGCCTCGGGAAAAGTGGATGGATTGTTTGACGACAACATCTTACCAATCCCAGCCAGCCTTTCTCTTTCCTTTCAACCCCTTCGCCTCATACACCCATGGCGTTGAGGCTTAAGTAAGTGCCATTCCCCCATACACCCCTTCATCGGGGAAGGGAAATTACACCGCGGCCTGCTCGGGGCTCACCAGCACATCGCAGTTTGCATCGGACAACACATGGCGGGACACGCTACCAAGGAGAAAAAGTTCCATTGGCGACCGCTGGCGACAGCCCATCACGATCAGATCGGCGTCCAGTTCTTCCTGTTTTTTCAGAATCAGGAAGGGCGCATCGCCACGCTCGACGGCCGACACAATGCCGGTACGGCCCTTCGCGACCGTCCGGATCAGCGATTCAATCTGTCCGCGGGCCTGGAATGCCGCCTCGTTGCGATAATTCTCGATATTGATATCGGACACGCCAGCCAACGACATTCTTCCCTCGAAAGGAACTCTGTATACGTGCAGTATCGTAATACTAGCTAGTGGCGCGAGTTGCATGGCGAGATCCAGCGCGGTGACTGAAGGCTCTGGGAGATCCATTGCCACTATCACACGTCGATACGGTTGGTCAGGAGCACGTTTGACTACTAGCACAGATTTTGAGCGCTGGCCCAACAGGCGTTCTGCCGTCGAGCCTAATATAAAGTCGCGCAGAGGATTGGTGCCATGTCCACCCACCGCGATAAGATCGGCGCGCGAACCGGCGGCCAGGATCTCTTCCACCACGGCACCCACGATTACCCGGGCCTCCGCCCTGAGGCCGTGCGTCTGAAAAACGCCGGCCACTTCCTTCTGCAAGGCCTGATTGAAATCAGTGACCAGGCAATCTTCGATGTCGACCGATCCTTTTACGATTGATTTCACGGCTGCCAACCAGGGCTCGTTAAGCACATGTATCAATTCAAGCGCCGCCTGCTGTTCAGTTGCGAGCAGCGCGGCGCGAGCAAGGGCATGACCTGCCTCGACAGAAAAATCGGTAGCTGCCAATACTGATCTGAGTTTGTTCACAATGCCTCCTTGACTACTCATGAACTTCATGCGGCGTAGCCGCTGTGCTCCCGTCATCTGTTTCCTGCCGACCTAAGCTTTTGCCGGGCCAGGCTTATCAATTGGTGTCGACAAAAAACACTGATGCGTTCATTTCCTCCAGCGCTAAGCCGCAACCTCGAGCGACGCAGTTCAACGGTTCATCGGCTATGCGCACCGGCAACCCGGTTTCCTCATTGATCAGGCGATCAATGTCCTTGAGCAGCGCACCTCCTCCGGTGAGCAGCATACCGTTCGTGGCGATGTCCGCAGCCAGTTCCGGGGGGGCATGCTCCAGCGCCGACTTCACTGCATGCACGATGCGAGTCAGCGAATCGACCAGAACCTCGCACACTTGGTTGGCGCTGATGGTCACGGCGCGGGGCAGGCCGTTGGTCAAGTCGCGTCCGCGTATTTCCATTTTCGCGGGAGCGTGGCTGGGACAGGCCGAGCCTATCTCCTTTTTTATGCGCTCAGCAGTCGTGATGCCGATGAGCAGGCCATGATGGCGCCGCACGCAGTTGACGATGGCTTCGTCGAAGGAGTTTCCACCCACCCGCACCGAGTGGCGGTAAACCAAGCCTCCCAGCGAAATTACGCCCACTTCGGTAGTACCTCCGCCTATGTCCACCACCATTGAGCCGATAGGTTCGTTTACGGGCATACCCGCACCTAGCGCTGCGGCCAGCGGCTCTTCCATCAGCCTGACGCGCTTTACTCCCGCGCCAAGTGTCGATTCGCGGATTGCCCGCCGTTCTACCTGTGTAGAGCCGCTGGGCACGCAGATGATGGTGCGCGGTGCAGAGAGGAACAGCCGCCGGGTCACCACCTTGCCGATGAAATGTTTCAGCATGATTTCGGCGGCGCCGAAATCCGATATCACACCGTCCTGTAGCGGCCTCACTGCATGAATGCCACGCGGAGTACGTTCCAGCATTTGCCTGGCGGCTGAACCGACCGCCTCTACGGCCCGCTGGCCGGCATGTCCGGTGGCCTCGCGCAAGGCCACCACCGAGGGTTCGTCAAGCACGATACCGCGGCCTCGTTCGAAGATCAGAGTATTGGCCGTTCCCAGATCGATGGCAATGTCGCTGGAACGGAAGCGCGATAAGAAGCTCACGACAAGTCTCCATTTCGAGGCAGGAATCCGCAAGTCGCGGGCTTTGCATGCCTAATTTTATCGTGCCTGCTTCCGCATCCACATGCAAAAGGACTGTCGTTAGACGAAGAGGAAATGCAAGAGTATTTCATGGCGCTATGTAGGGGAACTGGGGGTTGCATTATTTGTCTAACATGCTATCTTGGGGAAAGTTAAAGCAAAAATGCGTTAGTCAAGGGATTGACTTCTGTAATTCCTACTCCATATTGAACGACATGAGACTCCGGTACACCCTAGCGACGAGCACCCTGTGCTTGCCATGCAGCCGCCAACCGCGGCGCGCAGGCTTGTCGTCTGTTCACGCCCATCTCTTTCGCAAAGTAGGCCTGGCCTTTCTTGGCTTGGCCCGGTAGCCACCCGCCCCGCTGAATACTCCCGGGCCGGCCAGGCTGCCGGGAGAGCCTTCCAAGAAACACTTGATCCCGCCGGCGTCCCCTGCGCCGCGGTCATTCAGCCTGCCTGGAGAAAATCATGAAATACCAGTTCAATGAAGCAGACATCGTTTTATCCGCCTCCGACGCCGAAGCCCTCATGCTCATGCTGGGCGAGTACAGCCGCGGCGCGCGTTCCGGCGATGACACCCTTGCAAATCTCGTGGAGGTAGTGCAGGTCGCCGACATCGTGGCGTCCGGCCCGGAGCTCGACGACCGCATCACCATGAATGCATGCATCAGCTATGTAGAAGCAGGCAAGGTCGGCCGCGAGTTGATGCTCACCTGGCCCAATGCCGCAGTGCCGGAACAGGGCAGGGTGTCCGTGCTGTCGCCCATGGGTATAGCCATGCTGGGTCGCCGCGTTGGTGACCAAGTGCTGGTGGCGCTGCCTAGCGGCGCCCGGCGCCAGTTGACTATCACTGGCGTGCGGGCCGCGCAAGCGGAAGAGTTGCTGGCAACCGTAGATTGAGTGAGTCCTCGTGGTCTCCGCACCACGCCGGATAGCGCGGGGCGGGGCTGAATGTGCCTCTCCCCCGCATCGAAGGTTGACCGAGCGCTGCTCGGTCATAATGCAAGGGCAGGGCTGCTATTAGCAGCGATCCCTTCCCTTTTTAGGCTCTTCGTCGATTTCATACGACGGAAAGCCGTGAGGCTGAAGCTGGCTGCGGGACATTGGCATAAAGGAAAGACGGTTGATCAGGTGTATTGAGTTGGTAGATCTTGAGTTTGAGGTACCCGGTATCGCGGAAGCCTCGAGCCCTGCGACGCAGC
>JADLET010000119.1 GCA_020845975.1 Gammaproteobacteria bacterium | reverse complement strand
GGGCGAGGATTGAAACCGACATTAAAAAGGGGTTATGAGGATCAACGTCGCTAGGGAGGACGATATGCTGATAACAGAGCTGGGACGTATGTGACACCAGAAGAGCGTGAAAACAAGATTGTGGAATTGATCCAGAAATCCGGGTTAAGCCGTGAATCTGCCGCACTTGCTGTCGCCATTGAGGCCGGGGATGTTTCCGGCGACATTTTCATTGAAAACGAAGGCACATCCGAGAAGCCGACATTACATCGTTAATTTATCGGCTTATACACTGGGTTATGGACGCGTTGTAAGCTGTAACTCATCTAAAATCTCTGCGATCACCCCGTCCCAATCCCCCGAACTCTTCTGCCTGAACAGGCGCAGGCTGGGATACCACGGGCTGTCCTTGCGTTCCAACCTCCAGCGCCAGTCCGGGCGGGTGGACAGCATGACCCACGCGGTCTTGCCCAGGGCGCCGGCGAGGTGGGCGACGGAGGTGTCCACGGTGATCACCAGATCCAGTTCGGAGAGCAGGGCCGCGGTGTCGGAAAAGTCCTTGAGTTCGTCCTGATGCGGGAGGATTTGGGTGAACTCGGTCTGCGCGGTGAGATCGTTCGGGCGTACTTCGCGTTGCAGCGAATGGAATTCGAAGTCCAGTCGCAGCAGCGGTTCCAGCCGGCGTAGCGCGATACTGCGATCGCGGTCATTCCTGTGTCCGGCGTATCCTGACCACACCAGTCCGATCCGCTTTTTCGATCGGACGCCGAGCCGCGCGCGCACTTCCTCCGTCTTGCGCGGATCGGCGGCGAGATAGGAGGGCTCGGCCGGGAGGGTTTCGATGCGGGTCTTGAATGCCAGCGGCAGGCTCATCAGCGGGCAATGCAGATCGAAGTCCGGCGGCGTCGCGCCTTTGATGATTCGTCTGGCCTTGGAGTTCAGCGTATCCGACAGCGTGGCGAGAGGCGCCGGGATCTCCAGGATGACCGTGGCGCCCAGGGACTCCACCATCGGGACGTACCGCATGAACTGGATCGCATCGCCCAGCCCCTGTTCCGCGTACAGCAGCAGGGTCTTGCCGGCGATCGGCTGCTCGCCCGTCCATTCGGGCTGGGCGAACGTCCGCCTCCATTCCGCGAACTGATCCGTTTTCCGCCGCCACTCGTACAGCGGCCAGCCGCCCGCGTAATCACCCAGCAACAGTTTCTGAATGCCGAGGTTCATATAGGCCTCGGCGAAGTCCGGCTTGAGGCGGATCGCCTGTTCGTAACTGATGATTGCCTCCGCCGGCCGGTTCAGATCGCGCAGGACATTGCCGCGGTTGTTGTGCGCCGCGGCGGAGTCGGGCTTTAGCGCGAGTGCGCGGTCCAGGCTTTCCAGTGCCTCCGGGTGGCGGTTCAGGTCGCGCAGGACGATGGCGCGGTTGGCATGCGCCTCGGCGAGATCGGGCATCAGCGTGAGCGCGAGTTCATACGTCCGCAGCGCCTCGTGCAGTCGGCCGAGGTCGCGTTGTGCGCCGCCGAGGTCGAGGCGCGCATCAACGAGTCCGGGTTTCAACGCGAGTGCGCGGTCCAGGCTATCCAGCGCCTCCCCGTGACGATGCAGATCGCGCAGGACGCGGCCGCGATAACTGTGCGCCTCGGCGAACCCCGGTTTTAATGCGATGGCGCGATCGAGATTCTCCAGCGCCTCGCGCGGGCGGTTGAGGTCGCGCAGGACGATGCCGCGGTTGGCGTGCGCCTCGGCGAGGCCGGGCATCAGCGTGACCGCCCGGTCGAAGATCACGAGGGCCTCCTGTGCCCGGCCGAGTGTGCGCAGGGCAACGCCGCGATTGAGGTGGGCCAGGGCGAAGTCGGGCTTGCGCCGGATCGCCTCGTCGAAACTCGCCAGCGCTTCCTGATGGCGTCCCAGGTCCTGCAGGACATTGCCGCGGTTATTGTGGGCCTCGGCGAAGTCCGGCTTGCGGGCGATCGCCTGTTCGAAATCCGCCAGCGCCTCGCGATTGCGTCCCGACTTGCGGTGGACCTGGCCGCGATTGAACAGGGCCGCGGCAAAGCCGGGTTCGAGCGCGATGGCCCTGTCGTAACAGGCCAGGGCGTCGTCCGGCCTCGCCAGCGCCTCGAGCACGATGCCCTGGTTGTATTGCGCGAGCGCGTTGCGCGGATCTTGTTCGCAGGCAAGGGCGAGTAATCTCAGCGCGTCATCCTTGTCTCCCGCCTGAAAGCGGAGGATGCCCAGGTGATGGAGGGCATCGAAGCTGTCAGGCGCCAGTACCAGCGCCTGCCGCAAGGCCTGTTCCGCCTCGGGCAGCCGGCGCTGCTGACTGAGCGCGAGCGCCTGGTTGATAAGGGCCGGGACGGATCCCGTCGCGTGTCCATTGCCCGGCGTGGATTCGTTCATGGCAGTGCCTCAGGCGCGTCCGCGCCGTTTCGCGCGTGGGTGCGCCGCATCGTAGACCTGGGCGAGGTGCTGAAAGTCGAGATGGGTGTAGATCTGGGTGGTGGAGATGTCGGCGTGGCCGAGCAATTCCTGCACCGCGCGCAGGTCGCCGCTGGATTCGAGCAGATGGCTGGCGAAGGAGTGACGCAGCATGTGGGGGTGGAGATTGATGTCCAGACCCTGGCGGCGCGCCCAGAGTTTGATGCGGGCCTGGATCGCGCGCGGCGTCATGCGTCGTCCGGCCAGTCCGATGAACAGCGCCTGTTCGTCCGGACCGGGGATGGCCATGCGTTGATCGATCCAGGTCTTGAGCGCTTCGCGCGCATGGCGTCCGACCGGGACTATCCGGGTCTTGTTGCCTTTGCCGGTGACGCGCACGGTGCCGTCGTTCAGATCGAGATCGGTGATGTCGAGATTGACCAGCTCGGACAGGCGCAGGCCCGAGGAGTAGAACAGTTCCATGATGGCGCGGTCGCGTATCGCCAGCGGCCCGTCCGCGGGCAGTTCGAGCAGGCGGATCATCTGATCCACGTCGAGGGTGTCCGGCAGTCGGCGCGGTGATTTCGGGGCGCGGATGCCGGCTGCCGGGTTATGTCCCAGTTCCTGTTGTCCTATCAGGTATTCGAAGAAACTGCGCAGGGCGGAGAGCAGGCGCTGCAGGCTGCGGCCGTCGAGCCCGCGCCGGTGCTGCGCCGCGACCAGGGCGCGGATGTGATGCGCGGTCAGCTGATTCCAGTGCGCGATTGCCTCCGCGGCGCAGAAGGCATCGAGACTGGCGAGGTCGCGCCGGTATGCGGACAGGGTGTGCGGGGAGAGCCGGCGTTCGACGCGCAGGCTTTCCAGGAAGTGCGCGATCCAGCCGGAGCGTTCCATGCCTCAGACAGGCGGCGCGCTACGCAGGCAGGCGGCGAGCTTGCGGCCGATCAGTTCATTCATGTAATTGAGATAGGTGGTGGCCATTTCCGGCGTGAAGCGCTCCGCGTCGCGGCTGCCGATGGCGAGCAGGCCGACCACGGATTCGCCGCTAGCCCCCGCGAGCGGCAGCAGCGCCGCCGAACCGATTTCGCCCGCGGTCGTCGGAAAGAGCTGTACCAGTTGTTCGTTCGGCAGATGTCCGCACACCGGTCTGCCGGCGGTGAGGATCGGCTGCAGCGATGACGCCAGGCTGTCTGATTCGATGGCCTCGACATTCAGGAAGGTGAGCGCGCCGGCATCGAAGCCGGCTGCGCCGGAGGCCGGGAACAGGCGCAATGTCGCCGCGTCGGCATGAAAGTCCTGCCGCAATCCGGTCTCGAGCAGGGCGAGGGCCTGATCCAGCGTCGCGCAGTCCATCAGTTTGACGGTGAGCTGCTGCAGGCGCGCGATGAGTTCGTCGTTGTAACGCGCGATCTGAACCAGCTCCTGCAGTTGGGCGCGGTAGCGCTGGGTCTCCTCGCGCAGCAGCGCGACCTGGCGTTCCACCAGCGAGATGGCGCCGCCGGTGAGGTGGGGCAGGGTGAGCGCGCGGATCAGGTCGTCGCGTCCCTGGAAGAACTCCGGATGGCGGCGCAGATAGTCTTCGACGGTCTGCGCGGTCAGTGTCGGCAGGTCGCCCGTGGCGCTGGTCTGCGATGTGCTCATAAGGCGATGCTTCCTTCGAATACCAGTTTGGCGGGACCGGTCATGGCGACGCTGGCGCCGCCGCCTTCCCATTCAATGAACAGCTTGCCGCCCGGCAGTTCCACGGCGACGCGTTGATCGAGCAGGCCGCGCAGCTGGCCGGCGACCACGGCGGCGCAGGCGCCGGTGCCGCAGGCGAGCGTCTCGCCGGCGCCGCGCTCGAAGACGCGCAGGCGGATGTGCGCGCGATCCTCGATCTCCATGAAGCCGACATTGACGCCCTCCGGAAAGCGCCGGTCGCGTTCCAGCCGGGGGCCGAGCTGTTCCACCGGGGCGCGGGTGACATCGTCGACCCGCAGGACGGCGTGCGGATTCCCCATGGAAACGGCGTTGATCTCGATATGCTCGCCGTCGACATCGAGGGTATAGGCCGGTCCGGGCTGATCGGTGACGAAGGGTATGGCGGCGGGATCGAGGCGCGGCGGCCCCATGTCCACCGTGACCAGGTTGCCGTCCAGCAGCTGTGTGCGCAGCAGCCCGCCGCGTGTTTCCAGCACGAGCTGGTCCTTCGTGGTCAGACCGTGTTCGCGCACGAAGCGGGCGAAGCAGCGCGCTCCGTTGCCGCACTGCCCGGCCTCGCTGCCGTCGGCGTTGAAGATCCTGTAACGGAAGTCGGCGCTCGCGTCAGTCGCGGGCTCGACCAGCAGCAACTGGTCGCAGCCGATGCCTGTGTGGCGGTCGGCGAGGTAGCGGATCTGTTCGGGGCTGAGTGACACGGGCCGGCTGACGGCGTCGATGATGACGAAGTCATTGCCCAGTCCGTGCATCTTGCTGAATGGCAGGCTGATATTGGCGGTCGGCACAGTATTGGTGGCGCTCCCAGTGAACCTGGCCGCAGTATAGCAAGCTTGCCCGGATGTGTGCAGCGCCGGGGCGCCCGGCGCGCGGTCTCAGGGATCCAGCGGGATCCCGAGCTCGTCCCAGATCGCGTCCACGCGCTGGCGCACCTCGTCGGACATGCAGATCGGCGTGCCCCAGGCGCGCTGTGTCTCGCCCGGCCATTTGTTGGTGGCGTCGAAGCCGATCTTGGAGCCGAGCCCGGAGACGGGCGATGCGAAGTCGAGGTAGTCGATCGGCGTGTTTTCGATGACGACGGTATCGCGCGCCGGGTCCATGCGCGTGGTCATGGCCCATACCACGTCCTTCCAGTCGCGCACGTTCACATCGTCATCGGTGACGATGATGAACTTGGTGTACATGAACTGGCGCAGGAACGACCAGACACCGAACATCACGCGCTTGGCGTGACCGGGATACTGCTTGCGCAGGCTGACGCAGGCGAGGCGGTAGGAACAGCCCTCGGGCGGCAGGTAGAAGTCGACGATCTCCGGAAACTGTTTTTGCAGGATCGGTATGAACACCTCGTTGAGCGCGACGCCGAGCACCGCGGGCTCGTCCGGCGGTCGTCCGGTGTAGGTGCTGTGATAGATCGGATTATCGCGGTGGGTGATGCGATCGATGGTGAAGACCGGGAAGCGCTCGACCTCGTTGTAATAGCCGGTATGGTCGCCGAACGGTCCTTCGGGCGCTTCATCGCCGGGATGGATGTGACCCTCGAGCACGAATTCGGCGCTCGCCGGTACGGAGAGATCGCTGCCGAGGCATTTGACGACTTCGGTGCGTCCGCCGCGCAGCAGGCCCGCGAAGGCGTATTCCGATAATGTATCGGGCACCGGCGTCACTGCACCCAGAATGGTGGCCGGATCTGCGCCGAGCGCGACGGCGACCGGGAACGGTTCGCCCGGGTGCGCGAGTTGCCAGTCGCGGTAGTCGAGCGCGCCGCCGCGATGCGCCAGCCAGCGCATGATGACGCGATTGCGCCCGATCACCTGCTGGCGGTAGATGCCCAGGTTCTGGCGCGGCTTGTGCGGCCCGCGCGTGACGACCAGGGCCCAGGTGATCAGCGGCGCGGCGTCGCCCGGCCAGCAGGTCTGGATAGGCAGGCGCGCGAGGTCCACCGCTTCGCCTTCGATGATCTTGCGCTGGCACGGCGCGTCGCTGACCGTCTTCGGGCTCATGTTGAGTACCTGCTTGAGCACCGGCCATTTGTCCCAGGCATCGCGCAGCCCGGCCGGAGGTTCCGGTTCCTTCAGGTAGGCGAGCAGCTTGCCGGTCTCGCGCAGGGCCGCGACTGAATCCGTCCCCATGCCGAGCGCGACGCGTTCGGGCGTGCCGAACAGATTGGCCAGTACGGGGATGTCATGACCCTTGGGGCGCTCGAACAGCAGCGCCGGACCGCCTTTGCGCAGCGTGCGGTCGCAGATCTCGGTCATCTCGAGATACGGGTCGACCTCGGTCCGCACGCGGATCAGGTCGCCTTTCTGTTCCAGCGCGGCGATGAAGTCGCGCAGATCGCGGTATTTCATGGAAGGACTCGCCTGTAATGGTTGGGCCGGCGTGGCGGGCCGGATGGCGATGCAAGCCGCTCCATTATACGTGCTTGCTCGCGATCGCGCGTTTCAGCGCTCGAATTCGGCGATTACCGGCGCGTGATCCGAGGGGCGTTCCCAGGCGCGCGGCGTCGCGTCGACGCGACAGTCGAGACAACGTTCGCACAGGCGCTGGCTGGCGAGGATGTGGTCGATGCGCAGCCCGAGGTTGCGCCGGAAGGCCGCCATGCGGTAATCCCACCAGCTGTACACCGTTTCATCGGGGTGCTTCAGGCGCAGGGTGTCGCACAGACCGGTCGCGAGCAGGCGATCGAAGGCCGCGCGCTCCGGCATGCTGAACAGTACCTGGCCTTCCCAGGCCGCCGGATCGTGCACGTCGAGCGGCGCGGGCGCGATATTGAAATCGCCCAGCACGACCAGGTCGGGGTGAATGGCGAGCTCGCCGCGGACGAATTCCGTCACCGCGGCGAACCAGTCCAGCTTGTAGCGATACTTGTCGGAGGCGACACTCTCCCCGTTGGGCACGTAGAGATTGATCACGCGGACCCCGCCGCAGGTGAGGGCAAGGATGCGCCGCTGCGGATCGTCCAGGCCGGGGATGTCCCGCAGGACATCGCTTGCCGTTTCCCGCGTCAGGATGGCGACGCCGTTGTAGGTTTTTTGTCCCGAGAACGCCGCCTGATAGCCGGCGGCGAGGAGCTCCTCGCGCGGAAACTGTTCGTCCTGCAGCTTGGTTTCCTGCAGGGCCAGGATGTCCGGCTGCGCGGCGGTGAGCCAGTCGAGCACCTGCGGCAGGCGCACACGCAGAGAGTTGACGTTCCAGGAAGCGATCATCATGGGGGCGTTGTTCCAGGGTCAGGCTGTGTTTCCGCAGCCTAGCGCGGGGAGAGGGTAAAGACAAATACGCTGTCGGGATACCATGGGACTGTTTTCCCGCGACTCCGTGCAGAGAGAGTGGGTGACGGCGGCCCGGATGCCGGTATCATATCAGGCGCCGGGTTCGCGTCATCACGGGGCGGCCGGCGGGGCCGAATCGCCGGCCACAGCGGGCCAAGTCACACGATGGAGAAGCGCATGATCCTGGAGAATCCGGACCTGATACTGCCCGGCGAGGTGAATACCTTGTCCGAGTTGTTTTATGAGCGCGTCCGGCGCAACCCGCGGTCTCCGGCCTACCGCTATTTCGATGCGGCCAGTAGTGAGTGGCGGGATTTGTCCTGGGCCGATATCGCGGCGGAGGTGGAGCGCTGGCGCGCTGCCTTGAGCGGCGAAGGGCTGGCGTCCGGAGAGCGCATCGCCGTCATGCTGCCGAATGGCGTCGAGTGGGTGTGCGTGGATCAGGCGGCGATGAGTCTGGGGCTCGTGGTGGTGCCCCTGTTCGTGAATGACCGGCCGGACAATGTCGCCTATATCCTGCATGAAACCGGCGCGCGGCTGCTGCTGCTCGACCAGCCGGAACGCTGGGATGCATTACGCCTGGTGCTCGCTGGTTCCGATTCCTTGCAACGGATTGTTGTGCGCGAGGACGGCGCGGTGAATGATCCCCGTGTGAAGACGTTGCGACAATGGCTGGACGCCGCGACCGGCCATGCCCCCGAACCGGCGGGCAGGGGTGGCAGTCGGGATGACCTTGCCGCGATCGTGTATACCTCCGGCACCGCCGGGCGCGCCAAGGGCGTGATGCTGACGCACGGCAACATCCTGTGGAATGCGCATGCCAGCTATTGCAGCAATCCGGTGAGTGCTGCTGATACGTTTCTGTCCTTCCTGCCCTTGTCGCACACGCTGGAGCGCACCGTGGGTTATTACCTGCCCATGATGGCGAACGCCCGCGTGGCCTTCGCGCGCTCGGTCGCGCAGCTCGGCGAGGATCTGGCCACGGTGCGTCCCACGGCGCTGATCTCCGTGCCGCGGATCTACGAACGCATCCATGACCGGATTCAGACGCAGATGGAGGGGCGCTCCGCGCTGGCGCGCGGCTTGTTCCGCCGCGCGGTCGATACCGGCTGGGCACGCTTTCAATTTCTGCGAGGACGGGCGGCGTGGAGTCCGGCGCTGTTGCTATGGCCGCTGCTGCGGCGCTTGGTCGCCGGCAAGGTGCTCGCCCGTCTTGGTGGCAGGATCCGCCTCGCGGTGTGTGGCGGCGCGCCACTCCCGGAGGAGGTCGCGCGCACCTTCATCGGGCTGGGCCTGCCGCTGATCCAGGGATACGGTATGACCGAGGCGAGTCCCGTGTTGAGCGGAAACTGTGTGGACGACAACGACCCGGCGAGCGTGGGGCGTCCCTTGCGCGACGTCGAGATCAAGGTCACCGAACAGGGCGAGCTGCTTGCGCGCAGTCCCGGTGTGATGCTGGGTTACCTGAACGATCCCGCGGCGACCACGGCCGCGATTGACGCCGAGGGCTGGCTGCATACCGGCGACAAGGGAAAGATCGAGAATGGTTTTATCTATATTACGGGGCGGCTCAAGGACATCATCGTGCTGTCCAATGGCGAGAAGGTTTCTCCGGCGGACATGGAGATGGCGCTGGCCTCTGATCCCTTGTTTGAACAGGTACTGGTAGTGGGCGAGGGCCGGCCCTGTCTGTCCGCGCTGCTGGTACTGAACCGTGAACGCTGGTCAGTGCTGGCCCGGCAACTGGACATGCCACAGGACGATCCGCGCGCATTGCAGTCGCCGATCGTAGTTCGCGAGGTGGGACGGCGGATCGAAGGACTGACGCGGAAATTTCCAGGTTACGCGCGCATACGACGCTTCAGTCTGAGTCTCGACCCGTGGACGGTGGAGAACGGCATGCAGACTCCGACGCTCAAGTTGCGCCGCCAGCGCATCGCGGAGCAGGCCGGCGCCGTGATCGACCGCCTGTACGCGGGGCGCTGACATGACGCACGAGATGGACCCGGATCGCTTGCCGGCAGGACGCCAGCCCACGGTGCGTGTGCTTGCCATGCCGACCGATACCAACGCGGCGGGCGATATCTTCGGGGGCAGGATCATGTCCCAGGTCGATATCGCCGGGAGCATCGCCGCCTATCGCCGCGCCGGCGGCCGCGTGGTGACGGTGGCCGTCAATTCGTTCCAGTTTCACAAGCCGGTCTTTGTGGGCGATCTGATCAGCTGCTACGCGGAGGTGGTGCGCGTGGGGCGCACCTCGCTGACGGTGCGTGTTGAGGTGTACGCGGAACGCGGTCGTGGTATCGAGGAGGCAATCAGGGTCACGGAGGCGACCTTGACATATGTCGCCATCGATTCGGAACGGAAGCCACGCCCCGTCGACCGGAGTTGACGGGGCGCGGTCAGGTTCACTGTATCGTTACGGTTTGATCGGGTCCGGCCGTCTCGCCCTTGCGCAGGTTGACGAGTACGCCGTCGCCGTGTGATTGCACGGACAGGATCTCGTGCCCGTCCTTGCGCAGGCTCTCCGCGGCCTGTTGGGCCAGCTTCTCGCTGCCGAACAGGAATTCGGCGGTGGCCCCCGTCGGGATTCGACGCAGTTCGTTGCGCGCCTTGACGTAGTGCAGGGGGCAGCCAAGTCCCGTCAGATCGATGCGCTCAGAGTTTTTTTTTCAGCCGCGGCGGCAACGACCGCCGGCATGGAGGCGCTCAGGTCGAGCTGGCGGTCGATGTCCTGGCAGACCGCGGCGGATCTGGCGGTCCATTGATCCAGCTCCTGATTCAGCGCCTTGTACTCGGCCTCGTCGAAATCTTCCTTCAGCGCGTTCAGGCGTGTCATGAAATCGAGCAGCGTGTGGCCGAGATCCGCGTTGGCCGGCAGGGCGGCCGATAGCTGGCGGCCGATTTCCCCGATTTCTCCTGCCGCGGGCTGCCCCGCCAGGAACAGCAGCGACTGTCCGACCAGACGACCGATCGCCTGCGCGCACTCGATCGATTCCTCGTATTTGCGCTGCAGCAGGAAGCCGTTACGGTAATTGCGCTCGTTCGCCGCCTCGGCGAAATTCGCCGCGACCGTCTCCTGGGCGGCTCCGGAGCATTCGCCGCCGCCGAACTGCTCGACCTTGAATGCGCCTTCATCGCCATGGTCGCGCAGCACGGCGCCGATCTCTTCCGGCGCCACGGTGGTGATGTCGGAGAGCAGACTGGCGAAGTAGTCGCCGCCCTGCCGATGCGACCAGGTGAAGAAGGATTCGCCATCATTGCGCTCGCGGGCGTAGGTCTGTTGCAGGCGGGTGATTGCCTGCTGGATGCGCGCGGACGGAACCGAAGGTCCCTTGATGGCCAGACCGCCTCCATTGCGGCCATCGCCGCCGAGGTACATCTGGTAATGCGGCACCAGCTTGCCGTGTACGCGCCGTCCTTCGCCGTAGATGCCGATATCGCCGGTTTCCGGCTGCGCGCAGCCGTTGTGGCAACCGCTGGCGCGGATGCGCAGATCATGTTCCCCGCCGTTGATCTTGGTGCCGATCTTCTTGGAGGCCGTGATGCCGAGGCGGCAGGTCGAGGTGCCGGGGCAGGCAACGACGTCGTCGCCCGTGCCGGGTTCTCTCAGTCCGAGTGCGGCGAGGCTGGTGCGCAGCTCCACGACACTTTTATCCGGTACGTCAACAAGGATCAGGTTCTGATCCTGGGTGGTGCGCACATCGGTAAGACCCAGTTTGAGCATCAGCGCGGCGATGCCGTGCATCTGCGGGCCGGTGAGGTCGCCTATGGGGATGCTGATCGGAAAGATGTTGAGACCCGGCTGTCTCTGCGGCAGCAATTTGCGCGGCGCGCCCGGGTTGTCGCAGCCGTCAACCGCCTCGCCATCGCGCCAGGCTCCCTTGAGGTGCGCTCTGTCGGCGAGCGCGATGCGGGTGCGGGCCAGTTCCTCCCGATACTTCTCGACAAAGCCATCCGCGCCGAAGCGATCGACCAGGAACTTGATGCGGGATTTGGCGCGCTGCTTGCGATTGGAGTAGCGATTGTGCAGGGAGATCACCGCCTCCATGCACGGGATCAGATCCGCCTCGGGGATGAACTCCTCCACCGTGACGGCGTGGCGCGGCTTGTGACCGAGTCCGCCGCCGGCCAGGAGTTTGAAACCGAAGCGGCCATCCTTTTTCACGGCCACCACCGCCAGATCGTGCAGCATGCCCTGGGCGCAATCGGCCTCGCAGCCGGAGAAGCTGATCTTGAACTTGCGCGGCAGGTGCTGCGTCAGCGGATGACGGAGGAAATAACGCATCGCCTCGTCCTGGAACTCCGCGATGTCCACCCGCTCACGCGGGCACACGCTTGCCAGCGGACAGCAGGTGAGGTTGCGCACTGTGTTGTTGCAGGCCTCGCGCGTGGTCAGGCCGGTCTGGGCCAGGTCGCGGAGGGCGCGCGGTGACCGTTCCAGGGGGACGTAATGGATCTGGATGTCCTGGCGCGTGGTGATATGCGCCACATCGTGATCAGAGCAGGACTCGAGAACGTCCGCGATGCTGTCCAGCTGCGCGGGGGTCATACGCCCGCCAGGGATCTTGACGCGAACCATGTTGACGCCTTCCTGGCGCTGGCCGTACACACCTTGCTGAAGACGCATCGACTGGAAGCGTTCGGCGTCGATCTCGTTTTTCAGAAAAGCGTGTACGCTTTCCTCGAAACGATCGAGCTCTTCAAGGTTGACCAATGTCTGCGACGTGCTCATGCCTACTTCTCCTGCGCTGTATCGTTGTTACTTTACTCTGTTTAACAAAACCGCCGCGATCCGTCTCAGGCGGAATACATGAACTTCGCCCCGATCAGGATCAGCATGCTTGCCAGCAGCGGCCGAATCACGTATTCAGGGACGATTGATGCCAGACGACTGCCCAGATAGATGCCTGGGAGGGAGCCGATCAACAGGATGGACAGCATCTCGAAATCGACCGTCCCCATGTGCATATGCCCCAGTCCCGCCACCAGGGTCAGCGGCACCGCATGCGCGATGTCCGTTCCCACGATGGCGCGTGTCGGCAGGCTGGGGTAAAGAAAGAGCAGCATCGCGGCGCCCAGCGCGCCTGCGCCGAGCGAGGATATCGGCACCAGGATGCCCAGCACCACCCCGGCGCCGACCGTGGCCGCGGGCCGCCACGATCTCCAGTTCGGCAGCCATGCCTGGATCACGCGCCCCAGTCGCTGTACACGGGTCTTGAACAACAGCGAGAGCGCGGTCAGGATCAGCGCCACGCCCAGTCCGACGTGTATGACCAAGTTGAGCTCCGCCGTCGAAGGCGAAAATCGCTCTATATAATACACCACCAGTATCGCGGTGGGCAGGCTGCCCGCAAGCATCAACCCGGTGATATTCCAGCGGATATTTTTCCCGCGTTGGTGATGCCATACCCCGGTTGCCTTCGTGATCGCGGCGAACAACAGGTCTGTGCCTACCGCCGTTACCGGCGCGATCCCGAAGACGAATATGAGCATGGGCGTCATCAAAGAGCCGCCTCCCACTCCAGTCAAGCCGACCAGGGTGCCGACTCCGAATCCGGTCAGGATGTAGGCCAGTGTGTCCATGCATGTCTCCCGTCTGTACCGATTTGGCGCCAGATAGCGACTTTGTCTTGTGAGCTCAGACAGTTGCACGACAATCTGGCTCTTGATCAGTGCGACGAGGAGAGGCGGGAAGATTGACGTGCGAAAAAACTATAACATTCAAACTATATTCGAAAAAATAATGATGTATTATATTTATATAATAATTTTGTATATATGGTGCCTGACATGAATATTCAGCAATTGCGTTATCTGCGCGAAGTGGCGCGCTGCGGCCTGAACATTTCCGCCGCGGCCAATGTCCTGCATACAGCACAGCCCGGAATCAGTAATCAGATCCGTCAGTTGGAAGAGGAGCTGAATATCCAGATCTTCGAGCGCAACGGGAAGCGCCTGGTGGGCATTACGCAGCCCGGGCGTGCGGTACTGGCGATGGCGGAGCGGGTGCTGCGTGATATCGAGCACATCAAGCAGGTTGGTTATGAATACACCAGCGATGCGACCGGCAGCCTCTCGATCGCGACCACCCATACGCAGGCGCGTTACGCGTTGCCGCGTGTGATAAAGATCTTTACCGAGCGTTACCCTGATGTGCGCCTGCATCTGCATCAGGGTAATCCCACCCAGATCGCACAGCTGGCGGCATCGGGCGTCGCCGATATCGCCGTCGCTACCGAGGCAATGGACCAGTTCGAAGATCTGGTGGTGATGCCTTGTTACGAGTGGCACCATTGCGTGATAGCTCCGCCGGGTTTGCCGATTTTGCGCGATACACCCTTGACGCTGGAGAAGATCGCCGAGTATCCAATCGTGACCTATGACTTTTCCTTCGCCGGCCGTGCCAAGATCAATGAGGCGTTCGAGCGCGCCGGCCTGCGGCCAAATGTGGTGTTTTCAGCAATCGATTCCGACGTGATCAAGACCTATGTCGAGATCGGGCTGGGCATCGGGTTGATGGCGCAGATGGCGTTCGATCCGGAGCGGGATACCAATCTGCGTATGCTCGAGGCCAGCCATTTGTTCGAGCCGTCGATCACCCGTCTGGGTGTGAGGCGCGGCAGTCACATGCGGGGGTACATGTATGCCTTCATCGAGCTGTTCGCACCGCATCTTGATCGGAATGCCGTGGACAGGGCGATGGCGGGACAGTCCGCGCGTTCGCGCAAGACCGCTCAGCCCTGAACGGCGCGACGCGGGGTTGGTTCCGGCTGTTCTTCGTAGGGCTCGCTGTGGCCGCAGTCTTTCTGCGGGCAGACGAGCTCGGCGCCGCTCTTCTTCGTGTTCTTGATCGTCAGAATAGGCCACGCGCAATTCGGGCACTGGGTAGCCACCGGCTCGTTCCACACCGCATAGTCGCAGGCCGGGTAGCGAGAGCAGGAGTAGAACGTTTTGCCACGGCGTGAGCGCCGTTGCAGCATATTGCCCTCGTGGCACTTGGGACAGCTGACCTCGGTGTCGGACGGCTTGACCAGCGGTTCAATGAATTTGCACTTCGGATAGTTGCTGCATCCGATGAATTTGCCATAGGGGCCGTTGCGCACGATCAGGGCGCCGCTGCATGTCGGACAGGTGCGCCCTTCGACCAGCTCTGCGCCGGAGTTCTCTTCGTTGTCGCCGCCGAGGTTGCGCGTATAGTCGCAATCGGGGAATCCCGTGCAGCCGACGAAGCGTCCGCGCTTGCCGAGGCGGATGGAGAGCGGCTTGCCGCACTTGGGGCACTGTTCGTCGAGCGCCTCCTGGGTGACGTCCTTGCGCTGTACGGATTGTTCCTTATCGTCGACCAGGTGTTTGAACGGCTGCCAGAAGGCGCGCATCAGCGGAACCCACTCCTCCTCTCCGCGTGACACGGCGTCGAGCTCATCCTCGAGCTTGGCGGTAAACTCGTAATCGACATAACGCGAGAAGTGCTCAGTGAGAAACTTGTTGACGATGCGGCCGACATCGGTTGGTCTGAAGCGTTTCTTTTCAAGCACAACGTATTCGCGCTGCTGCAGCGTCGCGATGATCGCCGCATAGGTTGATGGCCGGCCGATGCCGTATTCCTCAAGGGTCTTGATCAGGCTCGCCTCGGTGTAACGCGGCGGCGGCTCGGTGAAGTGCTGCTCGGTGTGGATGGTCACGAGCTTGACGGTTTCGCCCGTGGACAGCTCGGGCAGGAGATTCTGTTCCTCGCCATCCTTGCCGTCGTCGGTGTCTTCCTGATAGACGCTCATAAAGCCGGGGTCGACAATGGTCGAGCCGGTGGCGCGGAACACATTGCCCTTGCCTGCTTCGAGATCCACGCCGACGGTATTGATAGTCGCATGGATCATCTGGCAGGCCACCGTGCGCTGCCAGATGAGGCGGTACAGCTTGTACTGGTCGGCGCTCAGGTGCTCCTTGATCGAGTCCGGGTCTGTAAAGGCCGAGGTGGGGCGAATGGCCTCGTGGGCTTCTTGCGCGTTTTTGGCCTTGGTCTTGTAGACCTGCGGCTGGCTTGGCAGTTTGTCCTGGCCGAAGCGTTCGGCGATGAGGCGGCGGATTTCTTCCACCGCTTCGTTGGCGAGGTTGACAGAGTCGGTGCGCATATAGCTGATCAGACCCGTGGCGCCCTGGCCGGTATCTATACCTTCATAAAGCTGCTGCGCGGTGCGCATGGTCCTCTGGGCAGTGAAGCCGAGCTTGCGGGCTGCTTCCTGCTGCAGGGTCGAGGTAATGAACGGCGCGGCGGCATTGCGTTTACGCTGCTTCTTTTCGACCTGGACAACCGTAAGCTGACCGTTGGCGGATTGGAGCAGCGTGCGCTCGGTTTCTCTCGCGTCTTTCTCGTCAGTAATGCTGAACTGGTTGAGTTTCTTGCCGTGGTAATGCGTGAGCTTCGCGCGAAAATGTTCCTTGCCCTTGGCGCTCTCCGCATCGAGGGTCCAGTATTCGCGCGGCTTGAAGCTCTCGATCTCCAGTTCTCGTTCGACGATCATGCGCAGGGCCGGGCTTTGCACGCGCCCTGCGGAGAGTCCGCGCCGGATCTTTTTCCACAGAAGCGGGGAAAGATTGAAGCCGACGAGATAGTCCAGCGCGCGGCGTGCCTGCTGGGCGTTGACGAGATTCATGGAGATGTCGCGCGGATGACGAATCGCCTCCTGAACCGCGTTCTTGGTGATCTCGTGAAAGACGATGCGATGCACCGGCTTGTCGTGCAAGCCTGCATCCTGGCGCAGGATCTCGTAGAGATGCCAGGAGATGGCCTCGCCTTCGCGATCCGGGTCAGTGGCGAGGTAGAGCGTGTCCGCAGCCTTCAGGTTCTTGCGGATGACGTCGAGGTGCTTCTGATTTTTCTCGATGAGTTGATACTTCATCGAAAAGTCGTGCTCAGGGTCGACCGCGCCTTCCTTGGGGAGCAGATCGCGCACGTGACCGTACGAGGCGAAGACATCGAAGTCCTTGCCCAGGTATTTTTTCAGCGTCTTCGCCTTTGCCGGCGATTCCACGATGACGAGATGTTTGCTCATCGATGCGCTCGATACCTCGATTGCCAGTGATGCACCAGTAGCTGTTGATCCGTCATTCCGTGCTATTTCCCAAGGGAAACATCGCGTTCTGACCGTTTCGGCGAGAAAAGCGCGCCTATATTAGAGGCGTGATCCACCCGCTGTCAAAGCTGTTTCGGTCTTCCTTTGAAAATCTTAAACCCTTTACACCGACGAGCGTCCCCGCGTCGGGTGTTCCGGAGTCATCTTGTGGATAAGACTGCGTGGCTTATTCAATGGTTCAAAACGGCTGCGTCCGCCGATAGTGGCGGACGCAGGTTGCCCTTTGATTGGATTGATGAATTAGCGAATATGAGAGTCGCGCCGACATTGCGGGTAGGAGGCCTGGGCAGGGCGCTGCATACGCGCGGCATCAATGCATGCAATCGCTATTGCGGTCGAAGATCAGGGTCTCGAGCCAGAGGTGTGCCTGTTCCTTTCCCGGCTGATTGGCCAGCACCATCATCACGATCCACTTGAAGCGATCGAGATTGAACTCGTCAAGTTCGAGCGCCATGGCGCGCTCGATGATGACCTCTCGCGATGCCGCATCGATGATCTTGTGCCCCTCGAGTGCGTGGAGGAAGCCACGGCAATCCCGATCCAGTTTCGCCATTTCAGGGGCGGCATAGACCCGCAGGGCGCCGCTGGCGCTGGCGGCATCAGGGGCATCGGTGGCGTCCTGTGGCTGCGTGAGATTTTCCAGCCAGAGGAATGCCTTGTTGATTTCCGTTTGAGCGAAACCGGCGCTGCGCAGCATCCCTTTCAGGGCGGATTCGTCCTGTTCGATGGAAAGAGCCTCATCGAGGCAGTGCTCGAACAGATACATGAGGACATCGAACGTGTTTTCTTTCATGTCATTTCCTTTCGCTTCGCCGCAGATAGGTCCCGCCGGGCGCCGCATGAACATGGCCATTCATCTCCAGTTCCAACAGGATGGGGCACAATCGCTCGCTGGGGAGGTGGGTGCGCACGATCAGGGTATCGATCGTCGTAGGAGCATAATCTATTTGACTGAGAACAGCCGCCATTGTTTCATCCAGGCGTGAATCCATCGCCGCGTCTCGTACCGCATCGGCATGCGGTAGAACCCGCTCCGCCGGTGGCACAGGACACAGCTCCTCCAGAATATCATGAATGCTCTCGACCAGCTTGGCCCCCTGCCGAATCAGGGCGTGACAGCCGCGCGCGCAGGGGTTGTGGATCGAGCCGGGGATGGCGAATACTTCGCGCCCTTGTTCCAAGGCAGTACGTGCCGTGATCAGAGATCCGCTGTGCAACGCGGCTTCGACGACCAGGGTCCCGCGGCTGAGCCCGCTGATGATGCGGTTCCTGCGAGGAAACGAATCCCGCAGCGGCGGGCTGCCGAGCGGGAATTCCGAGACGACGGCGCCGGAGCATTGAATCTCTGCGGCAAGTTTTTCATGGCGAGCGGGATAAACCCGATCAAGGCCGGTTCCGGCGACGGCAATAGTGATCCCGTGCGCATCCAGGGCGCCGCGATGGGCTGCGGCGTCGATGCCGGCGGCCAGCCCGCTGGTTATGGCAAAACCGTGGCGGGTGAGTTCGGCGGAGAATTCGTGCGCAAGATCGAGTCCCGCCGGGGTCGGATTGCGGCTCCCTACAACGGCTATCTGCGGGCTAGCCAGGCAGGAGGGCTTCCCCTGCACATGCAGCACCGGTGGTGCGGCGTGGATTTCCCTCAGCCAGGGTGGATATTCCGGGGAGTGCAGGGTCAGTGCGTGATGTCCCGCCCGGGCAAGCCAGCGCAGGTCGTTCTCCACATCGGACCAGGCAGGATTTTCGAGGTAGCGGGCTGTCTCGGGTGCTATTCGACCGGCGGCCGCGAGTTCTCGCGGTGACGACTGGAAGATTGCCCGAGGTGAGGGGAAGTGCTGCAACAACTCGTGAAAACGTGCCGGGCCAACGCCCGGCGCGCGCAGCAAGGCGAGCCAGTAGGCGATCTCATCCATGTTGGCAGCGCCGGAGCGCCGGTGTCCATCCCTGTGCCCCGACGATCCTCGTCAGGGATTTTCTATGGTGTCGAGTATACGCAGATCGCGCGTCGCCTCCATGACGAGCGCATAGCTGATATTATCGAACAGGCGCACGATCATCAACGTGCCGGCGCGCTCGTTAGGCAACTTTACCATCCGGTCCGCACGCTTGACGTCGCCGATGGTATCCTGCACCTCCTCGCCGGTCCGATAGACGGCCAGCACATGCCCCCGTTCCAGTCCGTCGGCCTTGCCGCGGTTGATGACCACAGTCTGCAGGCGTCCGATTCGGGAGACGCCATCGAGCACCGAGATGATCTGGCCTTCCACCCGATCCTGCGGCGCGTGCGGAGTGAAGTGCTGGTCCGGCTCTTCATCGAGTTGCGGGAGCAGGCGGTCTCCCTTCAGGACTTCACGGTTGGCCCGCCGTATCACCAGGGTGCTGGGGTCGCCGGTCGCGGTGAGGTCCGCGTCCGCGACGTTGATCGCCTCGATGCCGAGAATGCGTTTGGAGTCCGCAGGATCACGGTAAATCTTGCCCTTGCGCACTATATTATAGGAATGCTCATCGGTATCCGGGTCCAGTCCGCGCACATAGACCTTGTCACCGGAACCGCTGATCAGGTGATCTTCCGCCGTCGCGACGATATATGGACTCGTCTCCAGCTCCTTGTCGCTGACGATGCGGGGATGGAGCAGGAACTGTTTGATGGCGTCGACCGGGATCGTGGGAATGGCGGTCTCGAGGGAGGAAAAGCGCGCGCCCGGCGACAATTTTACCGTCGGCAGACCAGCGTGCTGTTCGCCGCGCTGAATTGTAAGCACCGGTTTTCCATCAACATATTGCAGATGTATGATGTCGCCAGGGTATATCAGGTGGGGGTTCTGGATTGCAGGGTTGATCTGCCAGATCTCGGGCCACAACCAGGGATCCTGCAGGAAGCGGGAGGAAATGTCCCACAAGGTATCACCTTTGACGACCACGTAATCATCCGGATGATCGGATGTCAGCTTCACGGTGTCGGCTGGCAGATTCGCGCTGAAAGCCAGCGCAACCGGGAGTATCAATCGCAAAAACAGGCGTTTGTTTGACATCTGACTTGCCTTGTTAAATCATCACAGGGTTGTCGAAACAGCAGGCATATTACACCAAGTACCGTAGTTATCGGCGTGGACGGGCGGATATTAAGACGTCGGTCGTACGAAACTATGGATTTCCCAGCGGTTCGGGGCGGTATTACATGGCAATACTTCACATTTTGCATTATCCAGACCCCCGTCTGCGTATTAAGGCCGAGCCGGTCGAGCAGGTGGATGACTCAATGCGTCAGCTGGTCGACGACATGCTGGAGACCATGTACGATGCCCCCGGTATCGGACTCGCCGCACCCCAGGTCAACGTGAGCAAGCGTTTGATAGTCATGGATATCAGCGAAACGCGCGATGCCCCCTTGTGTCTGATCAATCCGGTGATTCTGGAGCGCGATGGAAGTGAAGTCATGGAGGAAGGGTGTCTGTCGGTCCCAGGCATCTACGATATGGTGGAGCGGGCGGCCACCATTCGGGTCAAGGCCCTCGGGCGTGATGGTCAACCGTTCGAACAGAAGGCGGACGGCCTGCTCGCTGTGTGCATCCAGCATGAAATGGATCATCTGGAAGGCAAGCTGTTCGTGGATTATCTCACTGAGATGAAACGGCAGCGGATCAGAAAGAAACTGGAAAAATATCGCCGCCGCACCTTGTAGGCGTCGCACACCCACCTTTATCCGCAACCTATATGAAGCACGGCATGAATATTGTCTTTGCCGGCACACCGGATTTCGCGACCGTACCGCTGGCGTCCCTGCTGGACGCCCGTTACACCATCTCCGCAGTGTTGACGCAACCGGACCGTCCCGCCGGGCGCGGCCGCAAGCCGCAACCCAGCCCGGTCAAGCTGCTGGCGAACCAGCATGGGCTGCCCGTTTATCAGCCTGAAACCCTGAAGGATCCCGACATACAGCAAACCTTGCGCGCACTGGCACCTGACCTCATGGTCGTCGTGGCCTACGGACTGATCTTGCCGGCGACCGTGCTGGAAATTCCGCGTTTCGGCTGTATCAACATCCTTGACTCGCTGCTTCCGCGTTGGCGCGGGGCCGCTCCGATTCAGCGCGCGCTGCTCGCGGGAGATGCCGGGACTGGCGTCACCATCATTCAGATGGATCGCGGGCTCGATACCGGGGCGATGCTGCAGCGGGATGAGTGCCCGATCACGCCGGGGGAAACGACGGGAAGCCTGCACGACAAGCTGGCGGCGATTGGCGCGCGGGCTCTGGTGGATGTGATCGGCCGTATCGTGGACGGGACCATCAGCGGCGTACCTCAGGATGAGGCGCAGGCCTGCTATGCCGCCAAGATCGATAAGGCCGCGGCGGAGCTGGACTGGTCGCGGCCGGCCGTGGAGCTGGAGCGGCAGGTGCGCGCGTTCAATCCCTGGCCGGTGGCCTACACCGTTTTGCCACCTCATGGAAGGTTGCGGGTCTGGCGCGCGCATGTACTTGCCACTGAGTCGGCTGTAGATAATGGTCCGGGCGTCATGGTGCACGCCGGCCGCGAAGGAATCGATGTCTCGACGGGTGCGGGCATCCTGCGTCTGACCGAGATCCAGCTTGCGGGCGGTCGCCCGATGCCGGCGGGCGATTTCATCAATGCCCATGCCGTACCGGTGGGCGCGGTTCTCGGCGGCGAGGTTCAAACGGACTGATGCGCGCTGCGTTCCGAAAGAATATCGGCGCGACGGCAAGGCGGGCGTGAACGATGGATGCGAGGAGCGCGGCGATCACGGCGCTGGTGGGGGTGTTCGCTGACGGACGTTCCCTGAGCGCCTGTCTGCCTCTGGTGCTGAAGCAGGTGGAGGATCCGCGTGAGCGCGCCCTGGCGCAGGATCTTTGCTACGGCGTGCTGCGCTGGTGGCCACGGCTGGAAGCTGTCGCTGCCGTGCTCATGCGCAAGCCGCTGAAGGGGCGTGATACCGATCTCCACTGCGTCATCCTTGCCGCCCTGTATCAATTGATCTATACCCGCATTCCGTCACACGCGGCGGTGGACGAGGCGGTGAACCTGGCAAGCGGCCTCGGCAAGCCGTGGGCGCGCGGGCTGGTCAACGCGGTGCTGCGCCGCTTTCAGCGCGAGCAGGAGGCGGTGCTGGAACAGGTGGACCGGGACCAGGCGGCGGCGCACGCGCATCCGCGCTGGCTGCTCGACCGCATTCGCGCCGCATGGCCCGACGACTGGCGGCGCATCGCCCAGGGTAACAACGAGCGTCCTCCCATGTGCCTGCGTGTCAATCGGCGTCGTGGTGGGCGCGACGAATACCTGCGCGAACTCGCGGCCGCGGGCATGGTGGCCGCCGGGCATCCTCATGGCGCGGAGGCGCTGGTGCTCGAGCAGCCGACCGATGTGGAGCGCCTTCCCGGTTTTTCCTCTGGCCGGGTCTCGGTGCAGGACGCCGCGGCCCAGCTGGCGGCAGGGCTGCTCGCGGCCCGGCCCGGTGAACGCATACTTGATGCCTGCGCGGCGCCAGGCGGCAAGACTGCCCATATCCTCGAACTGCAGCCCGAACTTGAAATACTGATTGCGCTGGACCGCGACGCCGCGCGCCTGCAGCGGGTGCGGGATAACCTCGATCGGCTCGATCTGGCCGCGACGCTGGTGTGCGCCGACGCTGGTGCGCCCGCGGAGTGGTGGGACGGGCGGTCGTTTGACCGCATCCTGCTTGACGCCCCCTGCTCGGGGTCCGGCGTGATCCGGCGCCATCCGGATATCAAGCGCCTGCGCAGGGAGGCGGACATCACCGTGCTGGCCACGCAGCAGGAGCGCCTGCTCGAGGCCGCATGGGGCATGCTGAAGGCGGGTGGTGTGCTCTTGTATTCGACTTGTTCTATCATTCCCGAGGAAAATGACGGACAAATCGCCCGTTTTCTGGCGCGGCATTCCGATGCGGTCGCGCGGCGGCTGGATGCGCCCTGGGGAATAGGGTTGTACGCGGGGAGGCAGATCCTTCCCGGCGAGGATGGTATGGACGGTTTTTATTATGCGTGTCTGGACAAGCTACCCCATGCCTGAAGCTGTTGCGGCCTCATGAGAATGACTCGTCATTGGGGCGCGGCTGTGCTGTTGTCGCTTTGCGTCGGGCTGGCAACGGCGGATGACACTACCATGGAGGACCATGTCCCTGATGACGCCACGTCCGGAGTGATCGTGCGCGAGGCGCATACCGTACTCAAGGACGGCGTCTATTATCTGGAGGCGAACATCGATTATCGCTTCAGCCAGCCGGCGCTGGAGGCAATGGAGAAGGGTGTTCCGCTCACCGTGGTGATGCGGATAGAGATCCTCCTGGAGCGAAACTACCTGTGGAGCCAGAAAGTCGCCACCCTCGAGCAGCGCTATCAGATCAGTTTCCATGCGCTCAGCCAGCAATACATGCTGCGCAATCTCAACAGTGGTTCCCAGTACACGTTCCCCTCCTTCGATGCCGCGCGGAAGGTGCTTGGCACCATCGTGGATCTTCCGGTTATCGACAGCAACCTGCTCGAAGACGACGCCCGCTACTCCGGGCGCCTGATGGCGGAGCTCGATGTCGACCAGTTGCCGGTGCCGCTGCGGCTGCTCGCGCTGGTATCGAAGGACTGGCAGCTGAACAGTGTGTGGTACTCATGGCCGCTCTGAGGCTGCGCCAGCTCAGTTCGGGAGTGGTGCCGATACTGGCGTTGTTCGCCCTGTTGTTGATCTCGCTTTATCGCCTGAGCGCCGCGACGCAGAACTCCGACGAATTCGGTCGCCTCTATTTCAGCCTGTTGCTCATCAATATCCTGGGGCTGGTGACGCTGGTTGTGCTGATCGGGGCGAATCTGGCGCGGCTGATCCGGCAGTATCGCAAGGGGGCGGCGGGCTCGCGACTCACGGTTCGGCTGGTGGTGATGTTCGTGGTCCTCGCGCTTGTTCCTGTTTCCCTCGTCTATTATTTCTCGCTCGGGTTCATCGAGCGCGGTATCGACAGCTGGTTCGACGTTCAGACCGAGAAGGCCTTCGATGACGCGCTCGAGCTCAGCCGGCTTTCGCTCGACGATCGCAAGCGCGAATACCTGCGTCGTACCAGACAGATCGGGATCGATCTCACGCTGGTGCCGGACGAGCAGATGGCGTTCGTGCTGAACGATCTGCGCGCGCAGAATGATGTCAATGAGCTGACCGTGATGACGGCATCCGGCAACGTGATCGGATTCAGCAGCCTCAATCCGCTCGCGATCATGCCGAATCTGCCTTCCGACGCCGTACTGCGCCAGGTCCGGCGCGGTGATACCTACATCAGCCTCGACCCCGTCGGTGACGACGAGCTCTATGTGCGCATTCTGACAGAACTGCCCGGCATGCAGCCGGTGCTGGATACGCGCCTGCTGCAGGCGATGTTTCCCGTGTCAGGCCGCGTCAATGAGCTCACCTCCGGTGTGGAAGACGCCTCTTCACGCTACAAGCAGCTCTCCTACCTGCGCAGGCCGCTCAAGTACAGCTTCATGTTGACGCTGTCTCTGGTGCTGCTGCTCAGTCTGCTATCGGCGGTCTGGGCGGCGTTCTTCTTTGCACGCCGGCTGGTGGCCCCGGTGCGTGTGCTCGCCATCGGTACGCGCGCGGTCGCCGCCGGCGATTATGACCGCCAGTTGCCGCAGCATTCGAGCGACGAGCTCGGTTTCCTGGTCAGCTCTTTCAATGATATGACGCGTCGTCTTGCGCAGGCGCGCGACGAGGCGCGTCAGAGTCAGCAGCAGGCCGAGAGCGAGCGCGCCTATCTGCGCGCGGTGCTGGGGCGCCTATCATCTGGCGTGATGACGCTGGACAAGCAGCGCTTCATCCGTACCGCCAACGCCGCCGCGGGACATATCCTGGGCGTCGATCCCAAGGATTACATCTCCAGTCCGCTGGTCGCTCTGACGCGTGATCATGAGTACCTGAAGCCGCTTATCGAAGCGATTCGTCCACATCTGGCCACTGGCGAATCGGAGTGGCGCAAGGAGGTGATTCTGTATGGACCGTCAGGGAAGCAGGTGTTGATGTGCGGCGGGGCGTCCCTGCCCGGTCATGGTCACCGCTGGGCCGGAAACGTGCTGGTGGTCGAGGATGTAACCGCCCTGGTGCAGGCGCAGCGTGACGCCGCCTGGGGAGAGGTGGCGCGCCGGCTCGCGCATGAGATCAAGAACCCGCTCACCCCCATCCGTCTGTCCGCGGAGCGCCTGCGCAGAAAATACCTGAAGGAAATGAGCCCCCAGGACGCGGACATACTCGATCGTTCCACCCACACCATCGTGCAACAGGTCGAAGTAATGCAGGAGATGGTCAAGGCCTTCTCCGATTATGCGCGCAGCCCGCAGCTCAAGCTGCGGCCGCTCGACCTCAATACCATCATCAGCGAAGTGCTGGATCTGTATCGCGGTGACGCCGGCGGCGCGCACTTCGAAACGGAGCTCGATTCCGGCCTGCCGCTGCTGCGGCTCGATTCGGGCAGGATACGGCAGTTGCTGCACAATCTGATCAAGAACTCGATCGAGGCGGCAGAGAGCGGGCGCGAATGCATTATCATTCTGCGCACCGCGCTCGTTTCAGATGGAGGCGTTGAGAGCGTCGAGCTGCGTGTTCGGGACAACGGACCGGGATTGCCCGCGGAGATGGTTGGCCGTTTCTTCGAGCCGTATTTCACCACCAAGCACAAGGGCAGCGGCCTGGGGCTCGCGGTGGTGAAGAAGATCGTGGAGGAGCACGGCGGCGTGGTCTGGGCGGAAAACGCCAGTGAGGGCGGCGCCCTTATCGTGATCCGTCTTCCCCTGGACATGGCGCCGGCAGTCGATGCCGGTGCGATGGCGCAGGACGGCGCCGATAGTGTGCCGGCACCGTCCGCCGGTACACGGGAACACAAGGCTTAGGCAAGGCGGGACAAATGATGAATGCCCATGTGCTGGTGATCGATGATGAACGGGATATCCGCGAGCTGGTGCGGGAGATCCTGGAGGACGAAGGCTACGAAGTCAGTATGGCCGAGGATGCGGCGCAGGCCCGCCAGGCGCGGCGCCAGCGCCGCCCCGATCTTATCCTGATGGACGTGTGGCTGCCGGACACCGATGGTCTGACCCTGCTGCGCGAATGGTCGCAGCAGGGCGGCGTGGATGCGCCGGTCATCATGATCTCGGGACATGGCACGGTGGAAACGGCGGTCGAGGCGACGAAGCTCGGCGCCTACGATTTTGTTGAAAAACCACTCTCCCTGTCCAGGTTGCTGCTCGTCGTGCAGCGCGCCATCGAGGCTGACCGCCTGCAGCGCGAGAACGTCGGTCTGCGCGAGCAGACTCAGGCCCTGTACGAGCCGATTGGGAGCAGTTCCGTGATGATGGAGCTGCGCACGCAGGTCGAGCGCGTCGCCAGGCACAATGCCTGGGTGCTGATCAGCGGCGAGCCCGGCAGCGGCAAGGAGCTGTTCGCGCGTTACCTGCATCACTGCAGCGCGCGCGCCAAGGGTCCATTCGTCGAGGCCGGCATCGCCGCGATAGCGGGAGACAATGCTGCGGTTGAGTTGTTCGGGGCGGAGCAGGGTGCGGGTATCCGCTATGGATTTTTCGAGAAGGCGAATGGCGGCACCCTGCTGCTGGGCGAGATCGGCGAGATGAATCTCTCTGTCCAGGCCAAACTCATCGGCGCTCTCGAGGACAAGCATTTTGTGCGTGTCGGCGGCAAGGATCCGGTGCATTTCGATGTGCGAGTGGTCGCGGCGACGCATCGTGACCTGCAGGCGGACATCAAGGCGGGAAGTTTCAGGGAGGACCTGTATTACCAGCTCAATGTGGTCCCCCTGCGTATACCGCCACTGCGAGAGCACAGCGAAGATGTGCCGACGCTGCTCGATTATTACGTCGATGTCTTCGTGAAGCAGGACAATCTTCCGCGTCATCGTTTCACTGACGCGGCGCGCAAGCGCCTCTGTGGTCACCACTGGCCGGGCAATGTGCGTGAGCTGAAGAATCTGGTGCAGCGCCTGCTGATCCTGGCCGCTGGCGAGGAGATCACGCTGGGTGATGTGGAAACTGCCCTGGGTGTACGCACGCGCCATACGGCGGAAATTCCGGTTGCCTTCGATTCCGAGCTTCGCACCGCGCGCCTCGAGTTCGAGCGGGCCTATTTCGAGTATCAGATCGGTGTCGTTGGAGGCAATATGGCCGAGGTGGCGCAGCGCGCCGGGATTGAGCGTACGCATCTGTATCGCAAGTTGCGCATGCTCGGAATCAAGGCGAAGCAGGATTAGAGCCGCGCTGGCATGACCCATTCACAGATCCGGGAAGCGATCACGATATGAAGATAATCATTCTGGGGGCGGGCCAGGTCGGAGGATCCGTGGCGGAGAACCTGGCGCGTGAGGCCAACGACATTACGGTGGTCGATCACGACGCCAAGCGGCTGCAGGCTCTGCAGGACCGCCTTGATCTGCGCACCGTGCTCGGTCAGGCGTCGCATCCCGAAGTGCTGCGGCGCGCCGGTGCGGAGGACGCTGACATGATCATCGCGGTCACCAGCAGCGATGAAACCAATATGGTGGCCTGCCAGGTCGCCTATACCCTGTTCCATACCCCGACGAAAATCGCGCGGGTGCGCGCGCGAGACTATCTTGCCTATTCGCAGCTGTTCACCCAGGAGGCGCTGCCGATCGACATGCTGATCAGTCCCGAGCAGGTGGTGATCGACCAGGTGCAGCGCCTGATCGAATACCCGGGGGCCCTTCAGGTACTCGACTTCGCCGGCGGACGCGTGCGCCTGGTCGCGGTAAAGGCCTATTACGGTGGTCCGCTGGTCGGCCATGAACTGCGCGAATTGCGCGAACACATGCCCGGCATCAAGACCCGCGTCGCCGCGGTTTTTCGGCGTGGCGCGCCGATCATTCCCCAGGGAGACACGGTCATCGAGGTTGATGACGAGGTGTTTTTCAGTGCGGCGACCGAGGACATCCGGGCGGTGATGGGTGAACTTCGCAAGCTCGACAAGCCGGTCAGGCGCGTCACCCTGGTTGGTGGCGGAAACATCGGCAAGGGGCTGGCCCGGGCCCTGGAGAACCGCTATCAGGTCAAACTTATCGAGCACGATACGACGCGGGTTCAGGAAGTGTCCGGCGAACTCGAGCGCACTCTGGTACTGCAGGGCGATGCGGCCGATGAAGAGCTTCTGATCGAGGAAAACATCGAGAACACCGATGTCTTCTGTTCCGTCACCAATGACGATGAGGCCAATATCCTGTCCGCCATGCTCGCCAAGCGCCTGGGGGCCCGCAAGGTGATCTCCCTGATAAATCGTTCGGCCTACGTCGACCTGGTGGAGAGTGGCAATATCGATATCGCGATCTCGCCCCATCTCGCGACCATCGGTGGTCTGCTTGCGCATGTGCGCCGCGGCGATGTAGTGGTCGTGCATTCACTGCGCCGCGGCGCGGCCGAGGCGATCGAGGCCGTGGCGCATGGTGACACCAAGTCCTCCAGTGTGGTGGGTCGAGCGGTCGAAGACATCAAGCTCCCGCCCGGCACGACCATCGGGGCGATCGTGCGTGGCGAAGAAGTGTTGATGGCGCACCACGATACGGTGATCGAGGCGGACGACCATGTCATTTTGTTCCTGGTCGACAAGAAGCGGATCGCCGAAGTCGAGCGCCTGTTTCAGGTCGGCGTCACCTTTTTCTAGGCCCGCCCGTATGATCCATCCAATAGCTTCGTTGCGCGTGCGCCCAGGCCGCACGCGGAGGCCTCGCCTATGCAGCTGCGCATCATCCAGCGCATAATCGGCCTGCTGCTCACGCTGTTCGGCGCGAGCATGTTCCCGCCGCTGCTGTTTGCGTGGCGCGACGACGACGGAACCCTGAGGGGTTTCGTGCTCTCCTGCGCGGCGACCCTGATCTGCGGGCTGGTCCTGTGGCTGCCGGTGCGCGGTCTGCGCCTTGATCTGCGTCTGCGCGACGGTTTTCTCGTGGTGGTCCTGTCATGGGTGTTGCTCGCCCTGTTCGGGGCGCTGCCCTTCATGTTCAATCCAGGCCTGTCCTTCGGGGATTCGGTATTCGAGTCGCTCTCCGGGTTGACCACAACGGGCGCGACAGTGCTGAACAATCTGGACAGCCTGCCGGATTCAGTGCTGTATTACCGCCAGCAGGTGCAATGGCTTGGTGGCATGGGCATCATCGTGCTGGCGGTGGCGATCCTGCCCATGCTCGGCATCGGCGGAATGCAGCTGTTCCGTGCCGAGACGCCCGGGCCGATGAAGGACAACCGGCTTACCCCGCGCGTCACCGAGACGGTAAAGGCCCTGGGATATATCTACCTCGTCCTCACCCTGCTCTGTGCGGCCGCCTACTGGATCGCCGGAATGAGTCTGTTCGATGCGGTCGGGCACAGCTTCTCGACGGTTTCCCTCGGCGGATTCTCCACGCATGATGCCAGCATCGGTTATTTCAATAATCCGCTGATCGAGAGCGTGGCGGTCGTGTTCATGGTGATCTCGGGGGCGAATTTCGCGCTCCATTTCATCGCCTGGCGCGGCGTCGGCGTCCAGCCCTATATGCATGACCCCGAGTTTCGGACCTATCTGTCCGTGCTCCTTATCATGGCGATGATCGTTACCTTGATGCTGTACGTCAGCGGGACCTTTGAAGGATTCGCCGAGCCGCTCCGGCACGGCCTGTTCCAGGCGGTTTCCATTACGAGTACCGCCGGTTTCACTACGTCCGAATATCACCAGTGGCCTTCCTCCCTGCCGTTTCTGTTGCTGATGAGCAGCTTCATAGGCGGCTGCGCGGGATCCGCCGGCGGCGGACTGAAGGTAATCCGCGTCCTGCTGCTGATGCGCCAGGGCACCCGCGAGATGAAGCGGCTGGTGCATCCCAGTGCGTATTATCTGGTCAAGATCGGGAACAAGGCCCTGTCGAGCGAGGTCATAGATTCGATCTGGGGATATTTTTCACTTTATGTCGTGTGCTTTTGCGTCATGACACTGTTGCTGGCGGCCACCGGCGTCGATCTCGTCACCGCGTTTTCCGCTGTCGCCGCCTGCATCAACAACATGGGCACCGGGCTCGGAAATATCGGCGCGGATTTCGCGGACCTGGACGCGGCCTCGAAGTGGGTGCTGTGCGCGGCCATGCTGCTCGGCCGTCTCGAGATGTTCACCCTGCTGGTGCTGTTCATGCCCGGCTTCTGGCGTAAATGACCCGCTTGCGCCGATAGCGTGCGGACTTTGGGAGGAAAGTGATGAACGACAGCCGTAAAAAATGGGACGCGGTCTACAGCCAGAAGACGGGTTTTCCCGGCGCTCCGACCCGGGTGCTGGCCGAGAACGCACATCTGCTTCCACTCGCGGGTGATGCGCTCGAGATCGCCTGCGGCCGGGCAGGCAACGCCGTCCTGCTGGCGGAGCGCGGCTTCAATGTTCGCGCCTGGGACATCTCTCCGGTAGCGATCGAGCAGGTGAACCGTTACGCGCGGGAACGCGGGCTGCCGCTCAGCGGCGAGGCGCGCGACATCATGGAACAACCGCCGGAAGCGGACAGCTGTGACATCATTGTCATCGCCCATTTCCTCGAGCGCGCGCTGGCGCCGCATCTCGTCGCCGCGCTGCGCAGCGGTGGTCTGCTGTTCTATCAGACCTTCACCCGTACCCGGGTGACGGATGCCGGTCCGGGCAACCCGGAGTTCCGCCTCGCCGACAATGAGCTGCTCGCCTTGTTCGCGCCGCTTAAGCTGCTGGTATACCGCGAGGAGGGACGTATGGGCACGCTGGATCAGGGGCTGCGCGACGAGGCCATGATCGTCGCGCAGAAATTATGAGGTACGCCGCGGGTAGAAGCGCGGCTCACCGGGTGGCCGCGTCTTGAAGCGTTTATAACTCCATTGATACTGCTGCGGGATCTGCCGCACGCAGTCCTCGATTGCGATGTTGACGGCGGCGGTGATCCCCTCGACGGACGCGTCGTCCGGCGGCAGCGCCAGGGGATGGAAATGGAGGCGGTAACCCGAACCGCGCGGCAGACGTACCGCGTAAGTGATGAAAACGGGGGCTCCGGTCTGCTGAGCCAGCCGTGCCAGCAGCGTCATGGTGTAGGCAGGGATGCCGAAGAACGGGCTGAAGATGCCGTTGCCATAACGCGGTTCCTGGTCCGGAAGGATGGCCAGCAGTTCGCCGCGGCGCAAGGCCTTGAGCAGTGCGCGCACGCCAGCCGTATCAGAAGGAACCAGCCGGGCGCCGAAACGTTCGCGCGCCGTCGTCATCAGCGCGTCGAGGCTGCCCAGGCGGGGTGGGCGATACAGGCTGGTCATGGGGTAACGCATCGAACAGTAGAGCCCGACCACCTCCCAGGCCCCCAGGTGCGGGATGGCGAGGATAGCGCCGCGGCCGGTGGCCAGCGACTGTTCCAGCAGGTCTTCGCCCGCAGCACTGAGGACCAGCCGCCGGATGCGTTCACGATCCCAGTACCACAGCGGCCCGGTTTCCACCGCGGTCTTGGCCGTCTCGATCAGGCACTCTTCCATCAGGTGTTGCCGGTCGGCGGCATTGAGCCCAGGAAAGCAGCGCGCGAGGTTGATGCCCGCGACATGCCGGCTGTCATTAGGGACGCGCGCCAGCAGCCAGCCGGCCACGGCGCCCAGCACGTGGACGGCGCGGAGGGGGAGGCAGGCGCACAGGCGCAGGGAAAGTTTAATCAGGCGCGTCCGCATCGACTGTTTTCATTCATGAGAATGCTAGAATAGCGCGTGGTCCGCGCTGGGCGGGCCCGGATCTTGCTTCTTGCCAGGGTTGTGTCGGGGTGAGATCTTTCCTGGGCGATGCCGGGCCCCACGGGCCGAATCACGCATCACTAATAAGGAATACCCACGTTAACCAGCGAGTCTAAATCAGGACATCGACTTTGTCATGAAAGAAAAATTCATCGAACGTTTGCGCAAGCGCGTGCTGCTCTGCGACGGCGGTACCGGGACCCTGATCCAGGCGGAGGAGTGGGACGTCGACAAGGATTTCCTCGGACTGGAGAACTGTTCGGAGATCCTGTGCCGGACGCGGCCCGATTTCGTGCGCAAGCTGCACCGTGTCTACTACGAGGCGGGCGCGGACTGCGTCGAGACCAACACCTTCGGCGCCAACAAGGTGGTGTTCGCCGAATTCGACCTGGTCGCGCAGACGTATGAACTGAATCGCCTGGCGGCGGAACTGGCGCGCGAGGTGGCCGACGAATTCACCACCCCGGAATGGCCGCGCTACGTGCTCGGTTCGATGGGCCCCGGCACCAAGCTGCCCAGCCTGGGCCATATCGACTATGACACCCTGGAAGATTCCTATTACGAGCAGGCGCGCGGCCTGCTCGATGGCGGCGTCGACGCCTTCCTGCTCGAGACCCATCAGGATCTGCTGACGATGAAGGCCGGCATCAACGCCATCAAGCGCGCGCGCGTGGAAAAGGGCCGGAGTCGCGCGGATACCCCGATCTTCGCCCAGGTGACCATTGAGACCACCGGCACCATGCTGGTCGGCTCCGACATCGGCTGCGCGGTAACCGCATTGGCCGCGATGGATGTGGATGCGATCGGATTGAACTGCGCCACCGGTCCGACCGAGATGGCCGAGCACGTGCAGTACCTTGGCGAGAACTGGCCCGGGCTGATCTCGATCATGCCCAACGCCGGCCTGCCCATGCTGGTCGAGGGCATGACGGAATATCCGCTCTCGCCCGAGGAGCTGGCCGGCTGGCAGCAGCGCTTCGTCGAGGAAGACGGCGTCAATCTGATCGGCGGCTGCTGCGGCACCACCCCGGCGCACATCGCGCGCCTGCGCGCGATGCTTGACGCGCGTCCGGCTCCCGCGCCGCTCGCGCGCAGAATCACCCTTACGCCCGCAGTCAGCTCGCTCTATACCAGCGTCCCGCTGCGGCAGGAGAACGCGGTGTTCGCCGTTGGCGAACGTTCCAATGCCAATGGTTCGAAGAAGTTCCGTGAGATGCTCGGCGCGGAGGACTGGGACGCGCTGGTCGGCATTGGCCGCGAACAGGTGAAGGAAGGATCGCACGCGCTCGACGTCTGTGTCGCCTACGTCGGTCGGCCCGAGGCCTCAGATATGATCGAGGTGATCACGCGCTACCGCGGCCAGATCACCGTGCCGCTGGTAATCGACTCGACCGAGACGCCGGTGCTCGAGACCGCGCTCAAGCTGCTCGGCGGCAAGAGCATCATCAACTCGATCAACTTCGAGGACGGCGAGGAAAAGGCGGAGATGGTGCTCGGCTACGCGAAGAAATTCGGCGCCGGCGTGGTCGCCCTCACCATTGACGAGGAGGGCATGGCAAAGGAGGTAGACCGCAAGCTCGCCATCGCGCATCGGCTGTACGACTTCGCGGTCGGCCGCCACGGCCTGCCGCCGTCCGACCTGATGTTCGATCCGCTCACCTTCACCATCTGCACCGGCGTGGAGGAGGATCGAGATCACGGCAGGAACACGCTCGACGCCAT
>JADLET010000118.1 GCA_020845975.1 Gammaproteobacteria bacterium | reverse complement strand
CGGTTACTTCGCGATCTGGCCATTTTCAAGGTTTGAGACACCGCCGGCCGCGGTCGGCGGGTCCTCAGACACACACGTGCTTCGGTTGCAACACGCCGGTGCAGTGATAACCGCACTCCTGAACTTTGTCCTTGATGGCCTTGAGATCGACGATGGCCTCGTCATAAGCCACCGTGGCGCTGCCAGCGACGTAGTTGACATCGGCCCGGTGCACGCCCGGGAGCTTGACGAGCTGCTTCTCCACGCCGCGTGCACTCAGCGCCGACAGCATACCGCCGACCTCGATGGTGATGGTTTTCATGATATGGCCTCCGTATGGTTGGGATACTCCGGGTCGTAGCGCAGAAAACGCTGCCACAAGCAGTATGCCGTCGACGCGGAATCCATGGGTGTACCGGGATACCCGGATTGCGCCTGCTGCACGGCGTCGATGGCAAGCGCGCGCAGCGTGTTGATGCACAGCCGGTCGAGTTGAGCGGCGACTGTCATGGAGTGGCACCCTCTGCGCGCTGCATCAGAACGGCGCTTTTTGACGCAATGCACTCCATCAGGTCGTTCCAGGATTGCGTGAATGACAGGGTACCTTCGTTCTGGAGTTGGGCGGCGAGCGCCGCATCGTCCACCCCGACCTGCGCAAATTCGGCGAGCAGCGCTTCTGCATCATTGCCATCAGACGGCAAAACGCCTCTTACTTTCCCGTGCTCAACAAAGGCAAGCAGCGTCTTTTCGGGAATGGTGTTAATGGTATCAGGCGCTGCCAGCGCCTCGAGATAAAGGATATCCGATGCATCGGGATCTTTGGTGCCGGTGCTGGCCCACAGCAGTCGTTGCGGCCGGGCGCCGGCGCCGGCCAGTTTTTGCCAACGTTTTGATGCCAGCAGAATGCGATAGGCTTTGTAGGTACGCATGGCGATGGCAATGCCGAGACGGTTGCGCAGTGCCTCTGGCACCTGGTCCATGATGGCGACGTCCCAGCGACTGATGAAAAGAGACGTGACGCAACCGACTGCCGGATCGAGGCCGGCGGCGATCCGCCGTTCGATGCCGCGCATATACGCCTCGGCGGCGGCGATGTAGTGCTCGCGGGAGAACAGCAACGTCACATTCACAGGCACGCCGGCGAAGATCGTCTCCTCGATTGCGGGTAAACCGGCACGGGTACCCGGGATCTTGATGAAGAGATTGGGGCGGTTCGCACGCGCATGCAGTTGCGCCGCCGCCTTGATGCTGCCCGCCGTGTCATCTGCCAGCAAAGGCGATACCTCCAGCGATACCCAGCCGTCAAGGCTACCGGTGGTGTCGTGCACCAGGCGAAAGAGATCGGCGGCCTGGATCAAGTCCTCCAACGCCAGTTCGAAGAACAACGCCTCGCCCGACTTGCCGTCCAGCGCCTTTTGGCGGATGGCGTCATCGTAGAAATCACTATTTTTGATCGCGTGATCGAAGATCGTGGGATTGGAAGTGAGCCCCGTCACCGCGTATTCCTTAATATAACGGCTGAGTGTGCCGCTCGTGAGCAGCCCGCGTGTGATGTTGTCGAGCCACAGGCTTTGACCGAGGTCGTGCAGTTGTTGTGTGACCTTCATGATTTCTCCTGTTGCGTGTAGTCGGAACCGTGCATGGCGTGAAAATCGATTTTGATCAGCTCGCCGATACGCTCAATCGTTATGTCAGCCGGCGGATAGGCGGCGCTGTTCCCGGGGTCGAGCGCGTAATGCCCCTGGCGCGGAAAGACGCATGTCAGCCGCTCTCCCCAGACCATTTTCATCGCCGCCAGAATGCGTAGTTTGTCATCCACCATGACGTAATGGCGCGCCGGGTAACGCTGCTCGACGTCGTCGAGCATGTGCTCTTTGTGCAGATAAATCAGCACCCGGCCCTCGACTGCGTCCCACAATCCCGATCGCTGTACCTTGCGCGGCTGGAACACCACGTCGCCATCCGTCAGAATCACCGTCGGACCCCAACGGCGCAGATGGGCGATGACGTCGAGCACGCCGGGGTACAGGCGCTCCGCAAACGGATAGTCCACCAGAAATGAAGACATCATCAGCAAGCGCGGATCATTCGTGACACTAATACGGTAGCGTTGCAAGGCGCCCAGATAATCCGCATAGCCGAGCTCAACGCGCAGCGTTTCGAAAATTTCCCAATAGCGATCCCGGCACTCGTCGCCAAACTCCTGCGCAAGATGCTCATCCAAGTCGGCTGTGATGCGGTCGTTATCGAGCAGCGTGTTGTCCACATCCAGCAGGAACACCATCGGGTCCGGCGCCGTCATTCCGCCTCCTCCGGGATGGGATTGTGCCAGCCGCCGCCTGCCGTGATGAGCGCGTCCGCTGCTTTGGGCCCCCAACTACCGGGTTTGTACGCCACGGCCCGGTGATGCTTCGTCAAGACAGGATCGACCACCGCCCAGGCGGCCTCGACGCAATCCTCGTGAGCGAACAGCGCGCCTTCGCCGGCCATGGCGTTGCCCAAAAGCCGCTCGTAGGGCGATTCCTCTTCCGGCTGCTCGTCCAGCAGGAAGAGCTCGTGCTGGACGCCGGTAAACTCCTTGCCTGCGCGCTTGACGCGCGCCGCGAGCGCCACGGCGGAGCCGGGGGACAGCCGAAAGCGCAGATAGTTGGCGAGGCCGTCCACCGGCGCCGAGTCGTCGAACAGCCGTTGTGGGGGTGGCTTTAACTCCACCAGAACCTCGGCCGCCGTAGTGGCCAGACTTTTGCCCGCGCGCAGATACCACGGCACTCCCTGCCAGCGCCACGAATCTATGAACAGCCGCAGGGCGCAGAACGTCTCGACGTCGGAATTCTTCGCCACACCCTGCTCCTTACGGTAACCGGCGTACTGGCCGCGCACCAGGTCGTCGGGCGCGAGTGGGCGCATGGCCCGGAAGACCTTGTGTTTTTCGGCGTGCACGGCGCCGTAGCCCTGATAGCCCGGCGGCTCCATGGCCAGCAGCGCGAGGATCTGGAACAGATGGTTCTGCACCACATCGCGCAGAGCGCCGGCGCTTTCGTAAAACGCGCCCCGCCCCTCCACGCCGAAATCCTCGGCCAGGGTGATCTGCACACTGGACACGTGGTCGCGGTTCCAGATCGGCTCGAGGAAGGAATTGGCGAAGCGGAAGTAGAGGATATTCATGATCGCCTCTTTGCCGAGGTAGTGGTCGATGCGGAAGATCGCGTCTTCCGCAAACGCCGACCGCAGGATGCGGTTGAGCTCGCGCGCGGAGGCCAGGTCGCGTCCGAATGGCTTTTCGACAATAACGCGTGCCTGCTCGGCCAGGCCCGCTGCGCCGAGCCCTTGGATGACGGTCACGAATAACGCGGGCGGGATAGCGAGATAGTGCGCCGGGCGCCGGGCGTCACCCAGCGCCTTTTTGAGCGCGTCGAAGGTACCCAGGTCGTTGTAGTCGCCACTGACGTAGCTAAGCAGGGAGAGCAGCCGATCGAGGGCCGGCTTGTCATCGATCTTGCCGGATTTCCTGATAGCGTCCCGGGCGCGCTTGCGCAGCTGCGCCGAGCTTAGCTGGGAAGTGGCGACCCCCACCACCGGAATGTTGAGGACGCCGCGCTTGACCATGGCGTAGAGTGCCGGAAAGATCTTCTTGCGAGCGAGGTCGCCGGTCACGCCGAATACCACCAGCGCATCGGTCGGCGTCGTGCGGCTATGGCTACTATCCACCTCAGTGTTCTTTTTTCTTTTCATCATGCCCGCCAAACTGTTTTCGCATCGCCGATAAAATCCGGTTGGCATAGTCGGCATTGCCGCGCGAGGAAAAGCGCTCGAACAGCGCCGCGCTGATGACCGGCGTCGGCACGCCCTCGTCGATGGCGGCCAGTGCCGTCCAGCGGCCTTCACCCGAATCCGACACCCGTCCCGAGAACCCGCTGAGTTCCGCATCCTCCACCAGTGCCGCCGCCGTCAGATCGAGCAGCCATGACGCCACCACAATGCCACGCCGCCAGACTTCCGCGATCTCGGGCAGGTCCAGATCATATTGGTAATACTCCGGGTCGCGCATCGGCGCAGTCTCGGCATCGCGATCGTGCTCGCGCTTGCCGACGTTGGCGTTATGCAGAATATTCATGCCCTCGGCATACGCCGCCATCAGGCCATATTCGATGCCGTTGTGGACCATCTTGACGAAGTGCCCGGCGCCATGCGGACCGCAGTGCAGGTAGCCCTGTTCCGCGGTGGCGTCGGGCTTGTGCCGACCGGGGGTGCGTGCTGACGTGCCCACGCCCGGGGCGAGCGTGGCAAAGACTGAATCGAGGTGCCGGAACATGTCGTTCTCGCCACCGATCATCAGACAATAGCCGCGTTCCAGCCCGGCGACGCCGCCGCTGGTGCCCACATCCACATAATGCACTCCGTTCTGCTGCAATTCGGCCGCGCGCCGGATGTCGTCGCGGTAATAGGAATTGCCGCCATCGATGACAATGTCGCCTGCTTCGAGCAGCGGTAGCAGCTGGGCCAGCACCTCATCCACGACCGTCGCCGGCACCATCAACCAGACCGCGCGCGGCTTGCTCAAGCGGGCGACAAAATCCTCCAACGCGACCGTCCCGAAGGCACCTTCGCTGCGGAGTACGTTGACGGCTTCGGCGCTACGGTTGTACACCACACATTCGTGCCCTCCCTGCAGCAGGCGCCGCATCATATTGCTGCCCATACGTCCCAGACCTATCATGCCGATCTGCATTTTAAATCTCCT
This sequence comes from Gammaproteobacteria bacterium, assembly GCA_020845975.1. Lineage (GTDB taxonomy): Bacteria > Pseudomonadota > Gammaproteobacteria > SZUA-140 > SZUA-140 > JADJWH01. The sequence goes on along the minus strand of JADLET010000118.1, from coordinate 31,937 downwards.
TTGAATTCCGGTCTCGCCTGCCGCGCATCGCAGGCGTGATAAGGAACGGTCATTGCATCTCAGTGGGCCGACGTCGCCAACATGAACTCAAGCTGCGCGACGATCTGCGACGAGAGCTCGCGGGCGTTAGTCGCCGGGCGCTGGTAGGCGACACCGATAAAAGCACCCCCAGGCAGCCGGTACTTCACCCCCGCGAGCAGGTTCACGATGGTCGGCTTGCCCGTCCCTCCGCTCCCCATAAGCTCGACCACCGGGTAGATCCGCTCGCTCGCAGCACTACGGCCGCGCTGCCCTCCATGGCCTTCTCCGCCGGCTCATAGTGGAAACTCTGGTTAAATGCAACCTGCGAGTTCGCGAGCTTCGTCGTGAATCCCACCAGGGTTGCCGGCTTGCCGCCGCCCGAGCGCGTGGGTACCTCAAACTCGATGATCGGTGCAAATCCGCTCTCGCCATCCTGGCTCTTCCAGGCGACGAACTGGAACATCACCTCACTGCGCCGCGACTGCAAAAACTGATCGCTGCGGACGTGCAGGTCGATGGTCTCGGTGAGGCCGGTTTCCATGTGGAAGGCGAAGTCTCCCTTCGTCTCGCCATCAATCCGCGTCGACAGTCCGGAGGTACGCAGGCTGTAGCTGCCCACCGCATCGGGAAGTCCCTCATGAGAGAGGAACGGGTGTGCTATTTCATCCATCTCTGCGACTGCTGGGCGTGGCAAGCCGGAGAGACCGGTGACGACCAGCGCCAGGAGAAACGCTCGTGGCAGTGTTGGAATGCAATACGGTACGTTGCTATGGTGCATAATCAGTTTTCCATAAATAATTGTTTGTGTAGTTCTCCCGATAGCCCTCGGACGCTTGGCGTTTTCAACGCGTATCGTTTACGACATCGGGTGTCCCGCTCTGCAGTGCTGACCCGGGAGGAACACGGCGATCCAGCGCGTCGTAGTCCGCAGCGCTCATCTTCGGAAGCGTCATCACGAACGCGATGACGTCCCACAGTTCCTGGTCGCTTCGGGACGGGCCCCAGGCCGGCATGCCCGTGAACCGGATGCCGTTCTTGGCCGCCCAGAACTGCTCGGCGGCGGTCATATCAATCTCTTCAAAGGTCGGCGCTTGCGGATTCAGCCCGATCGCCATCGGCGTCGCCGTCCGGCCGACTGGGGTATGGCACATGACACAGTCCTCCCGATAAATGCGAAACCCGTTTTCCACCTGCTGCGCCCCACCCAGCGCCGGCGCCTGAATGTCTCGCGCATGGCGTTTTATGGACGCTTCCCGTGTTGTAACGAACACCAAGCGCAGGGGCGGCGCGTCGGTGACCGTCGCGGCCACGTTGAAGACGCCCGAGTAAATCACGCCAAGCGCGGCGAGCGCGCCGAGAAGAGCGCTAATGCCCAGTGTTACTAGAATTGTTTTCATGCCGATCTGCATCTTGTATCTCAATCTTTGATAACAGTAGTCCTTTTAATAAACAACGCGATGTGAAAACATCTTCCATTGGGAGGCAGTAACAAATGGTCGTACAGGTAACTCTGTCCCACTGGCAAGTAGTTGGTGGCTCGCGAGTGGACGTTCACCTTGTGCAACACTTCCGGGCGCAGCGGCTTATTCATAGGCCTGCTCCTTTGGGGGCATTGCTTTCACCTTTGTTGGTAAAAGTGGCAGGAGTATATGTGGCAGTCCGAGGCTCAGCAGAAAGCCCAGCGCAACGAGTCCTGCAGTCAGCACGAAGGGGGCGCCAGGCAAGGCGACGACATTGAAGAGAAGTCCGCCGGCTGCCGAACCCACGGTGATTCCCAGGCTGGCGGCCGCCGCCTGCTTGCCAAGTTGCCAGCCTTGTTCACTGCCGGCCTTGGCCGAGATCCAGTAGATCAGGATCGGCGAGAGAATACCGGCGCTGGCCGCGACAGCGCCAATCACAACCAGCATCAGCGTAAAATCAGACGCCCACGGTATGAGGGACAAACCGACGGTCAGTACGGACAAGGCGGGCGCGATGAGCCAGCGCGTCGCGCCCGGCTTGAACCAGGGCGAAAATACAAATGCCTGGATCACAAACATAATCAAGCTGCATGCAGTGAACATCAGCGCGATCTGGTAGGGGGTCAAGCCGAGCTCCTGCTTGCCGCGCAGCGCCAGTCCGACTTCGAACACCCCGATGCCGGCCGAGACAATGAAGGTGAGGATGAGCAGCTTCGGCACCAACCATGCCGTCTTATCCATGGAGAGACTCATCGTTTTCTTTGGCTGAGCACGGACCTGGCCACCCGGCACAGCAAACGCGACAGCGGGGGCCACGAGAAAGGCGAGTAGTGCCGTCGCCATGAGCGGAATTGCAACCGAGCCAGCCGGTATGGCGAGAGTGAAGACATTCTCTGCAAAATGCGTGACGAACACGCCCAGCATCGGACCGAGCAGGAAACCGGCAATGCTGCTCATGGCGACGAATGCGAGTCGGCGGGCGCGTCCCTGCTCTGTCGTAGTGACGCCGCCGACTACCGCCGCTGCTACCGGCGTCACCGCCGCCGCAAACAGGCCGCTCAAGAGGCGCTCGGCGTAAATCGCCGTGAGACTCTCGATTAACGAGAAAATCAGCATGATGGCGCCGAAGCCGAGCAGCCCCACAAGCAGCACGGTACGTGGTCCGTGTCGATCGGACAACCGACCCCACAACGGCGCAAACAGAAAAAGCGCGAGGGTGTAGACGGCGGTCAGTAGCCCGGTGTGCCGGGAAACTTGCGCCGCCTCTACTCCCGTGCCCAGTAGCCGCTCGATCAGGTAGGGCAGAAGCGGAAGCACGACACCAAAGCCGATCGACACTGTGAAGACGGCGAGCATGAGCGTCACCATAGTGGCCGTGTGACCCGCAGGTTGCGCGCCGCCGATCTGAATAAACTCCGCGCCTCTCATCAGCTACTTATGCCCGCCACAGCACGAGTGGTCGGCGGGTGCTGCACCGCTTGCATACTTCTTTGGCTCAGCAACAAATGACTTGTGGCAGGTATCTGAACAGAAGTAGTACTCCTGACCGGCGAAATTTTCCTTGGCTACTGCCTTTTCCGGCTCCACGTTCATTTTGCATACTGGATCAGTCGCCATTTTATTACCCTCCTTATCACCATAGTGTGGTTGCCACGCTTTGTGGGTGCTGTCAGCTTGGGGGTAATTCATCCAAACCAACACAAACTCTTTCTCAATAAAACCTCGCCTAACCGGCGGCCCAGTATCTGATGAAAAGCCCGGGTTTCCGGGCCCGCTTTATGTCTTGGCGCCAAAATAGGCGTGCAGCTCTATTTCCGACGGCTGTTTCCGGAACACGACCTCATTGTCCACTACCAAATTCGGCGAATGCCGGATGCCAAACTTTTGGACAAGGTCTACGCAGTCTTCCACGAAACACGTGTGATACGGAATCTGCAAGTGTTCGAGTTCTTTTTCCAGGTTCATACGATGTGTACAAGCCTTCGTCGCGATGATTATTACATCCATAGCCGTCTCCAAAAATGCTTCGCGTTGTGCTTCGGCCCTCAAGTTTTATAAACCGTAGGCGGGAACGGCACGGCATGTTTCACCATGCCGTACGTGCCATTTCACATACCTTTCATGCCGCCATCCATCTCCCGGTCTTTGGCATCACCGCCCATCATGCCCTGCATCATGGACATGTTGTCCTGCATCATCTTCGAGTGCTCTTGCATAAGCTCCTCTCGTTCATTGACGTCCTTGGACTGCATGATTTTGTGCATTTTCTCATGCATCCGCAGCATGCTTTCCTGCATCTTGGCCATCTGCATTTGTTTGTCCTTGTCTGTCATGGTTGATGCCAGCTTCTTGTCCTTATCGGTATGGTGGGCGTCATCCGCCCAGGAAAGCGGAATGGAGAACGGCAAGGTGGCCAGTACAACTATGAGAAGTGCTTTTTTCATCTTTGTTAAGTCTCCACGTTGAGGTTGATGTAAGGTTAGCGGGGACATTCCCCAGTTTTATTGCTACGGCATTAAAGGTTGTCACGCCTGTCAGCAGCAACTTTATTAAAGCTGTTAGTATACAAACGTGACCGCCTCACTGCTCTTTGTTACTGACACATATCCGTACTGCAATTTCGTATTCCACTTGCTAGGGTGGCGTTTACTGATCACTTCTTCTGCCCGAAGATAACTCAAGCGAGCAGGACCCCGAGACCGAGCACAAGTAAAGTCGGAATCCACATCCAACCGATTCCGCCCATCGTTCCGCTCCCCATCATCCCGCCGCTCATTGTTGTCCCGGTCATCGCCCCGCCGCCGAGCAACAGAAGTAGTGCTAGGACGACGGCAAACGCGATGACAAGAGCCGTTTTGTTTGTTGCGGTCATGAGATTAATCTCCTTGTATTAAGTTGGCTTGATTGACACCTGAGAATGGAGCGAGCTCCCCTGACACATTTTGCTGGCGACACTGGCCGTTAGTTCACCGCGCTAGCATCTATGCTCTTGGCCGTCTTTTTGTTGCTTTCCCACGCCCATGCTGCTTTTCGCATCACCGCCTATCATGCCCCCGTCCTTCATGGTCTGCATAGGCCGGGCAGTATGTGCCGATGATCTTGCATGAGCCGCACGCGCTCCTGCGGATTCTTTGCATCCATTATCGTGTGCATTTGTTCATGCATTTTCAGCATACTTTCCCGCATTATGTCCATTTGTTTGCCCATGTCTTGCGGGTTTTTCATCGCACTCTCTAAATATTAATTGATCAGAAAACCCCAGATTCCAAGGTTCGAAAGTTCGTATGGCAACGTTAACATTGAAAGTCTAGTTGTTCCGAGCTCTACCGAACGCACAGATAAATTGAAACTGCTTTGTAAAGGGTAATTTTTAAGCCATTGCCTGGTTACGTTGTTGTTGTGGTTTAGACAATTTGTGTTGTACACCTGTGTGACGCGCACAGGTTTCTTATAATCATGCCCACCAAACGCGTAACTCATTGTTGTTAATTCTTTTCTGCAAAGCAAGACCGTGTCACGGCTACTGGCGGTCATGATCGCTCGCGTTCTCAGATGCGCCGCATATGCAAATACATGAATGATGCCGTCCAGCCAATTAATACTAGTCCGGTCAGCGCCTCCATACCGGCCATAAAACGAAACGGCCCCGATAGCACCAGGTCACCATAGCCCAGCGAACTATGGTTGGAAAACGAGAAGTAGGTACATTCAGCAAGGCCGGGGGGTTGACTGCCGACAATCGCCGCACCATATTGCTGCTCATACGTCCCAGGCCTATCATGCCGATCCGCATCTTGTATCTCCTCTATAAAAAAATGGTCGTACTAAAATTCTCTTGTGCCATCCCGGTTTACTTTGCGAGCCGGCCGTTTTCTATATTTGAAATATCGAATGCAAACACGATTTTCGGGTCCGGCAGAATCAGCCGCTCATCCTTGCCTGCGTAGTGCAACCGGCTGAGAAGATCCTTGATGATATTGAGCCGTGTCAGATGCTTGTTGTTGGCGCACACGATGGTCCACGGCGCAATGGGGTTGTGGGTGTGTGCCAGCATCTCGTCGCGCGCCAGGCTGTATTGTTTCCACTTCTTGAGCGCCAGATCGTCAAGCGTACTGACTTTCCATTGCGTGAGCGGATCACGCTCGCGCTCTTCCAAGCGTTGCTTCTGCTCGGGCTTACTTATGTCGAGGTAATACTTGAGCAGCTTGATGCCCGAGCGCACCAGCATATGCTCGAAGTCCGACACCGAGCCCATGAACTCCTGATACTCGGCTTCGGTGCAGAAGCCCATGACCCGCTCCACCCCCGCCCGGTTGTACCAGCTGCGGTTAAACAGCACGAGCTCCCGGGCCGCCGGCAAATAAGGCACATAACGCTGGAAGTACCACGAGGTACGGTCCCGGTCCGAGGGCTTGCCGAGGGCCACGACGCGGGTTTCGCGCGGGCTCAAATGCGCGACAATGCGTTTGATCGTGCCGTCTTTTCCAGCGGCGTCCCGGCCTTCAAGGATGATCAGGATTTTGTCATCGCACTGAATGAAATGCCGCTGAAGCTTAACCAGTTCGACCTGGAGTTTGTGCAGGTTGTCCTTATAGGCCTTTTTCGAGATCGAGGGCGGATGCCCGTTCGAACCTTGTTTTTTGTTTTTCTTGCTCATGGCTATTGCCTCACCTGGCTGCGCTGCGGATGATTGCAAATAGGCACGTCGACGATACCCGCGTGCGCGCGGCCAGTACAAGGCGTTCCACTCTGAGCGTATCAAGATGGGCGCGCAGAAGTTCAGTGCTATTTGTGTTCATGCGCTTTCATTCCTGGGGGTTATGGATGGACTTAGCCACAGCAGCCACCCTTGGCGTGATGACCGTGCGCGGCGTTGGCCCCACCCACACCATAGCCCGCGCCTTTCACGGCCGATTTCAGTTGATCTGGCGAGGTCAGCCGTTCGTCGTATTGCACCGTGGCTTCGCCGGACGAGAGCGACACTTTTACGCCACCGACGCCGCTAACCGCCTGCAGTGCGCGCGTTACATTGCTGACACAACCGCCGCAGTTCATCCCTGTTACTTTCATAATTTCTTTTTGCATGGTGATGCTCCTTTCTGTTGAGTTGAATAATAACTGCACGGTAACGCGCCTCCGCGAGCGCTACAACGAGCCATGGACAGACCACCAACAATGACGAAATCATCCAGGAGCACCTGCTCCATGGCTGCAGGCAAAGACACTGCATCTGGCTGAGCTGTTCGCGCTAATGACGAGGATGCCCATGGACGTTACCGGCTTTGTGGTTCTGGTATATGGCCGGGTTCGGGAGCGGGGTGGTCAAACCACTTTTTTACCTTCGCGCCCCAGCCCTTGACTGTATCTTCGGTCTTTTGCAGTGTGGTGGGATCTTCCTTGCGTAAGCGATCAGAGAGGGCGTCGATCTCCTTCCGCATCTGTTCCACATGCTGTTTCCGTGCTGGGTCATGCACCCGTGAACTATAATCGCCCAAGTCTTTTCTGGCGTATTTGAGGGCAAAACGCGCGGAATCGTAACGCTCCTCGCGCAGCAGGTTCGCGGCCAGAATCAGGTTGTCATGTGTCACATGCAGCGGATCGTTCACGATCACTTCATCACCCACAGTTGCACTCATGATTCCCGTCAGCGCCTGTTCCGCCGCCTTGGCATCTTTCTTTTCCAGTGCGGCCTTGGCGTCCGTCAGGCCGCTTACCGCCTTGCGTATGTCGAGCGATACATGGGCATGCACCATTCTGGCATCGGTTTCGCGGATTTTCTCGCGTTCCCCACCGCGCGTATCTAAGCCATGCACCATGAAGCTCTCGTCCACGATCGGGATATAGAACACCCTGGTGGTGTTTTCCTCTTCATGGATCAGCTTGCCGAAGCGCAGCGAGTCCTTGGATTTGAACTCGGGCACACTCTTTTCCAACGTTCGAGCAAGCTTCAGGGCTTCGTCCACGTCCTTACCCGCAACATCGAGGACCCCATGTTCCAGCGCCATCAGCGCGAGGCTCATATGTCCGATCATCAGGCTGCCGTTTCTCAGTTGCTCGAAGTACGCCTTGTTAATTTCCTGCGCATGATTGGCATCCGCAGCAGGCGGTTGGATCTTTTCCGCTGGCTCTTGTTGCGCCTGCGCGGGAGAAACCGCGAGCGCTCCTGCCAATGGGATAAGCATCAAAATATGCGCAACTAGAACTCGTATCAGCTGGCATTTCATATCCTATCCTCCTGCGCTATACAACGTGGTTAGGGAGCTTCTGAAAAATGTCCACTCATGGACCTTTTCAGTGACGCCTTAGATAAACGCGGCGCCGTTATTCTTTTACCGAATCAGAACAACAGCCAACCAAATAGATAGAGGTTGTTCTAAACAACATATCGATCCCAGCCCGCATAAGAATTCTTGATCGGCCCGCGCGGGATCGCCAATGCAATCAGCAGCACGCCGCAGATCACGCCGTTCCAGGTCGCCAGCGGCGAGGCGATGCCGTCGAGCAGCCACGGCGCGGCGATCAGCCAGGCGCCGAACGGGATATTGATGAAGCGCGTGGCACGGCCGACTTCGGCCAAAGCGATGATCGTGAACGTCACTACCAGCAAACCGACCAGATGATCACTGTCGGCCATGGCACCGGAGCTGTCGAAAGTGAGTCGCGTGAACGTGAGCCAGACGCCGATCGCGATACTGAGCAACAATGTCCAAGGGTAAGTCACGCCGCGTGTGGCTTGTGCGAACTGCTCCCGGGGTGTTCCGACGAGGCCTATGGACGTGTCGTCGCTGCCACCATCCATCGCGTCGCCGGTCCAGAATGTGCGCCAGAAAGGTTTGCCTTGCTTGCGCGCCCACACCAGGAATTGGCCCATGGCGACGAACTCGTTGAGCGAATAGGGAATCATCACCGCCATCGCCAGCGCGGCGATGAGACACAGAGTGCACCAGGTGCCGATCACGATCGGCTGGATGATGACAAAATAGATGCTGACGACACCGAGCGGCAGAATCAGCACGCCCAGCCCTAGTACCATCCAAGGCATGGTGCGCCAGCGGTCCTTGCCGGCCATCCAGGTCATCACCAGCTCGAGCGTGTAGACGATTGCGCCGAGGGCGCCATCGGCAATCGGCCAGGCCTTGGACACGTCCGAGGTGATGATCGTCTCCGTGCCGTTCATCACGCCCTTCATGTCACCGCTACCAGGGAATAATGGCTCCCAAACGGTATCGATGTGGCCGAGCTGATAGGCCCCCAGGACGCGCGCGATCAAAAAGCCGATCAGGGCGAGCACACCGATCGGCATGCGCTGCAACCAGCTCGACGGTGTATAGGCCCAGCCCGGCGGCACGTCCGGCTTGCCCATCATGCCGGCCATGCTCATGCCCGGCATCATCGGAATCAAGACCGCCAGCGCGATCACCAGCCCGCCGACCAGGGTGCCATTCGCATAGGCCTCCGGCAACGGTGTCCAGAACACCAGCGGTGCGAACAGCAGCCACAAGCCGACGCAGGCGTTGGCCCACTGCGCCCAGGGATTGCGGCGCCATGCGTCCGCGGACAGCGCACTGAAGACTATCACCAAGATACCGCTGATGACATCGCTCCAGCTCATCAGCAGGTTGCGCAGCTCGAACGCGGGCAACCCGCGCTCGGCCATGACCCGCAACTGGTTGGCGTCAGGAACGAAGTCGCTCATGTAGCCGAGCGTGAACGGGCTGATCAACAGCCAGAAGCCGAGCATCATACTGAGATAATAGGGCCAGAGCATATTGCGATGGCTTTCGACCATCATGTCGCCGCCGTGCCCGGCAAGCTCATCAACCTTGGCGCCGCGCGGTACCAGCCTCATACCGCACTTGGGACAACTGCCCGGTTCGCTGCGCACGATTTCCGAATGCATCGGACAGGTGTACTCGACCGTCTGTCCGGCAGGCGTCATATCGCCATGCCCGGCATGTTCTTCGACCGAAGCGGTGCGCAGTTCCAGCGCCATGCCGCACTGGGGGCAGCGGCCCGGTTCGCCGGCCACCACCTCGGGATGCATCGGGCAGGTATACTCGACCGCCTGCGACAATGGTGCGGGTTCCAGGGTCGTGCCGCACCTCGGACAATTTCCCGGCGAACACTGGCACACCTCCGGATGCATCGGACAGGTATGCATCAGGCAGCCCTGCGCACCCGCCGCAGCGGGCGCCTCCGCCATGGCCCGCCTCGCCGCCCGCACTAAAGACGCGGGCGGCTCCAGGCCGTGCTCGCGGTACCAGCCGATGGGATCGGCTTCCAGCGCCGCGACCATCTTCGGCAGGGTCTGACGCAGCGAACGCCGGGGCGCCCAATCGAGCAGGCTGCGCGCGCGCGTGATGTCGAGGGCGTAGTGGTCATTGGCCCGGTTGATCATCCACGGCTTGATAAATTGTTCCGGGCCGGGCAATTGGTCCTGGATCCAGGCGCCCACCTTCGCGATGAGCCCGGGGACGTTGTGCGTCTCGCCCGACTTCTTGTGCAGCAGGCGCATGAACGTGTGCTGCAGCTCGTCGTAGCTCAGCGTCTCCGGCTCGCCGATCAGGATCGCCACCTCCGGCGGGAGCTGCGCGCGCCGCTCGATCGCGCATTCGATGGCGTCGACCACGTCGTCCAGGTGGATGAAGGTCTGGCCGTGCGAAGTCTCGCCGGAATACAGGTGGCCGGCGAGCTGCCCTTCGTAGATGCGCTGGATCTGGTGCGCGAGCGGCGGCGAGTGGCAGACATCGTCGTAGACGCCGGCGAGGCGCAGGATCACGGCGGGAATTGCGCCGCGCTCCGCGCGGATGAGCGCCTCGGTGCGAACCTTCGACTCCGGGTAAGCCCAGGTCGGCCCGATCGGCGAGTCCTCGGTGAGAAATATGCCCGGCTCGCCCGGCCGGTGCACGAGCATGGTGCTGGAGAAAATGAACTGCTCGACCTCGAAGCCCGCGCGCAGCCCTCGCAGCAGGCGTCTCGTGCCCTCGACCGTGATCTCATCGTATTTCGGGCTCGGCTTGCCGAGGAAATCGTAATAGGCGGCCAGATGGATCACGGTCGCGATGTGGGTTCCATGGTGTTCCCGCAGGATACGCAGTCCCTCGCGCACGCTGTCATCGGAAGTGATATCGACGCGTATGTAGACACAGTCGGTGGGCGGCGGTGTAGACGCGTTGCGGTCGAGACCCACGACATCGCTGAAGCCTCCGGTCAGCCGCCGCATCACCGCGCTGCCGATGCGTCCGTTACAGCCGGTGATCAGAACGATTTCTCTTTTTTGGTTCATGGTTCTAACCCCTTTTAATTATTGAAGCAACATGACACACATCATTACTACACAACCTGTCACTTAAGTTGGTCCAACATATAATCCACCGCAGCCTTGAGTCTGCCCCTGACAAAGTGCCATCACCGAACCATAGGACCCCACCGCGCATTCATTACGACTGGGCATTCCCCCAGCGCCGCTGGAGAAAGTTGTAGATCGGCACGTACACCAGCCCGGCATACACGCCGTAGAGAAAGCTCTCCACGAGGCCGAGCAGGAAGCCCCACCAGGTGAGCCACTTGAACGCCGGCAGCAGCTGCTCGAGAAACTCATGCATGTGCAGGCTCTGCGGCGTTACCAGACCGTATACGACGCACGTCGTAAACATGACCGCGCCCGACAAACCCAAGGCCCAGGAAACCAGTTTTGTGTTGAGCATAGCGCCTCCGTCAGTGTTGGTGCCCGGTGGACTTCTTCGAGCCTGCTTTGTCCGGGCCGGTCTCGCCGCTGCCCGGTTTATCCGAGGCGTCATGTCCGCCATGCCCGCACCCACCTCCGCCATGGCCACTATGTCCGCCGCCCCCGCCATGACCGCCGTGGCCAAACAGGTGCATGCCCACGAACAATACGCCGATCACAACCCAGAACCAGTTTTGCGCAAGCCATTCCATGACACCCTCCTATTCATGTTCGGTAAACTATCCGATGCATCCCGCCACATCGGCCGTGGATGCTTGTTTGTCATAGGCGGACAGCTCTCTGCCAGCCATGCACTCGTCTCGCCGAACCCGTAAATATCGCCTTGAAGGAGTACTAGACTCGCTCAAGAAAGATACGGACGTGTTCACCCTCAAACTCGACCAGCCGGCGAATGAGCGCCGCTACCTGCCGATCTTCCACCTTACTCTGGAACTGAATATAAAATTCATAGGTAAAACGTTCGATCCTCAGGGCCGACTCAAGAATGGTTTCGGCCATGCCCGGATCGACGACAAAAAAATGATCCTGTATCGATTGCAATCCCCGCACGACACCCTGGAGTTCCATAGGCTCCGGCAGAGGTTCCGGCACATCTTTACCGGTCAGTTGCACATATAGATCCATCAATTCCCGTTCATGTCCTAATTCTTCCTTCCCCAACGCCTCTAGGATGGCGCTCATGCCTCCGTCATAAGTGCAAAACCGGTGCGCCCAATCCTGATACATTCGGGCACTGTGTCGCTCAATGGCGATGGCCAATAACAAAATCTGCTGATCCTTTTCCGTTTCACTGTTCACCTTCATGGCGGATCATGCTCCATACCCACACACCGCCGGCATCATTGCCGGGAAACGCTTTTGCTTCATTTCCGCCGAAGCGGCTTCACGGCCACCCGGCGGCACCCGCCACGCCATTCGAAATAACACTCACCCGCACAGCATGCCGTCTAGGACAGTTCGTAAACGGCATTGGCCGCGGTCCCCGCCACGCGGTGGCGGGGATAGTGCGTCGGGCTTTTCAGCCTTGCGCGCGCGGCAAGTTTGCGCGCGGCGGCCGCTGCGCTCAACGCCGTTTCGTTAAGCGCCGCGCCGAACTCTCCGCCCGCGCCGACTCACGTGCCTTGAACAACGCCATCTGGATACGGCTGGAGATGTTCACCGCGCCATCCCTGGAGGTCTCAATGGCGAGAAATTTGGCGTCGGGGTACTTGGCGGTAATCAGCGATTGCACACCGCCCGACACGCTGGAAGACGGCATACAGCCAAAGGGTTTCGGCAAGAACGCATATCCGACATCTTTCATTCCACTTCCTTGAGATAAAGGTCATCGCGCCTGAGCGGGATCGCCATCGGCGCACCGACATGTCCCGCCAACACCTGATGCACCCCGCTGCTGCCCTCCTCGAAATAGTAGGCCGCGCCCGCCATGTACAGGCGCCACACCCGGTAGCGGGCCTCGCCCACCAACGCCACCGCCTGCGTGTAGTGCGCCTCCAATGCCTGCACCCAGTGGCGCAGGGTCAATGCGTAGTGGCGGCGCAGCCCTTCTACGTCAATGATTTCGAAACCCGCCTGTTCCATGGCATCCACTACATCACTGATACGCGTCAATTCACCGTCGGGGAACACATATCGATTCACGAAACGCGTGAGTGGCGTCTCCCGCCAGCGGGTGTCGTTGGTGATACCGTGATTCAGGAACAGGCCGCCCGGCGTGAGCACGCGCTTGACGGTATTGAAGTAGAGGGGGAAATTGGCCACGCCGATGTGCTCGAACATCCCCACGCTGACCACCCGGTCGTAGCGGGCATCGTCGGGCAGGTCGCGGTAGTCGCGCACCTCGATGCGCACCCGGTCCGCCAGACCCTCGCGCCGCACCCGCTCCAGCGCATAGGTATATTGCTGCTCGCTCAGGGTAACGCCATGGGCCTGCACGCCGTAATGGCGCGCGGCCCAGCACACCAAAGCGCCCCAGCCGCAGCCGATGTCGAGCAGGGTCTGCCCCGGCGCCAGGCGCAGCTTGCGACAGAGATAATCGAGTTTGTCGCACTGCGCCGCGGCCAGCGACTGACCGGAATCGCGGAAGTAAGCGCAGGAATAAACCATTTCCGGGTCCAGCCACAGGCGGTAGAAGTCGTTGCCTACATCGTAGTGATGGGCGATGCTGGCCCGCGAGTTGCGTCGTGCCGGCCGGCCGTCACGCATCTTATTAGGATCGTACAATACCCCGTCGCGCGGCAGGTGCAGCGCCTCCGGTACCACCCGCAGGCGCGCCGCCCAGGACAGATCATGGCGGCGAAGGTATTCCGCCAGGTCGAACAAGACCTCGAAATCGCCGATCACATCCACTTCCCCCGCCAGGTAGGACTCAGCGAGGCGCACCAGATCGCGATCCAGCACCAGTTCGCGCAGCACAGCGGGATGCCTGAAGACCAGGGCGCAGGGCGCATCATCGTTGCCGACGATCCGTTCCCCATTCCACAGATCGACCGCCACCGGCCCCCGGTAGTCCGCCAGGATCAGTTCCAGGATATGCCGAGCCGCCGCGGATGCCGCCTCGCTGAACGGGTCGCCGCCTCGCCCGGGCACGGTCGCCGCCGTATGTGACAATCCCGCCAGCTCACCCATGTCGTTCATCCCTAACCCCCTCCCTCTTTCAACAGAAAGAAACTGTCTTGACGAAGTCCGCACCAACCGTTTTCCTCGTCGCTAGGCAGTCGATCCATCAACTACCCAGCCAGCATTACGCACCTTAGCCGGCGGTTAAGGCACCGCTCTCAGCGCATGAAGGCACTCCGCATATACTGAATCACGATGCGGATGTCTTCATCGGTCAACGCCGGGTTGCCGCCCTTAGGCGGCATGGCCAGGGCGGAGCCCGGGCTCTGAAAACCTTCCTTTATATTCTTGAATAACGCGTCATCCGGCTTGGCAAGGGAACCGCTTGCCTTGGTCAGGTCCGGTACCCCGGGGAGAGAGCCAGCACCGCTGGCCCCATGACAAGCCACGCAGGTCTGTTTATAGAGCGCTTCGCCCCGCGCTACGTCGTCTGTCGCCCAACCGCGCTGCATGATGAAGAATGCGAGCAGCGCGGACGCCACCAACAGAGACCGCTTAAAGGTTGTATTCATCAGTGCCGCTCCTGTTGCCATGCAATCCACTCCTAGTTACTTGCCTGTAGAAATGCCAAAATATCGCGCGCGTCCTGGCCGCCAAGACCGGCCCGCACGCGCATGTGACTTACGATCACCCGCCATTGATCGTCGCGAAATTCCTTGGGATCGCGCATCGCGTGGCAGCGCGCGCAATTGTCGGCCCACAGCGTGACCCCGCGGACGGAATCGCCCGGCTTTTCCGCCTCCCTAGCCTCGAGCGGCGTCGCTTGGTAAAAAAGGACGGCCACCGCCACAAAACCAGCCGCGATAAGACCACCAATCCGAAACCTACTGATACCCGCCATAGCAATTCCCTCCAGATATCATCAGAAGCCGTATGCAAGCTGCACCTGAATCCTGTCGGCATCCGCCGCGGTGCCGCTCTCGCCGTCATTTTTCTCGTAGGCCAGCTTCGCGATCACGCTGGGGGCGAAGAGGTAATTGACCCCGGCCGCCCATTGCCGCTGCCCCTGGTTGGCATCGGGCATGCTGAAATCGGTATAGCGCAGCACGCCTTCCCACTTGCCCGGCTGGAACGGATAGGAGGCGTGGGTGTACCAAGCCTTCCACGCCGCTGCGTCGGGGGCGACACTGCCGGCCGCCGCACCCGCCTTCTGCCGGACATACTCGCCACGCAACTCAAGACCGTAAATCTGGCCAGAGAAATCGACCCCCGTCACGTCATAGTCCCGCGCCGGGTCACTGGCCACCGCGCCAGCGGCGTCCCGGGCCACGGCGGCCTGGCCAGTCGCAGCCGACATGCCCACTTCGAACTTGGCAATGGGCTGGAAGCCGAGCCGGCCACCTAGAACCTTCTTGCCGTCTTCGTCGCGGGTCATGCCTTCACTCCGGACCCCCTCCAGCTCCCCGCCGGCCGCCTCGAGTTCCGGACCGTTGCCGACATAGAAGGCATAGTTCAACCGCCCCCCGCTCGCCGGCAAGCCGCCCCGCAGCCCGGCGCCGACCTCCGCGACCGGCGCGGCTCCGTCATGGCCGAAGCCGGGGGGTTCCGAGGGCAGTTTATTGATCCAGGCAGGATGCAGGTTCTGGCGGAACTGTCCGATGGGGCTCAGGAACTTGCCCGCCACCAGTGTCACGTGATCGTTTAAGAACAGATCCAGCGCCAGATATTCGAGGGCGAACTCGGTCTCGCCTTCCTTACCGACCTCGACCTCCAACTCCGATTCGAGCAGCATCAGGTCCTTGTACTGATAATGGAAGATGGGCGCGAACACTACTCCGTCGTAGGCGCCATTCTCAGATTGCGCATCGCTATAAGTAACTGCTCCGTACCCTGACAGATGGACCATCGAATCACTTCGCCGCCATTCACCAGCCTCCTGTACCTGTTTCTTCAACGCATCGACCTCGGCCTGCAGACCGGCCATATCATCGGCCGCACACGCCTCGCTCAACGCCACTCCCGACGCTATTGCAAGCGCCACCACGGCACTAACATAATTGCTGCCACTCCATGACATAACACGCCCCTTCTTAGCTGAATATCAGCAACGACCGTCCACAAAAGGCACTAAAGAAAAATGAGCCACACAAACGTGACCTGTTTTAGGTTGCCCTTCCTCCCTCTTTCTTCAAGCGGGGGCGGAACGTTCACCCACTCTCATATCAAAGCTCATCCTATCTCCTTGGTGTAGGACCCGGGTCAAGCCCGTTCTTGAACGTAAACCTACACAGAAGATGAGCAGAAGCGTCGGTAAATTCTGTGCGCTAACGAACATAGCGCATCATTCATCTATGACGCCCTAGCTCTACAATCTTAATTTTAGGCACGTCTGGGCAAAACCTTACTTGTACGGAGTCATCGCGACCCTCGGTCAACGACCGCCAACGGCGACGAAACATACACGTCAATAAAAATGTCGTTCCACCAAAAATGTGCGCTGAATATCCTGCTCAACAACACCCTCCGTGCCCTTTATGCGCATCTTCGCCGGCTTCCTTCTGGGTATAATCCTGTGGCGAAGCAGTGAACTTATCGCGACAGGACGCGGAGCAGAAGTAATAGGTCTTGCCCTCATGCTCTTTGTGCGCCGCCGCCTTCTCTTTTGCGATCTCCATACCGCATACCGGATCTTTCACCATGACACTCTCCTCCTCTGTTATACGGCCCCCTGTACGGGGCGCCGTCCCGAACGTGACGCCAGCTGCAATGCATGTGCATTGCCACTGTGGCGACCCATCCGCCAAAAATTATTTCATCGCCGATCGTTCCTCTTCTCCCACACCCACGGTATCCGTTTCTTCGCAAAAGCAGGACGGGCGGCGGTAATGTTGCTCGATATACATCGTAACCAGGCGCTCAATCAGAACGGCGGGGTCGGCTTCGTAGATCATCCGCGCACCGGTGTCCTTGTCACCGAAGCTGGCTACGATGCCGGGGATCTCTTCGGTAATGCCACCGCTGCCCTGCAACACTCCGATCAATTTGCCTTCGTCGTAGGCGATGGCAAACTCGCCGAGCGTGCCGGAGCGCCCACCCACGATCACCACCATGTCGCTGGAGCGGATGTTGGTCACCTCGCGCCCCATGAGGCCGCTGCCGGTATAGATCAGCACATCGAACATGTCCATAGGCGAGTGATATTTGTGCACATGCTCATCCAGGCTCAGTGCCGGAGAAATGCCCACCGACCAGCCGCCTCCTCCCCGCGCACCCACGGCACATTCGTAGGGCAGGCCGGGACAGGCGCCGGTGATGAGGATGAAACCGCGCTGCCCGATTGCATGACCCAGGGCGCGTACCTGATCCCTCACCACCTCGGGGTGATCATCGTCCGCCGAGCCCATAACACCCACGTTCAGGCGCATGGCCGATGCCTCGTCTCTATAAAGCTCAGGCCGAGAGATAAAGCTCTGCTTGTGCCCCTCCGAACAAAAGTAATAGGCATAACCTTTGAATTCGGCCATTGCCGCCGCTTTGCGGGGTTCGAGCACCATGAGACAGACGGGATCACGCATCATGGTTTACGCTCATGTTCACATGAAGTTCCCGCCCTGGCCTGACCGCCGTGGCGGCACCATACGCAATGACAATCCATGTGATCACAGCTCACGTCCTTGCGCCGCGAACGCAGCTGGCGGCGTGCCCAGGGTAACAGCAACCGTTTTACCGGCCAGGGCTGGTAAAATCCGTGAAGGAAAAGATGTGCGTCCCACCGCCTTGTCCGGTTGCGGCGCAAAAACCAGCGGTAACCACGATTGCCCAGCGAAGCGAATATGGCCCGGTTGACCTGACCGTTCCAGAGTTGCGACCCCAGCTCCTTGCGCCATAAGCGATCATAGTCCTCGCCCTGCAACAGGCTGCGTGCCGCCAGCACGCCGGATATCATCGCGTAGCGCATGCCGAAGCCCCACAGAAAATCCTGAAATCCCGCCTGTTCGCCCGCCACCGGATGCACACCGGTGACCGCACGCGCGGGGATGCGGAAATTACCGGCGCCGCCGTGGGGCTGAGGATTTTTCATCTCCAAACCCACCAGGCGTTGAAAGGCCTCCACGGTGCGTTGCACATACCGCTGTTCCTGCTTGAAGTCGGTGAACATACAGCTCTTGACAGTACCCCGGCCGTTCATGATCAGGAGATAGGCATAGCCTTTGGGGGCGATGGCATCGTCATAAATAATCCAAAAGCCGTCGTCCCAGTCGCTCTCGAAGTGATAACCGACTGCGATGGCGTCCGCCGTCTTGGGTCCGGTAGCGAGTATGGCGGGTCCCTCCACCTGATCGAGCCGGCTGTTGAAGCACACTTCCACTCCCAGTGAGCGCGCCTGATTGAGCAAGGCCGAGTCCAAAGTACTCGGTCCAGGACCTCGTTCCACCAGATAAAAAAGCGGTTTCTTTCCGACGATATCGTAGCGTTCACCCCAGGCGTCGAAACCGATGCCACGCACACAAGGCAGGGCGGCGAACCCCGTTGCGAGCCCCAGGCCTCGCAGCATATCGAATACGTTCTGTTCAGTGCTCCAGTTTTCCAAGCCTTGCAGGTCCGATCCGAAACGATAACCCACCTCCGGATGCGTCTCGTGCACGATGACCCGGCGGCCGGCTCGCGCCAGGGTGACGGCGGCGGCCAGTCCCGCCGGGCCTGCTCCGGCAATCCGAACAGACCCTTCAGGATCGTCTATTTCGATGTTTGTTTCTGCCATAGAGCCAGTCAATCCATCGCCCTGCACTCCGCGTGTCAAGCGCCAAGATCACGTTTTTTCTCTTCGTATTCGTCCCGTTGGATTTCTCCTCGCGCATAGCGTTCCTGCAGGATCATCAGCGGTGTCTTTTGTACGGACTGTGATGCACCGGAACGATCACCACGCATGACCCACTGCGCCATAACAGCGACACCTAATATGGCCAGTATCATGAAGATCAACAAATGCAATATCCCCGCGGCCATTAACCATCCATGCTGCCCGTCCTCAAAAAACATCATGACAAGTCTCCCTTTCTAAAGATGAATTCGGTCTACAGATGAGGCAGATGCATTTTTTTGCTGCCTGGTTACCTTCCAAACCAGCAAAAATCCGTTAAAAAATATTCCTGCCCCTAACCCTAGCCAGCCACACGTTCCATATCGATGTGTCCGCTAGGACATTCCTCAGCACATATCCCGCAGCCCTTGCAGTAGTCGTCATCGATCCTGTAACCCTGACCTTGCTTGATCACCGCGGCGTCGGGACAGAAGTGCCAGCAGTTGTCGCACTGGAAACAGATGCCGCAGTTCAGGCAGCGGCCAGCCTCTTCATGCGCCGCCTCGTTGCCAAGTCCGGCCACACGTTCGCTGAATTCACCGGGTGACGCGGCCATCAGCGCACCTTCTCGGCGGGCCTGGCGCGGGTAATACTGAGGCTTGATGTCCCGGAAGGTAACCTCGGCCTTGTCATGATGTTCGTAATGGGGTGGAACACCCGTGAGCAACGCGATAATCGACATGGCCGCTTGATAGCCGCTGCCAACGGCGGTGGCAGCGAAACGCGGTTTGCCCGCTGCGTCGCCGCCGACAAAGATTCCCGATGTTTCCGTTTGGACCAAGGGCTCCAATCCCCTCCAGTCCACCTCCTGGCCGATGGCGAAGACCACCAAGCTGGCGGGCAGAAATTCCTCGGTCCCTTCGAACAACACTGGATTGAATCGGCCGTGACGGTCGTGGATCTGGTCGACGCGGGCGATCTCCACGCCGGACAGATGGGCGCCGCTGCGGACCAAACGCTGTACACCCATGCGATAACGCAGCCGCACGCCTTCAGCTTCGGCCTGGTTCACCTCGTCAAGGGAGGCGGGTATCTCCGCACCGGGATGTCCCCCATGGCTGCCGTGGGGATCCTGCGAACACACTACCGTCACCTCCGCACCCAGACGGCGCGCGCAGCGCGCGGCGTCGATGGCGGTGTTGCCGCCGCCGATGACGGCGATTTGCCCGGGCAGGCTCAGACGCTCGCCATCGTTGATGCGCCGCAGGAAATCAACGCCGCTCATCACGCTGTGGTCGCCGTAACCATCGTCGGGGTAGGTGCGCGGCTGCAAGGCGCCGACGGCGAGAAAGACGGCAACGAACTCCTCGCGCAGGGTGTCTGCGCTGATATCAGCGCCGATGCGGGTATTGAGCTTGAGTTGTATCCCCAGGGCGAGGATTGCGTTGATCTCTCCCTGCATTACCGACTTGGGCAGGCGATATTCGGGGATGCCGCTGGATAAGGTGCCGCCGGGCGTCGACTGGGCGTCGAAGATCGTCACCGGAAAGCCGCGCCGGGCCAGCTGAAAGGCGCAAGAGAGACCCGCCGGTCCCGCGCCCACCACCGCCACCTGTTGCGTCTGTTGTTGGTCGGTCAGCGGGCGGTGACGCCAACCCTGTTGGAGGGCAAGATCGCCAAGATGACGTTCGACGCCGTGGATGTTCACTGCCGTATCCAGATGCGCGCGGTTACAGGCGCGCTCGCAAGGGTGGTAACAAACGCGCCCCATCACCGCCGGCAGGGGATTGCGTTCCGTGAGTGTGCGCCAGGCCGCCTCCCACTGCCGGTCGCTCGCCAGCGCCAGCCACGCCTGGACATCCTCCTCGGCGGGGCAGGTCTGCCCGCAGGGCGGCCACTTGTCACGATAGGCCGGCCGCTGGTTGCGCCAGTCGCCGGTGTGGTAAGCGACGGTGCTGCCGGGTTCGATGGCCAGTCGGTTCATGGGGAGACCTCCCGGCTCGATGCGGCATAGCCGCCGCGGCCGTGGCGTTGCGTCTGGGATGCCCGGTCGGTATCCCATTCGGTGTTGGCATCCAGCAGTCCATAGCGGCGAATGTTGGCATCGGCCAGGGCCTGCAAGTGGCGGATCTCCTCGGCGCCACCCTTGTCAGCGAACAGATGCTTGAAGCGACCCTGCAACTTCAAATACTCCTCCACCGGCTGCTGCCGCGCCAGGCGCGTCACTCCGGTCACCGCGCCGTACTCCAACTCGATCAGCGGAAACAGTCCGGTCTCCACCGCCAGGCGCGCCACCGTCACCGACAGCGCGGCATCGTGATCCCAGCCCAGGGGACAAGGCGACAATACATGGAGAAAGCGCGGCCCTTTAATCCTCATGGCCTTGTCCACCTTGGCCCTGAGGTCGGGGAAATAGGCCACCGTGGCGGTGGCGGCATAGGGCATACGATGGGCGGCGACGATGGATATCAGGTCTTTCTTGAGATGATGCTTGCCTTCGCTCACCCGGCCCGGCGGTGAGGTGGTGGTGCGCACCGCATGAGGCGTGGAACTGGAGCGTTGCACACCGGTATTCATATAGGCCTCATTGTCGTAACAGACGAACAGCACATCATGGCCGCGTTCGATCATGCCGGACAGGCATTGCAGTCCGATGTCGAAGGTGCCGCCGTCGCCCGCTTGCACAATCACCGGTGTATCTTCACCGCGAGCGCGCAAGGCCGCCTCCACACCCGAGGCCACCGCTGCGGCGTTGGCGAACACCGAATGGATCCACGGTGCCTGCCAGGCCGATTGCTGGTTGTGGGTGGAGAAAACCTGTAGACAGCCGGTGGCGTTAACATAGATCGCCTCTGGCCCGATCAGATCGGTGACCATGCGCGCCGCCATCGCCTCACCGCAACCGGAGCAGGCGCGGTGGCCGGAGGTGAGCACGTTGTGTCGAAAGGCATCCCGCGTATCCATGGCTAGGCCTCCTAAGTTGACGGCGCTGCATCTGAGTTGAGATCGGCGAAGCGGCAGGCAACGGACGACGCCCCCGTTGCCGCGCGGCGGAAAATCGCCTCGATCACCGCCGGCGTCAGATCGCGGCCGCCGAGGCCGCCGATCACGCCCTCGACGGGCGTCGCCAGGCCCGCCTGATGCAGCGCCGCGCGCAATTCACCGGTGACGATACCACCCGCCCCGGCACTGAAGGCCTTTTCCAGCACCACGATACGCTTCGCGCCAGCAAGACAATGGATCAATGCCTGCGCGGGAAAAGGCCGGAAACAGCGCAGGCGCAGGGCGCCCACCGCCATCCCGTTCTCGCGCAGCGTATCCACGACGTCGCGCACCGCGCCCATGGTGGAGCCGAGCGTGACCGTGACGGTTTCCGCACCTGCCACCCGGTAAGGGTCCACCAGTCCGCCATAGCCGCGGGCAAAGTGGTCGCTGAAATCGGCGTCGATGGCCTCAATCACATCACGAGCCTGCTCCATAGCTCGATGCTGGCCGGCGCGGTACTCCAGGTAATTATCCGGTTCGCTGCCACCGCCCAGGGTCATGGGGCGGGAGGGATCGAGGGCGCGGGCAAAGTGGAACGGTGGCAGAAATTCGTCTACGGCGGTCTGTTGGGGGATCTCCACCGGCTCGAAGGTGTGGGTTAGAAAAAAACCGTCCATACACACCATCACCGGCAGTTCGCAGGCCTCGGCGATGCGGTAAGCCTGAATGACGGTATCCACCGCCTCCTGATTGCTTTCCACATAGAGCTGAATCCAGCCGGCATCGCGCACGCTCATGCTGTCCTGATGGTCGCTGAAGATATTGATGGGAGCGCCCACCGCGCGGTTGGCGCAAACCATGACCACTGGCAACCGCATCCCGGCAATGTTGTACAGCACCTCGGTCATCAGCAGCAGGCCCTGCGAAGCGGAGGCGGTGAACGCCCGCGCCCCGCTGGCCACAGCACCCAGCACTATGGACGCGGCCCCGAATTCGCTCTCGGCGTTAATGAACATGGCGGATAAATCTCCGTCAGCGACAAACTGAGCCAGGTGTTCGATGATATGGGTCTGCGGTGTAATGGGATAGGCGGCAATCACCTGCGGCCGGCACAGATGCACCGCCTCGGCCACCGCGCGGGAGCCTTCCAGCAGACTCTTCATGAGGCCACTTCCTCGCCTTGAGAGGCAAAACGATAACCTTCGCGTAACGCTTCAATATTCACCTTCACCATGTCTTCGCCTTTTTTTGCCAGGTGGCTCGTCACCGCCTGTTCCAGTGCGGACAAGCTCACCCATCCCGACCCCGCTGCCAAGGCACCCAGCAGTACCGTGTTAGGCAAGGGACGTCCCAGATATTTCTCAGCAATGCGGCTGGCGGGCAGGCAAAGCCAGCGAAAATCACTGTGATCATCGTTAAAGCCGTCCGGCTGCCGTTCGCTGTTCAGCACGATCAATCCCCTGATTTTTAAACCCTGAAGCACCGGCTCCGAACGCAGCAAGGTCGAATCTTGAATCACCACCGCGTCCGGTGTGTAGACTTGGTTGTGGGCACGAATGGGCACGTGGCTGATACGCACATAGGCCTCCACCGGCGCGCCGCGCCGCTCGGAGCCGAACTTGGGAAAGGCTTGGGACTCGTAGTCGTCCTCGAAGGCCGCCAGCGCCAGCAGCGCTGCCGCCGACACCGTGCCCTGTCCACCGCGGCCGTGAAAGCGTATCTCGTGTTGCGTAGCGTCCCGCGCCCCTCCGCCGCCTTCTTGCACGCAGCTGTTCATGGAGATGTCCTTCCCCCGCGCTGCGCGGCCCGCGCCGCGAATACGTTATATAGAGGCACCCATACCAGGGCGACGTACCAGCCGTAACCATAGGCCTCGACCAGACCGAGAAAGAAGTTCTTCCAACTCAACCACACGAAGCCCGGCAGGAGTTTCTGCCAGGCCTGGTACATGGCGTGTTCGGGAAAGACTAAATCGAATGCTACGCACAGAGAGAAGGTGATGACGAAGAACAGGCTGGTGGCGTGAGCTACGGCAAATAGTGGCAATCCCTTGTTCATGACATGCCCTCCCCGTTGTCACTCCTCTCGAGGGGTTTGTTGAGATACCGCCCGGGATCGGCGTCGAACTTGTCGAGACAGCTTCGGCTGCAGAAACGGTACATCTCACCTTCATGCGCCTTTGCGTAACCCATGTCCTTCGCCACCTCCATGCCACAGACTGGATCGATGTACTTCACCCCGTCCTCACTGTGGCTGCCATGCTCCCCGTGACCATGCACCATGTGAGCCCCGCAGCCGAAACGCATCATGACGTAGAACAAGCCCGCAAAGATCAAAAATGTCAATAAACCGTCCATAGGCGCACCCTCTCAAATATGCTGTCCTCGCCAGTTCCGCTCTCTTTTACAGGTTGCGTTTTCCTCAATGCGCAGATAGATCGAGTTTTATGACCCACCATTACCTTTCACTAGGACGCGCCGCCCCAGCGAGAAGTTGATCGAGCAGGCGTCTCTCCTGACTGCCGATCGAACGGAACATCAGGCCGATACCTTCATCTCCGACATGTAACACCCAACCGTGCAAGCAGCCACAGCGTGGAACCTCGATCTCGACCACTGTATTCTTCGATACGGACTGACGGCCGAGTCGAATGAACATGCCGTCCGGCGAGATATCACGTGTCCGGCCATGCAGCGTCAGGCCGTCACGACTACGGACGACCACATCCAGCGACACCGGGCAGCGTTCTTTCCATCGATGTTCCATGTTTCGTTCCCTCGTCGTTCTATTCTCCGGCTCATTGCATATACGCCTCGCTGGCATAACGGCGCATCATGCGCTGACTGTTGAAGAAAGAAGCGCACTTGGCGATGGCGCCCTTCATGACTGCTGTCCATCCCGTGCGATCCTGGTAGTAAAGCGGCAGGATGATCTGTTCCAGTTTCTGATAGAGATGCCTCGCATCGTCACCGTTGGCGGATGAGGCATCATCGCCGATCGCCCACCCCGTAATCCCTTCGATGCACCCTTCGACCCACCAGCCGTCCAGTACGCTCAGATGAGGCACGCCATTGAACGCGGCCTTCATGCCGCTGGTGCCGCTCGCCTCCATCGGCCGCAATGGCGTGTTCAACCAGACATCCACGCCCGACACCAGCGCCAGAGCCGTGGCCATGTCGTAGTCGGGCAGATAGGCGATGGGGATAACGCCTCGAAGCTCACGCAAATGTACGTGCAAGGCCTGGATCAGGTGTTTGCCCGGCTCATCCTGAGGATGCGCCTTGCCCGCCAGTACGATCTGAATGGGGTAGCGCCTAGCCATCGCCTTCAACCGTTCAAGATCGGAAAAAAGCAGGTCAGGTCGCTTGTAGGCCGTCATGCGGCGGGCAAAACCGACAGTGAAATGCTCGACTGACAGAGGGATCCCCGTCCGCGACATGACCTCGGCGATGAGCTGTTGTTTCGCCTCTCTGTGTGCGGACTGAATGGCCTCATCGGAAAGGCAGCAGTCCGCGCGCATTAATAATTCCGGCTCATGGCACCAGCCTGGCAGGTGTGCATCGTAAAGCTTTCGGAAAGGCTCACTGGTCCATGTAAACGGATGCACGCCGTTGGTCACGGCATGAACACGATAACCGGGGAACATGTGGCGGGAGGTTTCAGCATGACGCCGGGCAACGCCGTTGATATATTCGCTTAAATTCAGGGCCAGGCGGGTCATGTTCAGATTCTCGGCGCCGGCCAGGTGCTGCAACGTGGGCAGATCGAAGTATTCGCCGAGTATGCGCTTCACCAGGTCATAACCAAACTTGTCATGCCCCGCCTCCACGGGGGTATGGGTGGTGAAGCAACACAACTCGCGCACACGGGGTATGTCATAAGGCGATTCGCCCGGGCGCATATCTTCCGGTGGATAGGCATAGCGGCGCAACAACTCCAGCGCCAAAAGCGCCGAGTGCCCTTCGTTCATGTGGTACTGACGCAGCTGGAAACCCAAGGCCTGCAACATGCGTATCCCGCCAATGCCGAGTACAACCTCCTGTTTGAGCCGGTAGGCCTGGTCACCGCCATAGAGGTTCCGCGTGATGGCGCGATCCTCGGCGCTGTTTTGTTCCAGGTCCGTGTCAAGCAACACCACCGGCTGGGTGCCGTTCATGTGTCCCTTGAGCACATAGAGCCACCCCCCAACCCAGACTCGCCGACCCTCGATGGTGACAGCAACGATGGCGTCAAGGAGTACCGCCCACTTTGCGGGTTCCCAGGGATCTTCCTGTTCGTCCTGCTTGCCTTCAGCATTGAGCGTCTGGCGGAAGTAGCCCGCTGTGCTGGCCAGCGTCACCGCCACAATGGGCACTTCAATGTCAGCCGCGGCGCGTAGCGTATCACCGGCAAGGACGCCAAGACCGCCGGCATAGGTGGGGATCTCATTCCTGAGCGCGATCTCCATAGAAAAGTAGGCGATGCGCGGTACGTGGTTGAATTCGTCTATCCCGGACATAACGGTCTATTCGTCCTTGGATAATAAGGCATCCAACTCTGCCTCCGCCCGCAGCCAGTCATCCAGCGCCAGATCGCCCTGAAAGCCGCGCTGTTCCGCGCGGTAGTATGCCGATTCGGCAATCATCCTGTACCGCTCATCATCGGAGCACTT
Source organism: Gammaproteobacteria bacterium (assembly GCA_020845975.1). Classification (GTDB taxonomy): domain Bacteria; phylum Pseudomonadota; class Gammaproteobacteria; order SZUA-140; family SZUA-140; genus JADJWH01. Next base: position 5,712 of record JADLET010000118.1, on the reverse strand, counting down.
CCGCGGCGTCGGCCCTTTCCTAGTAGCGGGCTTCTTTCGCACAACACCACTTCCCTTATCTGACCCAACTGTCGGCTGCTCGCCTGCGAACTTTGTATTCTTCGCCATGGTCGTTCCTCCTTGATGTGTCTAATCAATGAAAGATGTGTCTCGAAACCCTACCGAAACCCTACGTCTGTTGCGCAAAGCCCGACCTTGCAAACTCAGCCGGGTCTCATGCCGACTTGCCCGCCCCAGCGCGGAATAAAGGCCGGTGTCGTCGCGGCGTACCGGTCGTAGACATCACCGAGCTCTCGCCGTACTTCTAGCTCCTCGCGCCGCGCCAACTGGACGTACATATAAACCAGCACTGGAAACATCGCGAGCGTCAGGATCGTCGGCCACTGCAACAGGAAACCGAACATAATCATGATGAATGCCACATATTGCGGGTGGCGGATACGCGCGTAGGGGCCGCTCGTCGCCAGCGTGTGGGTCTTCTGCGCCGCATAAAGCACGTACCAGGCCGCGGAAAGCAGCCAGAAACCGCCGGCAATGAAGGCGAAGCTCAGCATATGAAACGGCCCGAAATGTGGATTGGCCTTCCAGCCGAACAGCATCTCCAGCAGATGACCGGCATCATGCGACAACCAATCCACCTCCGGGTAATTGCTCTGCAACCAGCCGGACAGGAAGTAGATGGTCAGGGGAAAGCCGTACATCTCGGTGAACAGCGCCACCAGAAACGCCGAAAAGGCACCAAAGGAACGCCAATCGCGTTTAGTCTGAGGCTTGAAAAAACTGAAAGCAAAAAAGATAAACACCAGCGAATTGATGATCACCAGTGACCACAGACCGTAACCGGACGATTCAGTCATGGCGGTGTCCCTTACCGTGCCCGCCGTGCATGAAAACATGCATCAGTAGACAGGCGAACAGAAACAACCAGGGCAGCCAGGCCACAACGTGGGCATTCTGCTCCCTGAGCAGGAAAAAACCGGCGACGGCGGCAAAACCGATCAGCGCAAGCCCTGTGCGGGAACGCCAGAACGGTGGTGATACGTCATGATGCGAATTATTCATGTTTTTTTCCCTCTCAATCTATCATCAGGATTTCTTCTTGGTTCACGCCTGTCCGCGTTTATTTCCCGGTATAGAAAATAGACAATAATGGTGCGTATCCCCACGATGCCGGCAAGAGTGCCAAGGGACTCCCAGGTCGGCACCACGATGGTCTGAATGATGTCGCCGGCAAGGAAAAACTCCAGCCCCAGCACCATCTTTTCGCCGATGGCAAACCGGATGTCGCTAAACTCCCACTGCGTCTCACCTTGTGCGGCAACAGCCCAAACACGTCTACCCAGGCGCGCCAATCCCTCGAACACTCCCCACGCGACGATAACAATGCCTACCGCCTCGATCCAAGGCACGACATATCCGACACCTTGTACGAGAAACTCATGCATCCCGTTGCCCTAGCGCCGCGATTTCACGGCCAATCTGCCGCAAAACATGACAATACGACTTCCCTGTGGCAATGCACTTGTCCATTTTCCTTCCGTGTTCTGTACGCCATGGTTCACCACGCCACTTACAGAGTCACACGCCGCAGCCGCAAGGCATTGGCAATAACAGACACCGAACTGAAGCTCATGGCCGCCGCGGCGATGATGGGCGAGAGCAGCAGGCCAAAGAAGGGATACAACACCCCGGCGGCCAGCGGCACGCCAGCGGCGTTATAGATGAAGGCGAAGAACAGGTTCTGACGGATGTTGCGCATGGTGGCGCGCGAGAGCCTTCTGGAACGCACGATGCCCCGCAAGTCGCCTTTGACCAGAGTCACCCCGGCGCTCTCCATGGCGACGTCGGTGCCGGTACCCATGGCGATGCCCACCTGGGCCTGGGCGAGCGCGGGTGCGTCATTGATACCATCCCCGGCCATGGCGACGATTCTGCCCTCGGCCTGAAGCTGCTTGACCACGCTTGCCTTCTGGTCGGGCAGCACCTCGGCCTGTACCCGGTCGATGTTCAGCCTGGCGGCCACCGCCTCGGCGGTCCTGCGGCTGTCCCCGGTGAGCATGACGATTTGAATACCCTCGTCATGAAGGAATTTAATCGCCTCCGGCGTGGTCGACTTGATCGGATCAGCCACGCCGATGAGACCGGCGGCGCGACCATCCACGCCCAGGAACATTACGGTCTGACCCTCGGCGCGCAGGGTGTCGGCTTGCGCGGGCAGATCACCCGCATCGATCCCAAGGTCCTGCAACAATTTGATGTTGCCTAGGGCAACCTTGTGTCCCTCCACCCTGCCGGTGACGCCTTTGCCGGTGACCGATTGGAAATCCTCCGTGGCTGCAAGCTGTACACTGCGCTTCTCCGCGCCGCGCACGATGGCGGCGGCCAGAGGATGCTCGCTGGCGCGCTCGATGCTGGCGGCCAGACGCAGGATATCCTTCTCATCGACACCTTCGACCGGCGTCACGCTCACCAACTCGGGATGGCCCTCGGTGAGGGTGCCGGTCTTGTCCACCACCAGGGTGTCCACCTTGCGCAGCACCTCGAGCGCTTCGGCGTTCTTGAACAGCACGCCCATCATGGCGCCGCGGCCGGTACCCACCATGATGGACATGGGCGTGGCCAGACCCAAGGCACAGGGACAGGCAATGATGAGTACGGCCACGGCGTTGATCACCCCGTGCGCCAGGCGCGGTTCCGGTCCCCACTGACTCCAGATAATAAAGGTGAGCACGGCAGCGATCACCACCGCCGGCACGAAGTACCCGGAGACGATATCCACCAGCTTCTGGATGGGCGCTCGAGTACGCTGCGCCTCGGCCACCATATGGACTATCTGGGCCAGCAGGGTGTCGGCGCCGACCTTTTCCGCCACCATCAACAAACCTCCAGTGCCATTCACGGTGGCGCCGATAACCTTAACATCGGCGTGCTTTTCCACCGGGATCGGTTCTCCAGTCACCATGGATTCGTCCACGTGGCTCGTCCCTTCGACTACCGTACCGTCCACCGGTACCTTTTCGCCGGGACGGATGCGCAACCGGTCGCCGGGTTGCACCTGTTCCATGGGGATGTCCTCTTCGCGGCCGTTCTCTCGCACGATACGCGCCACCTTGGGCGATAAGCCCAGTAACAGCTTGATAGCGGCGTTGGTGCGACTGCGGGCGCGTAACTCCAGCACCTGGCCCAGCAGTACCAGGGTAGTGATCACCGCAGCGGCTTCGAAATAGACCGGCACAACGCCCATCTCATTGATTACCGACGGCGGGAAGATTCCCGGCGCCACGGCGGCAACCACGCTATAACCCCAAGCCACCGCCACACCGAGGCCGATGAGGGTGAACATGTTAAGATTGCGACTGATCACCGACTGTACGGCGCGCACGTAGAAGATCCAGCCGCCCCATACCACCGCCGGCGTGGCCAAGGCCATTTCGACCCACTGGCGCAGCCTGGGACTGATGAGTTCCGCTATTCGTTCGGGCCAGAATTCCGCGCCCATGGCGCTCAGAAACACCGGCAGGGCCAGCACGGCGCTGACCCAGAAGCGGCGGCTCATGTCACGCAATTCGGCGCTTTCTTCCCCCACCGCCGCCACGGTGCGCGGCTCCAGGGCCATGCCGCACTTCGGGCAGCTTCCGGGATGGTCCTGGACAACCTCCGGGTGCATGGGGCAGGTGTATTCGGTCCTGGCGGCAGGCGCGGGAACACCCATGGGTTCCAGCGCCATCCCGCACTTCGGACAACTCCCTGGTCCCTCTTGCCTGACCTCGGGATGCATGGGGCAGGTATAAAGGGCGGAAGTATCCGCCTTCTCGGGCTCGGTCACCGCCCGCGCGGAATGGCCGTGCCGATGGCCGCCGCTGCAACAGGCATGATCGGGTTCCGGCTGCCCATCGGTGTATTTCAACGGTGCGGCTTTGAACTTACGCAGGCAGATCTCGCTGCAGAAACGATAACGCCGGTCTTCGTGCTCAACAACGTACGTTGAGTCCTCGGCGACGTTCATGCCGCACACCGGATCCCTCACCGCGACCATATCGTCCCCTTCAGGTTGACTACGGGGCATATCATGCGATTGATCGCCCCTGATAACCTCGGCTCACTTCATTCGTGACTGTCCCTGCTGATCCTTTTCGCCATGGCTTTTGGCGTCATTCCTTCCGGGTCTTGCCATTTCTTGTTGCTCCATCATCTGTTCCATCATCTGTTCCATCATCCCCTGCATCATATCCATGCGCTTTTCCACCATCTTTTGACGTTCCTCCATGGCCATGTCACCCATCTGGCTGGGACCGCCTTTCCCCTTGGCACCGCCCTGCATCATCATGCCCGGACCCATCATCCCGCGCATGTTGCCCATCATCTCGTGCATCTGTTGCATATGCTCCTGCATCAGTCGCATACGCTCATCGGGATCATCCGTTTTGTGGATACGATCCATGGTCTGCTGCATGGCCTGCATGCTTTCCTGCATCCGGCCCATATCCTTCATGCCCATGCTCGTCTGGGGCGTGGAGATAGCCGCCTGGCCGTCCATATTCCCTTGGTCGGGATGATGGCTGTCGTCGGCTTGGACGGAGGAATATCCTATGGCAATACACATGGCAGCGGGAATCACAAAGCGCTTCAGTTTCATGGTCTGTTCTCCTTCTTACTTTGGTGGACTGGCGATCCTTAAATCTACCCAAGGGTTTTCCGACCTCAGTGGTTCTGGTCAAGCCCTATCGATTCAATCAATGCCTTCATGGCGCGGCCGTCCGGGACGGAGCCTGGTATACCCTCCCAGGTCTTCAACGCCGTGTCTAAAAGAACCTGCGCGCGCTCGAGTCGCACTAACCTGGCTCGGTTGCGCGTGGCGCCATTGACCACGATTTGACACGCTTCAGGGCAGAGCACATCTCCCCGCACACTCGCCATCAGGATCTCAGCGATCTCTGTTAACGAGAACCCGAGTATCCTCGCGCGATGAATGAAACACAATCGTCTGGCATCGGCCTCCGTGAACAAGCGGTAACGATTACTCGGGTGCCACTGCGGCTGTAGCAGCCCGAGGCGAAGATAGTAACGCACCGTGTCCGGCGTCACCTCGGCCTGCCTGGCCAATTCAGTTACCGTCATCATCGTCGCGGCCTCTACTAGGTTCCAGTCCGTATTCGTGAGTGTAGAACCTTGGAGTAACACCACGGTCAAGCTCCCATCTTATTCAAGATCCGTTTCGATGAGATGACACACCGAATTACCGTCCGGTATTCCGTCAGGCAAGGATTTCCAGCGCTCGAGGGCTCTCTCCATGCGCGTCTGCGCGGCATGCAACTCGTCTAACCTGTGCCGATTTTCTCCGATTCTGGCCTCGATGATCTCCCGCACCCGGGGACAGGGAGAATGTCCCTGCCGCGCCTCACTGAAGATCTCATCGATTTCCTTGAGTGTATAACCAAGGCGCTTGGCCTGGAGGATGAAACGCACCCGCTGGACATCGCCGACGGAGTAAAGCTGATATCCGTTTGCGGGATCGCGTCTTGGGGCGAGCAGCTCTTTCTGAGTGTAGTGCCGTATAGTGTCGACAGTAACACCGGCTTGTTTGGCAATTTCACCAATCCTGAACATGACATTCTCCTAGCGATCAAGCACCACCATCTGGTGCGCTACGCCTTTCCCGATGTCGATCTCGCCGCGCACCTCCAGAGTCCGCGAATCGACTATCCAGATCTT